>JAVBKJ010000040.1:0-2991 GCA_031554075.1 Oscillospiraceae bacterium | reverse complement strand
GGACGCAGGTGGACTTTATCAAGTTGGCAGCTTTCCGTCGTGGAATCGTTGGGCAGAATGGAATGGCAAATACCGCGACGATTTGCGAAGCTTTTTAAAGGGCGATGGCGGCCTTGCAGAGGTTGTAGCGGCTAGAATTGCAGGCTCACAGGATTTGTACGACCCAAAATTCCGAGGAAATAACGCTTCTGTTAACTTCATTACCTGCCACGACGGCTTCACACTAATGGATATGTATTCGTACAACACGAAGCACAATGAGCAAAACGGGTGGTACAACACCGACGGTGCAGACGATAACCGAAGCTGGAATTGTGGTGTTGAGGGAGAAACCCATAACGCAGAGGTAATCGCACTTAGAAAGAAGCTTGTAAAAAATGCTATGGCTGTGCTACTTTGCAGCCGTGGCACGCCTATGGTGCTACAAGGCGACGAATTTTGCAACACACAATACGGCAACAACAACCCGTATTGCCAAGACAGCGAGGTCTCGTGGCTTGACTGGGGCATGATTGAAAAAAACAGAGATATTTTCGATTTCTTCAAGTTCATGACTGCATTGCGCAAAAAACACAGCATTTTGCGCAAGAAACTGTCGCCATCGTCGTTTGGCTTTCCAGACATAAGCTTCCACGGCGAAAATGCATGGTCGCTTAATAAAAGCTACGATAACCGCACTGTTGGCGTAATGTTTGCAGGTTCTGAAAATGGAGAAGAAGACATCGTTTTCATAGCAGTCAACGCATTTTGGGAAGAAAAAAATATAGAAATGCCGCAATTGCCTACACAATATTCATGGAGTCTTGTAGTAGACACTGGTGCACATGACACTGAAAAGTGCATGGCTAATGCTAAAAATCCACTGGCGACAGTATCAAAAATGCTAAAAGTAAATGCTCGGTCGGTAGCTATACTTACTGCTCATAAACTATAACACACAGTACACTAAGTACAGAAAAGCAAGTTGAAAAACAACTTGCTTTTTTTGTTTTTCACATTGATTAATAAAAAATATAGTTCTAAAAAAGTACAACCTGTAATATCCTTTAACATCAAACAAACTTTAAAAGAGGGTAACGTTATGGATGTTCAAAACACACAAAATCGCTTTAACCAAGCCGTATCAAGCCTTTCGCCCAAGCTGAAGTCAATCTTAATCGGCATACCAAATTCGGCCAAGCTCACCGCATTTGAAGTTCGCCTGCGTGTGGGTAAGCCAATCATGCTCACATGTGCGGAGCGGTTTTGGTTTGTCGACGACCGCTCGCAGCTCTTAAATTTGCCCAAAAATCCATATATTGTCACGCAAAATGATATTGCAGATTCAGTTGTAAGTATGTGCGCATTTTCGGTTCATTCGCATCAACATGAATTCAAAAGCGGGTATATTTCGCTTAGAGGAGGTCATCGCGCAGGAATCTGCGGCACAGCAGTGTTGAGCGATGACAAAATCTCCACTATTCGCGACATCACTTCAATCAACCTAAGAGTTGCGCGAGAGGTTACAGGTGCTGCGAATTCGCTAATGGACGAAATTTTCTGCAACACTTTGTGTGGAGTATTAATTGTCGGTGGGCCATCAAGCGGAAAGACCACGATTTTGCGTGATTTGTCGCGTCAACTTGCGACTGGCAAAACAGGACGGTTTGTCAAGGTGGCTGTTGTTGATGAACGTTGTGAAATTGGCGCGGTTTATGACGGTGTGCCGCAAAATGACCTTGGCATCAGTAGTGACATTCTAAGCAGCTACCCAAAGGCGGAAGGGATTCAAATTGCGATTAGAACACTTTCTCCGCAAATTATTGTGTGCGATGAAATCGGCGGCAGCGACGAAGTGGCAAGCATACTTGATGGCTTAAATGCGGGCGTGAAAGTCGTTGCCACAGCGCACGGCGATGGAATTCGTGAGCTTTTAAAGCGTCCACAAATCTTGAAGTTACTCGAAAGCGGCGCTTTTAAGAAGCTGGTTAGACTGGGGAGTTCAGAGAATCCAGGGGAAATTCGCCAAATATTGGAAGTAGGTGAATTGCTTGGTAAAAATAAGTGGAATGTTCCTAATCGTTCTCTGTTGCTCGATGGCAGGGACTTGGAGTGCATCGGGACTTTCAAAACGGGTAGCGACGATAGAAACAACAATTAGGTTGTACCAGTTTATGCGGGACAGACTTAAATATTTACAGCCTAGCATTGATTCATTGATTGCGCAAGCCGCAAGCTCCATGGAATTTTCATCGCTAAAGTTCTTGATGCTTTGTCGGGAAAAAATGAGCAATGGTATTGGATTTGCTGAAGCGTGGCGCAAATCAGTAAATAGTGATAATACTGATATATGTAAAGACACTACAGAAATAATAGTAAATTTATCGGAGACATTAGGCAGATGTGACCTTGATAGTCAGCTTGCAGCTCTTGAATATGGCATTGTTATACTAGAATCAAGACTGCAAGATGCGAGAGAATATGCGGCAAAGCACAAAAAATTGTATCGCGCGTTGGGTGTACTTTCGGGACTAGCCATCGCAATTTTAATCGCATGAGCATGGAGGGGAAAAGCTTTGGAAGTAGATTTGATTTTCCGCATAGCGGCAATAGGAATAATTGTTGCAGTTCTCGACCAAGTGTTAAGGCGTTCTGGTCGCGAGGATCAAGCGATGATGACAACGCTTGCAGGCGTCATTGTTGTATTGATGATGATGGTTAACGAAATCAATAGCCTGTTCGAGATGGTCAAGAATGTCTTTGGGTTATACTAATGGGAACGGAAATTTTTGCAATAATTGGTGTTGCAATCGTTGCTACTGTACTTGCTGTAATGTTAAGACAAAGCAAACCAGAATATGCTATGCTAGTTTCATTGGCGGCGGGAGTCTACATAATATATAAAATCTTCACTTTACTTGTGCCGATTGTTTCACAAATTGAAACGATTTTATCGTCAAGCTCGATGCCGCTTGAATATGCAGAAATTCTATTCAAGGCGCTTGGAATTTG
>JAVBKJ010000155.1:0-13704 GCA_031554075.1 Oscillospiraceae bacterium | reverse complement strand
TTTTTGTTGTTTTGGCCGTATTAATCTCTCACTTTAATAATACCAGAGCCTCTCTTTACAACAAAAAAAATGCCCCTGAAGTGTAAAAAATTAAAAACGACTATAAAAACCAAGTCAAAATTCTTATGGAAACGGAATCTTATGTTCACTTAAAAACCTATCTAACAGCGGCATATTGCAAACTTCATACTGTAGAATGCCTAATGAAACTACTCGAAAGCGGTCGCGCAAATACCCTTAAAGACGCTCTAAACCTTTATGAGGACATTTTACATAAGGCACGCATGGAGGAATTGCAGCAACAACAACTTTTGATTGGGCAAGACATACTTAAAAATCAAGACTTACAGAAAAAATATGCGCAACAAACTGTACAATCAGCTTATTTGACCAACGGTCTAATTGTTCTTAATTATCTAAAAAGTGGAGATAATTCGTAATTATTTTTATCTATTCGGTACAAAATAGACATTACTTATCAAAAGCTGTCAAATTATCTTTACAGATAATTTGACAGCTTTTGTGTTTATAGAGGTAAAGATTCATACAAGATGCTTGCAATTCCATTTCGGATACGATAAGCTATACAGTACCTATGTCAAACCATAAACGCGACAAGATAGCAAATGTCCACCAGTGGGTTACGTAACGCGCTACAGATTAAACAAGCATGTCAGTACAGAAAAGAGGAAACACCGCCATGAACAAACAACAGCTTGCTACAAAAATATGGGAATCCGCCAACAAAATGCGTTCCAAAATCGAAGCGCACGAATACAAAGACTATATTTTAGGCTTCATTTTTTACAAATATCTATCTGACAATGAGATACAATTTCTAAAAGAGAACAGTTTTACCAAAGAGGACATCGAGGCGCTCGACGAAAACGATGCCGACACTGTCAAATTTATTCGTCAGAACGTCGGGTATTTTATCGCCTACAAGGATTTATTTTCCACTTGGCTCAACATGGGCAGAGATTTCGACGCATCAAATGTCACCGATGCGTTGTCCGCTTTTGCCCGTCTTATTAACCAATCGCATAAAAAAGTGTTCGAGGGTGTATTTAACACATTACAAACGGGACTCAGCAAGCTTGGCGAAAGCGCGGGCGTACGCACCAAGGCCGTGAGTGACCTCATTCACCTCATTAAAGATATCCCTATGAACGGCAAGCAGGATTACGATGTGCTCGGCTTTATCTATGAAGACCTGATTAGCAAGTTTGCCGCCACCGCTGGCAAAAAGGCAGGCGAATTTTATACGCCGCACGAAGTCTCTTTGCTGATGTCCGAAATTGTTGCCAACCATTTGAAGCACAGAACGGAAATCAACATTTACGACCCCACCAGCGGATCAGGCTCGCTACTCATTAACATTGGTCAGTGTGTCGCGAAGCATATGGACGGCAAAGATAACATTAAGTACTACGCGCAGGAACTCAAACAAAATACATACAACCTCACCCGTATGAATCTCGTGATGCGCGGCATTCTACCTGATAATATCGTCACCCGTAACGCCGATACGCTGGAGGATGATTGGCCATTTTTTGATGAATCCAACCCTATTGATACCTATAACCCGCTTTACGTGGATGCCGTTGTGTCCAATCCGCCCTATTCGCAACTGTGGGATCCTGTGAACAAGGCAACTGACCCGCGATATGCGCGGTTTGGTCTTGCACCGAAGTCTAAGGCAGATTATGCGTTCCTGCTCCATGATTTATTCCATCTTAAACCAGATGGCATTATGACCATCGTGTTGCCCCACGGCGTTTTGTTTCGCGGCGGTGAGGAGGGCGACATACGCAAAAATCTAATTGAAGAAAATCACATCGATGCCATTATCGGGCTGCCTGCCAACATTTTCTTTGGCACAGGCATACCCACGATTGTCATGGTGCTGCGCCAAAAACGGGACAATACAGATGTCTTACTTATCGATGCCTCTAAAGGCTTTGTTAAGGTTGGCAAGAATAATAAGCTTCGCGCTTCTGATATTAAGAAAATTGCCGATGTCGTGGTCGCTAGGGCGGATGTGCCCAAGTTTTCAAGAAAAGTGTCTCGTGATGAAATTCGCCGCAACGAATACAACTTGAATCTGCCGCGATATGTCGATTCCTCTGCCAGTGCAGAAACATGGGATATTTACGCCTCTATGTTCGGTGGTATCCCCTTGCGCGAAATTGCCGCGCTTGGTGCGTATTGGGATGCGTTCCCGGGGCTGACTGACGCCCTTTTTGTCGCCAACGACACTCAATACACCACATTGATAGCGTCTGATGTTTCGCAGGTGGTCGAAAGCCACCCAGCTGTCACGTCGTTTGTCTCGCGTTTTATGACGTCGTATGCGAACTTTAATGGGTTTTTGAAAACAGAATTGATTGACAATATGGCAAGCCTCAACATTTCTAAGGAGGAGGAAGTGTTAAGCGACGCCATCTTTGCGCGCCTTACCGCCCTACCGCTTATCGACCGCTATGAAGCCTATCAACTGTTAGACGACGCGTGGGCAAAAACGTCTGTCGACCTTGAAATCGTGCAAACAGAGGGATTTCAAGCCGTGAAAGCCGTTGACCCCCATATGGTCATTAAGAAGAAAAACGGCAACGACGAGGAGGTGCAGGACGGGTGGGTCGGGCATGTTATCCCCTTTGACCTTGTGCAGCGCACACTGTTACTAGACGACTACACCGCTCTGCGAAATCAAGAAGCCCGTCTTGTCGAGATAACCGCGACATACGACGAAATACTGGATTCACTGTCCGAGGAGGATACACAAACGCCTGCCATTAACGACGCTGGCGACGCGTTTGTTGCCAAAGAGGTCGCTAGAATCGTCAAAGAAGCCAAAGGGACAACGTTTGCCGAGGACTCTCTTGAAGCGGCTTTGCAACGCGCGCACAAGCTAATGAATGAAGAAAAGGACGTTAAAAGTAAGGTCAAAGAAGCCACCGCCGCCCTGCATATGAAAACCAAGGCGACCATTGAAGCACTCACCGACGCGCAAGCCCTTACCCTACTGGAACAAAAGTGGATTTTGCCACTTGTAGCAGAGCTTCATCAACTGCCTGTTGGGGTCATTCGCGAACTGATTACCAGCGTTACCGCCCTTTCGGAAAAATACGCCGTCACGTTTGCCGCTGTTGAAGCAGAGATACGGGACACCGAGGCTACCCTCGCCACAATGATTGGCGACCTTATCGGCAATGAATACGACATGAAAGGTCTCAGCGAGTTCCGCGCGCTGCTTCAGGGTGATTGAGTTGGCTGAGAAACATGTACCTGACATTCGCTTTGCGGGGTTTGATGGGGATTGGGAGAATAGGAAATTAGGGGATGTTGCTGTTTTTTCCAAAGGTCAAGGATATTCAAAAAGTGACTTAGCTGAGAGGGGTACACCTGTAATTTTGTATGGAAGTTTGTATACAAATTATAGAACAAGCATTAGGCAAGTTGATACTTTTGCTATTGAAAAACCAAATTCAATATTTAGCACAGGAGTAGAAGTCATTGTCCCAGCTTCTGGAGAATCCGCCGAAGATATTGCTCGCGCCTCTGCAGTGGAAGTTCGAGGAATATTACTTGGAGGAGACTTGAATATTATTACGCCAAGCATAAAGTTGGATTCCCTTTTTCTTGCACTGGCAATTTCGAATGGAGAGCGACGAAACGAACTTTCCAAAAGAGCGCAAGGAAAATCGGTTGTTCATCTGCGTAATTCAGATCTATTAGAATTAACTTTGCTTTATCCTAATAAGATTGAACAAACCGCTATTGGCAATTTCTTCCGCAACGCTGACAACCTTATCACACTCCAACAACGCAAGTATGACAAACTGGTCACCGTCAAAAAGTCCATGCTTGAAAAAATGTTCCCCAAAGATTGCGCAGATGTCCCAGAAGTTCGCTTTACAGGGTTTACAGGGGCATGGGAGAATAGGAAGGCTGCGGAAATATTTAATACAGTATCAGATAAAGACCATGTTGAATTACCTGTGTTATCTGCGTCACAAGAATACGGGATGATAAAAAGGGCCGACAGCGGTATAAACATCAATCACGACAAGAAAAACGAAATTACTTATAAACGCGTTTTACCCGGACAGTTTGTAATTCATCTTCGCTCATTTCAAGGTGGTTTTGCACATGCAAGAGTAGAAGGCATAACGTCACCTGCTTATACTGTACTTGATTTCCTCGAAAAAGCACAACACTATGATTTTTTTTGGAAATATATCTTGAGCTCCAAAAACTTTATACAACGCTTAGAGTTGGTTACTTATGGGATTAGAGATGGTCGCAGTATAAGTTATAATGATTTTACAAATTTAGATTTTAAGTTTCCAAAAATATCAGAACAAACCGCTATTGGCAATTTCTTCCGCAAACTCGATGCCCTCATCACCCTCCAACAACGCGAACTAGAGAAACTTAAAACCATCAAGAAAGCCATGCTCGAAAAAATGTTTGTGTAGGAGTTGTGACATCATGAATTTCAATAAAGAAGCAGAATTTGAAGCCGCGATGATTGAGGTTCTCTCGCAAAAGGGTTGGGAGCCTGAGGTGTTGAAACACCCGACAGAAGCGGATTTGATAGACAACTGGGCAAAGATTCTGTTTGCCAATAACAAAGGGATAGACCGCTTAAATGACCACCCCTTAACAAGCGGTGAAATGGGGCAAATTATCGAACAAGTCACCGCACTGCGAACGCCACTCAAGCTAAACGGCTTTATCAACGGCAGAACAGTGACGATTGTGCGCGATAACCCCAACGACACCCTACATTTCGGGCATGAAATCAGCCTCAAAATCTATGACCGTCGTGAAATTGCCGCAGGACAAAGCCGCTACCAAATTGTCCAACAGCCGCGGTTCAAAAGTAAGTCAGACATCCTAAACAACCGCCGCGGTGACTTACTGCTGTTGATAAACGGGATGCCCGTCATCCATATCGAACTAAAGCGCAGCGGCGTCGCCGTGAGCCAAGCCTATCACCAGATAGAGAAATACGCCCATGAGGGGATTTTTAGCGGCATTTTTGCGCTTGTGCAAATTTTTGTCGCCATGTCGCCTGCGGAAACGGTGTATTTCGCCAACCCCGGCACAGACGGCAGGTTTAATAAGGACTTTTATTTCCACTGGGCAGATTTTAATAACGAGCCGATGAACGATTGGCGCGAGGTCGCGTCCTCGCTGCTCTCTATCCCTATGGCGCACCAGCTTATCGGGTTCTACACTGTAGCAGATGACACCGACGGCGTGCTAAAAGTCATGCGCAGTTACCAGTACTATGCGGCAAACGCCATCTCCGACCGTGTTTCTAAAACCAATTGGGATGGGCGCAACAGGCTCGGCGGCTATGTTTGGCACACCACTGGTTCTGGCAAGACCATGACAAGCTTTAAGGCGGCACAGCTCATCGCAAACTCCAAGGATGCCGACAAGGTACTCTTTTTGATGGACAGAATCGAGCTTGGCACGCAGTCGCTAAAGGAATATCGCGGCTTTGCCGACGAAAACGAAACAGTGCAAGCAACGGAGGACACCGTCACACTCATTGCCAAGCTAAAAAGCAACAATCCCGCCAATACGCTGATTGTCACGTCCATTCAAAAGATGAGCAACATCAAAAGTGAAGATGGCGGTCTCAATGCTCACGATATCGAATTGATGAGCGCGAAGCGCATCGTGTTTATCACAGACGAAGCGCACCGTTCCACCTTTGGCGATATGCTGTTAGATATCAAAAAGGCATTCCCCTCTGCCATTTTCTTTGGGTTTACAGGCACGCCGATACACGAGGAAAACCAAAAGAAAAAGAACACAACGTCTACCATTTTTGGCGACGAACTGCACAGATATAGCATTGCCGACGGCATACGCGACAAGAATGTGCTCGGCTTTGACCCTTACAAGGTACTCACCTATACAGATAGGGACGTAAGGCAGGCGGTGGCGTTAGCGCAGGCAAAAGCCGCGACCGTGGCGCAGGCGGTGGCTGACCCACCCAAAAGCGAAATTTTCTATACGTACATGGATTCTGCCCGTGTCAAAATGGCGGGCTACGTCGGTGCAGACGGGACATATTGCAAAGGCATCGAGGACTTTTTGCCGAAATCGCAGTATCTAACTGACGAGCACACGAATATGGTCGTGCGCGATATTGCAGAAAACTGGTTAACACTCAGCCATAATAGCAAATTTCATGCCATTTTTGCCACAAACAGCATCTCGGAGGCGATACAGTATTATCGGCTGTTAAAAACCCACATGCCTACGCTAAAACTCACCTGCCTGTTTGACCCGACGATTGATAATAACGGCGAGACAACGTATAAAGAAGACGGGCTTGTCGAAATTATTCAGGATTATAACGCCCAGTACGAGCAAGAGTTTACCCTAAAGAACTACGATACACTAAAGAAGGACATTGCGGCGCGGTTGGCGCACAAAAAGCCATACCAGATGCTTGACAGAACACCATCAAAACAGCTAGACATGTTAATTGTCGTTGACCAGATGCTCACAGGGTTCGACTCCAAGTGGATAAACACGCTTTACTTGGATAAGGTGCTGCGGTATGAGAACATTATTCAGGCGTTTTCGCGCACAAACCGTCTGTTTGGGTCGGACAAGCCGTTTGGAACGATACGCTATTACCGCTATCCCCATACCATGGAGCAACACATTCAGCAGGCGGTGAAACTTTACTCGGGCGATAAACCTGTTGGGTTGTTTGTGGAAAAACTTGCCTATAATCTAACGAAGCTGAATACAATTTATGAGGATATCTGTCGTTTGTTTGCGGCGGCTGGGCTGCCCGATTTTGAAAAATTGCCCGACGTACACGCCGAACGTGGAAAATACGCCACACTGTTCAAGACGTTCAACGATTATTTAGAGGCCGCCACACTCCAAGGGTTCACATGGTCACAGCGCACCTACACGTTTGACGAAGACAGCGACAACCCCTCGACCCATGTTGACATGACGTTGGATGAAAACACATACCTAATTTTGGCTATGCGTTATAAAGAGCTGTTTAGCGGCGGTGCAAATGGTAACGATGACGCTCCTTACGAGATTGATGGGTCGCTAACGGAAATCGACACGGGTAAAATCGACTCGGACTATATGAATGTCCGCTTTGATAAATTCCTGAGAACCATTCAACAAGCGGGCGTGGACGCGGCGGAAAAACAGCAAACATTAGATGATTTGCATAAATCATTTGCCATGCTAACGCAGGAGGAGCAAAAATTTGCCAACATCTTTCTGCATGATGTCGCGAGTGGCACTGCCAAGCTTGAAAACGGCAAGACGTTTCGAGACTATATCACCGAGTATCAATGCAACGCAAAAAACGACCAAATACGCCTACTTGTTGCCTATTTGGGGTTGGACGAAACGAAGTTACGGCATCTCATGACTGCCAAGATGTCTGAGGCGAGCATCAATCAGTTTGGACGTTTTGACGATTTGAAGGCAACCATTGATACGACAAAGGCGATGGCATTTTTCGAGAAACTGGACAAGACAAAAAGTAAACCGTTTCAAATTATGATAAAAGCGGACGATTTGCTTCGCAGATTCATTCTTGCCAATGGGTTTGACATTGACATACCAGAGGAATAGAGGTGGCGCACGAATGGCATTACGCAATCTGACACGCTGGGATGACCCCCTTTTTCGCAAGACAAGCCGCGCCGTCACAGCCTTTAACGAACGTCTCTGGACATTGCTTGATGACATGCGCGAAACACTGGCAACAGTGGGCGGTTACGGCTGCGCCGCTGTGCATGTCGGTGTTTTAAGGCGCGTGGTCGTCGTAAACGACACTAGCGGCGTCATGGAGCTTATCAATCCGACCATTATCGAGGTCAGCGCGAAAACGCAGGCAGTGCGTGAAGGCTCTATTGCGTCAGGCGCGCCACAAGGGACAGTGACCCGCCCCAAAAGCGTTACCGTATCGGCATTTGACAGGCATGGCAATGCGATTACTGTTAGCGGCAGCGATTTTTTGGCCGCCACGTTTTGCCACGAGATAGATCACCTCGATGGCGTGCTATTTACAGACAAGGCAACGTGCTAATGCACCGAGCATAATATTATTACACATTTTGTAGGAGGTACACCCAACATGAACGAAGTACTACACACTATGGCGGCACGCTATTCCTGCCGCGCATTTACGAACGAAATGCCAACAGAGGAACAACTTACGAGCATTGCCACCGCCGCTATCCAAGCACCCAGTGGCGTAAACCGTCAGGGGTGGCGCGTCATTGTGGTGAAAAACAAGGATTTAATTGACGACATGGAAAATGAGGGGCTGGCAATTATGAAGTCGATGCCGAATCAAGCCATGTTTGAGCGCATTCAGTCCCGCGGCGGCAAACTGTTTTACAATGCCCCTTGTGTGATTATGGTGCCGATTGACCCGACAGATCTAAACGGCGCAGTGATGGACTGCGGCATCCTTAGCGAACATGTGGCGCTTGCCGCCACGTCACTTGGGCTGGGGAGCTGTATTTGCGGGCTTGCTGGGCTTGCCTTTGCAGGCAGTAAAGCCGCTGAATTTAAGCAACGGTTGGGCTTTCCCACAGGCTTCGAGTTTGGCATCGCCATCTTACTAGGCACATCAGCCAACGCCGTTGCCCCCCATACACCAGACGTGACAAAAATCAGCGTAATCGAATAATACTAACCTCTTGCGGCGGCTTGTAGCCGCCACATACACTTTGTTCTCGTTAAAACATTGTATGTTTTTAACTGAAATAAGTACAAACAGATAATTGCAACAATGCACACACCCCCTTGAACCATTGTGGCTCAAGGGGGTGTGCATTGTTATAATGTTAGATTTACCCTTGCTTTGGCATGACAGGCATGTCACAGCGGTCAAGCACGCCCTTGGACAGGGCAAAACAGATAACCGCCGCTATGCACTCCCACGCTGCCAGAATCGCCAAACCGACGACAAATCCCCACGACCCATCCATTGTAAAACCGACAATCATCGCAGGAACGAGACCCGGCAACATGATAATAATGACGGCTAAGAAGTAAAATGCAATTAACACACCGCCACTGATATCTGCCGTTGTCCAACGCATGGATAGGTAGTTGATGCCAATTAGCAGCAGGGAGAAAAGTGTGTACACCACAATCGCCGCAACAATGGCGACGGGTGATTCCCCTACAATGACACCAGAAATGACAAAAATACAGACACTTTCCAAGAATACGCGCAGGACAACCTCCAGATTACTCCACACAATCTTAGCAAACGAGGTTTCAGGAATTAGATACACGTAGTGTGCGTAAAGTTCTTTCAACCCTCTGCCAGTACCAATCATCATGACTTGCATCCACATCAGAATTTGTAGGATGACAGAAATCGTGCCAATCTCTTTCATGAATAGGCTCAGAATCGCCGAACCACCAATCATGAGTACTGACCCGAGGTTAAACAGCCCAAATCTGTTCGCGCGGAAGCTTTCGCGCAGGTGCTTGTGTAGTATCGCGCTGGCACCCCAACCGCCAACACCGCTTTGTCCCACTTTGACGTTGCGTCTCGTCTCCGTCGCGGCGGCCATCTGACCTTCCGCTATGGCACGTTTTCGCTCAAACGCGGTTTCTGTTGCCACGAGTACATCTTCATAATAATCCGATTTCGACAGTAACAGGCTTGCCACCAGTATCGCCGACGTACCCACAAGCAATCCGTAAAACAGTAGTCCTGTGCCTATGTCGCCTGCGATGAACGCCCCTGTGCCATGCGCCGCCCATCCTAGCACTGGGGTCCACGCAAACACTGGGGAGTGCAGTGTGGTATTTAGCGCGATTAAGACGTCCCCTGTTGCCAAAAATTGCGTGGCGGCCACAAGCACTAACGGCACAAAGACAGCAGCGGTCACAAGCTTCACAATCAGCTTGCGCTTGTTGTTTCCGTTGGTATACGTGTATATAACAAGTGATAGGATAGACGTAAGTGTAACGGCGAGCATGTAGCCGAGCATCAAAAGCATAATCGCATCGAACCCGACACCAAAGACGCTACTGAGCGTGCTTGTCTGAAATAGCAGAAAGAAGCCGCCGAAGAACACCATTTTTATCATGCGTATAATGCCATACAGCAAAATTGATCTGGGGCTTAACGGCGACACAAAAAGGAAATTGACGTCATTCATGTCAAAGATTGCATCGCCGCTCGACAGCCCTTTTTGCACCGACAGTATCGCAAACATGGCAAGTAGTAAGAAGAAGCAGCCGTCTAGCCAAAAGGGGTCAAGCACAGAATCTCGCTCTCTCGCGCCTGTCAACGCGGAAATCACAATCAGCGCAATCAATGCACCAATGACTAATATGTACATAATCAGCTTCGCTGGCTTTTTGAAAACTTCTAGTATACCATTTTTGAATGCCGTCACCACTAAGTAAAGGAGGCTTGTCATGTGGCATCACCTTGACCTTCAGTGATGGTAAAGTAAAGCTGTTCTAGGCTCTCCCCTGCTGATAAATCTGTGGGGCGGCAGGCACGCGCCAAACAGCCGTTTTTCATGATGTAGGTAATGTTCCAATTGTCATCAATGCTATCAAGCATATGGGTACTGACGAGTAACGCACACCCCTGTTGCTTTAGGTCAGCAATGGTTGCTTTGAGTTCGCGTATGCCGTGCGGGTCAAGCCCCACCAAGGGTTCATCAAATATGACCGCCTTTGGTCTGGGTAATAAAGCACAGCAGACACTCACCTTTTGCTGCATACCCTTTGATAATTCCTTGCCTAGTTTTTGTTGCTTGTCTGCCAGCTCGAAGCGCGTCAGTAAGGTTTGGGCGTATGTCTCCCAGTCTGATAACTTGTATGCTTTGGCAATAAATTCAAGATGTTCCCGCACTGTTAGCATGGGGTAAAGCACTGGAAATTCTGGCACATAGCCAAGCAACCGCTTTGCGTCGGGCGTACGGTTATCAAAACCCCCGATGGTAATCGCGCCCTCATAACGTAATAGTCCGCAAATCGACTTGATGAGTGTGGATTTTCCTGCGCCGTTTGGTCCGAGTAAAATGGCGAGTTCTCCTGCCGCCACCTCTAGGCTTACCTTGTCGTTAGCGAGTAGCTTGCCATACCGTTTCGAAACTTGTTGCGCTTGAATCATGCTAGTTCCCCCTTCACTTTTTGAATCTCCCATTCTTCTGTGCCATTTGTTCGTGGTAAAACGTTAGGACGCGCTAGACTGATGTTCTGAAAGGAAATTAGTATTTGCTCGTGTGATAGCACCCTACTTCACACAAATACATACCCCTAACACGTCCTAGTATATCAAAGCAACTAAAATTTTACAAGCCCTTGCCTGTTCAAAGACGATCCCTGCCCTCAGTGTTCGTCAGATAACGCCATCCATAGGAAACGTCCCGCCATATCTATCCAGTTCTGGCATGATGGCACAATCAAAAATTCCTGAGCAGGACCGCAGGTTTCCTGATTGGCGAGTGACAATCCGTGACACCCCTTTGGATACACATGCAGTTCACACGGGATATTGTTGCTAAGGAGCGCGCTGGCAAACAGCAAGCTGTTTTGCGGCGGCACATCGGTGTCTTGCGCTGTGTGCCAGATAAAGGTGGGGGGTGTGTCCTGATTCACTTGCGTTTCAAGGGACAGCCCTTGCCGTTTTGTGACCTCCTCATACGCATCCCCTAGTAGATTGCGGAAACTGCCCTCATGTGCAAAGGCAAGCCCTGTAATGACAGGATAGCACAGCACCATGCGGTTGGGTCGCACTTGCGCCGCTGTGAGATTCGGTAGTGCCTCACGCAATAGGGCAGTATTCCAAAACACGCCCAAGCTAGCCGCCAAATGTCCCCCCGCAGAAAAGCCCAACACCGATATGTTGTTTGTGTCCACCTGCCATAACGCAGCGTTTTCACGAACCATGGCAACCGCCGTTGCCAGCTGCGCCAGTGCTGTCGGGAAAAGGGCTGGGGCAACACTGTATCTCAAAATGGCAGCGTGTAGCCCTCTGGCATTGCACTGAATGGCTATGGATTCCGCTTCTCGCTGTGAAGTGAACGCATAGCCGCCACCAGGGCAGATGACAACGAGTGGTCGCTTGCGGTGTATGTCTATTTCTGCAACATTGTCTAATAGATAGGTGGTCAAGCTGGCTGATTCGTTCATCGCAACGACAGCCAGATTTTCATGTCTCATCGTATCATCTCTTTCCCTGTTATATTACTTCAACCGTTACATTGGTCATCTCAAGCCCTTGTACATTGCTAATTTTCGTGCTGTATTTGCCTTTTGCCACCACATTGTGAAGCCGCAGATTGCGTATGGGGCTTTCAGGTAACCCAACAATGTAAATGGCATGTCCTGCCACTGTCTCTATCGTTATATCTTGAAAGGTTATGTTTTGAAAAACAGGTGTGCCGTCTGTTACTTCTTCTGGGTGTACGACGTCGAAATCCTCGTGGCTATAGAATTGGTCAACTAAGAGCGCACCGCGAAACCACTTGCAGTCTGTCAGCTCTGTGCTTAAATTTGTGAGTGTACAACGTTTGTAGACAATATCCTCAATGACGGCGCCGCGCCCCCGTGGTGCTTTAATGCTGGCGATACTATGAACATTCTGAAACACACAATCCTGCACTACGACATCACGCACGCCGCCTGACATCTCGCTGCCCATAACGACACCGAATCCGCTCGTAAATGTACAGTTAGACACACGAATACGCTCGGAGGGAATGCCAACGTCGCGCCCCTCTTTGTCTCGTCCTGACTTGACGGCGATGCAATCATCTTGGCTTGCAAAAAGCGAATTAAACACATACACATCGCTACAGGAATCAGGGTCAAACCCATCGCCGTTGACGATATCTTTGTATCGATTGCCGTTTTCATCAAATTTGGTATGCACCGCTACGTGGTTTAAGCTTATTTGGTTGCAATAGATTAGGTGTACACACCAGGCAGGCGACTGGCGCACAGTGATGTTGTACAAATACACACCATCAACATGACGCAAATGGGATTTGTATAGTTAATTACCCAAGCGTTGGGGCAATAATCGCGAATTGCCTCCGCAATGTCAACAAACATGGGAACAGTTCGCAAGGCGCGTAATAAGCCACCAGGGCCTACCGTATCGCCCACCGATTGATACACACCATATCTTTCGGGTTCGTGAACGTCAGAACGCATTTCGTCAAATGTACCCGGCAGTATGGAGATCACAACAAAGTCCGCACCAGCTAGCGCCTGTTGCAAACTGTCGGAAACACTATACTGCCAGTGCGACAAGGCATTTGGATGCGCAGACACACGATCCCCAATGTGTTTGTTTTGCACTGCGGCAGGCTTATCGATATCATACAGCCTTACCTCGCCTGTAATGTCTGCGTCCATGGCAAGATCTTTCATAAAGCCCCATGCCCAGCCTCGTGAACCGCCACCAATGTATGCAATCTGTATGTCCTTGACGTGATTTTCTACGTAAACCATGAAAACCCACCTTTTCTCTTGACTATTACCAATTATATGTATACAATATAGGTATATTTTAACTGCAATTTTCCATGTCTAACAAAAAAACAACAGAAATTGTTGTGTTATAGTGGAGGTTTCTGATGGATTTCAAAACAGAGAGCATCCTTTACGGCGGCGACTATTTTCCAGAACAGTGGCTCA
>JAVBKJ010000102.1:0-21680 GCA_031554075.1 Oscillospiraceae bacterium | reverse complement strand
CATCATGAAAAACAAAAAATGTCACATTTGCAGCCATGTAAACCCAGATTTAGAGGGACAGGTCTCGTTTTGCCAATTTTGCGGTACAGATTTAGCAGACCAGACAGCGGAAACGCTGGTCAGGGCAGTTGACGGGTCATTTGCAACAGCTGACAGCCTTACCGTTACACGCGCCGAAGCAGATATACTTTTGACAGACAAACGCCTGATTGTTATCCCGATGAAACTAGAGGGTTTTGGACTAACAGGGATGCTAACAGCCGCCGTCTACAACAAAATGATGAACCCCTCTGGCATGATATCCATTCCTTTTACCGCGATGAAAACTGTGCGAGACGGCAAATTTGGGTTGTTGGTGAAAGCTATTATGATTGACACGACAAGCGGCGAATTGCTAAAAATCACCATGTCAAAAATGAACGAATGGAAAGACTTACTAAAGCAAAAGGTAACGGTTTCCTAACTTAACGGTATGCTTCCCATATGTTGCTAATATGGCAAAAAACTAGTATTGCAAAGCACGCACAAACGTGCTATACTGTGTTTTGCTAAGATGCAATACATCCAACGCGGCGAAAGCCGCGTTCTTGTTTCAAGAAAATATACTATACGGGGGTATCCTAACATGCAACAACTTACGGTTCGAATTGGCGGCATGACCTGTGCGTCCTGCTCGGCACGTGTGGAACGTGTCACCGCCAAGCTGGCGGGCGTCGCCGCCGCCAGTGTCAATCTTGCCGCCGAGAAGCTCACGATTTCCTTTGATGAAAGCCTCGTGGGGCTTGAGCAAATCACAGCGGCGGTTGTCAAAGCTGGCTACGAGGTTATCAAAGAACCAGACGCGAAAGAAATTACGATACCCGTGGGGGGTATGACATGCGCGTCCTGCTCGTCACGGATTGAAAAAGCATTGGCAAAAGCGCCAGGGGTTGTCAGTGCGACTGTGAATCTGGCGACAGAGAAAGCAACGGTACGGTATAATCCGTCTGGCATCCGTATTTCGGCAATCAAAGAGGAAATCCGTCGGGCAGGGTATACGCCGCTGGAGGCGCAGACAGGCGCGGCGGTGGACGCCGACAAGCTGCGTAAAGAGGCGGAAATTCGCACACTGTGGACAAAGTTCATTGTGTCTGCTGTCTTTTGTGTGCCGCTGCTATACCTTGCCATGGGTTCTATGATTTGGTGGCTCAATTTTCCGATTCCATTTTTTCTGCGCCCGATGCAATTTCCTATGGTGTACGCGCTAGTGCAAATCGCGTTGACGGCGCCTATTATTTGGGCGGGTCGTCGTTTTTATGTTGTGGGTTTTCGCGCGCTTTGGCATCGTTCACCCAATATGGATTCTCTCATTGCCATGGGTACGACAGCCGCGACGCTGTACAGCCTCTACTCTGTCTACCAAATTTCGCGCTATCACTTTATGGCAGTTGATAATTTGTACTTTGAAACCACTGGTGTTATTATTACCCTAATTTTGCTTGGCAAGTCGCTCGAAGCGGTG
Organism: Oscillospiraceae bacterium; assembly: GCA_031554075.1. Lineage (GTDB taxonomy): Bacteria > Bacillota > Clostridia > Oscillospirales > UBA929 > WRMG01. Next base: position 20,179 of record JAVBKJ010000102.1, on the reverse strand, counting down.
TCTAAGGGCAAGACATCCGAAGCAATTAAGCAGCTCATGGGGCTGACCCCCAAAACTGCGCTCGTCTTGCAGGATGGCAACGAAGTTGTCATGCCTGTCGAGGAGGTCGAGGTGGGGGATATAATCATTGTAAAGCCCGGCGAGAAAATCCCTGTGGATGGGCAAGTCGTGTCGGGGCATACCACCATGGATGAATCCATGCTAACGGGCGAAAGTATGCCTGTGGAAAAGCAAGAGGGCGCCCCTATCTATGCCGCGAGTATTAACGGGAATGGCTCGATTCAGTTCCGTGCCACAAAGGTCGGGGCAGACACTGCGCTGGCGCAGATTATCAAGCTAGTCGAGGATGCACAAGGTTCAAAAGCACCGATTGCCAAACTAGCGGATATTGTGTCGGGTTATTTTGTGCCGATTGTGTTCGTGATTGCCACACTGGCTGCCATTGCGTGGCTCATTAGCGGCGCGGCACTTACCTTTGCCTTAACGATATTTGTGTCTATCCTTGTTATCGCCTGCCCCTGTGCATTAGGATTAGCAACGCCCACGGCGATTATGGTCGCAACGGGCAAGGGCGCGCAATTTGGCATACTGATTAAAAGCGGCGAAGCCCTAGAGACTGCACACCGTATTAATACTGTCGTATTTGACAAAACAGGCACACTAACAGAGGGCAAGCCAACTGTGACAGATGTTGTGGTGGCAGAAGGCTTTGGACGTGCGCAACTGTTGCAGATGGCAGCCTCAGCAGAAACTGGCTCAGAGCATCCCTTAGGCGAGGCTATTGTCAAAAACGCCACGAGCGAGGGTATCAAACTGATGCCTGTGTCGCAATTCACAGCTGTGCCAGGGCATGGCATTGTGGTCACAATTAATGACAAAACTGTATATTTGGGCAATCGCAAGCACATGGTTGACAATGATATTGCACTTGGTGAACTTGAGGACGCCGCCAACAATCTATCCGAGCAAGGCAAGACACCTATGTTTATTGCCATAGATAGCGAACTGGCGGGGCTGATTGCCGTGGCGGATGTGGTTAAGGCGAGCAGTGCGCGCGCGATTGCCAAACTACATGAGATGGGCATTGAAGTAGCGATGATGACAGGCGACAACAGCAAGACAGCCGCCGCCATTGCCAAGCAAGTGGGCATTGACCGCGTGTTAGCTGAAGTGTTACCGCAGGACAAAGCAAGAGAAGTCACACAATTGCAAGCGCAGGGGCGCAAAGTGGCGATGGTGGGCGATGGCATTAATGATGCACCAGCCCTAGCCCAAGCAGATATTGGTATCGCCATTGGTTCTGGCACAGACGTCGCGATGGAATCTGCCGATATTGTGCTAATGCGTGGTGATTTGGTTGAGGTTGCAACGGCGATTAAGCTTAGTAAAAGCACGATTCGCAATATCAGGCAAAATTTATTTTGGGCATTTGCCTATAATGTGGTGGGCATACCGATTGCGGCAGGGTTATTGCATGTGTTCGGCGGTCCTACGCTAAACCCGATGTACGCCGCCGCCGCGATGTCCATGTCCTCTGTATCAGTACTCGGCAACGCGTTAAGACTCAAAGGCTTTAAGCCGTCACGATAGGAGAAGCAGTATGAAACGTATGATAGCAATGGTGCTTTTGTTGATAACATTGTCTGGTTGCGCGTCGCTTGATTTAGTGTTGACCGCCGCTAACCAAAGCTTTACGGCGGTGCTGGCTGTCAAACCAGTGCAGGAGACAGACACAGAATGGGTGCTATCTGCCCCCGACGATACTGCTAGCCTGCATATTAGCAAAGAAACCACAGCCGCCCAACAGGTATCTATCGTCACCGATGCCGCCCCCTTTTTGGCGGCAGGGCTTGACGCGTCCAAACTAGTGGGTAGCGTTGTCATCGATGGACAATTAATGGTCGGCGCGAACTTTACGAGCAAGGCAACACAATCGCAGACAGCCGAGGATATCTTTGGTGACTATCTGCGCGCGGGCAGACGTCAGGTTGGCTACCATGCCGCATTGGGGCATATGGGGCTCGGGCTGGGCGACGGCAACATGTTCGAGTGGGCAAAGTCGCTCGAGGACAATGACAAGGATATCGTATTTGTGCTAAACCCAGAACCGCTGGCGGCAGCAGGGGTAGACACGGCGCACATTGAAGGCTGGCTCTTAGCGACCGTGGATACCATGGATGAGCGCGGTAAACCCATCAAAGTTGCGAAATTACTAAAACCTTTTAATTTACAGTGAAGGATGCTATACTAATGGATATAACAGAGTCAGAGCGGCAAACAGCGCGCGCCCTCAAACTGCAGGATAACTTGGTGTCGCGCTTAAACCGTGTCGAAGGTCAGGTGCGCGGTATTAAAGGGATGATAGAAAAAGACGCGTACTGTGACGATGTGTTGCACCAAATATTTGCCGCCCAATCGGCGCTAAATTCGATTAGCCGATTGGTGCTGGAAAATCACATTCGCGGTTGTGTTGTTGATAGAATCCGCGAGGGTGATGACGATATTGTACAGGAACTCTGCGGTACAATTGCTAAGATGTTATAGAAAAGATGTGACTGCATGACATGGGTTATCCTCCTGCTGGGCTGTCTAATCGCCTATGTAATCACTTGTTTTGTGATTGCCGCGACGTTTATCAAGCTGGCATTTCATCCGAGCGGGAAGCGCAGGCGCAGTTATGAAACCGTACAAGCCTACGAAACCAGAGTACACGGTATCGATTTTGAGGTCTTTGAGGCTTGGTCGCAGACAAAGTTTACCATAGATGTGGGAGAAAATACGGTGCTAGCGTGCCGTTTTCTCCCTGCACCTAACACCATACATCCACCACGAACAGTGGTGATTGCCCATGGGTTCACCCAAAATATGATGAATAGTATCCGCTACGCCCAGCTCTTTCGAGAGCTTGGGTGTAGTGTGCTGTTATATGACCATCGCGCGTTTGGGGAGAGCACAGGGACGTACAACACGTTGGGTGTGCAGGAATGCCGCGACCTGCAAGCCGTGTTGGCGTGGGTGACGGCAACACAGGGTGACGAGGGACTGCTCGTCGTCCATGGAGAATCTATGGGGGCTGTTACTGCGCTACTGAGTTTGGCGACCTCATCGCATGTCGATGGTGTCATAGCGGATTGCGCTATTTCGCGTATGCGTGACTACGTGTCGCTCGTCATGAAGCGCACTGTTCACATGCCGCCGGCGCTCATTGTTTGGATGGTACAGCTGCTCTCGAAACGGTATAACGCCGCCATCTTTGCGAACAACCCCATCGAAGCGGTGGCAACGAGCCATACACCAATTCTCTTTATCCATGGCAAGCAGGATTCAGACGTACCCTACACCATGAGCGAAGACATGGCGCATGTGGCTATCCACCCGCTATCCCAATTAGCCGTTTTCGAGGGGGCGGATCATGCGCGTAGTTATCTGCGCGACAAAGCGCGCTACACAGCGGTCGTATCCGCGTTTGTGGATTCGGTAGCGTCACAAAAACAACAGGAAGGGTAGCGATATGACAACTTTTTTTGATGGTGCGTTTGGCACTTATTATGTGGAACAGACAGGTGATACCACCCCTTGCGAATTGGCGAATATCGCGCACCCTGATAGCGTGTTGGCCATTCACAAGGCGTATATCAGCGCAGGCGTTCATGCGATTAAAACCAATACCTTTGCGGCAATGCAGGTGGCTGGGGCGGCGTATGAAGAGGTTATCAAGGCAGGATTTACGCTGGCATGTCAAGCTGCTGCTAACACAGGGGTGACGGTGTACGCTGATATCGGCGCACTGCCCACTGCGTTCGCTTACCAGTACGAAACGGCGGCGGCGACGTTTGTGTCGCTAGGGGCGACGCATTTTATCTTTGAGACATTGTCTGAATTTGCACCCATCGAACCAGCACTGGCGCTCATAAAATCGCGCGTTGCTAATGCAACGATACTCGTTTCGTTTGCGATATCGCAGGACGGCTTACTGCAAAACGGCGTGGATTACAAAGAAGCACTGGCGCAGGCCGCGGCGCATCCCCATGTTGATATCGTTGGGATGAACTGTGTGTCGGGACCGACCCATCTACTAACACTGACAAAACAGCTACTAGAAGCAAATTCCGCGGCAGGCTTGCCGAAGCCACTGGCGGTCATGCCGAACGCAGGGTATGCCGCGCGTGTGAACGGACGCAGTGTGTTCCAAGCCAACGCATCGTACTTTGCGGAAAAGCTGACCGACCTCGCAAAGGCAGGCGTTGCCATTGTCGGCGGCTGTTGTGGCACTACGCCACTGCATCTATCACTTGCCATACAGCGGATTCATGCCCAAGAACAGCAGCAGCACGCGGATGTCGCGTCGTTGCCGCGCGCCGTCATGTCCCAAGGGAAAAAACTGCCACGCAAGCCGTTAGCGGTGGAACTTGACCCACCCGCCAAGGCAGATTTTACAACGATGATAGCTCATGCGGCGATTTTGAAGCGGTTGGGGGTGTCGTGCATAACGGTGTCAGATTCGCCGCTTGCAAAAGCACGTGCCGACAGTATCATGACTGCCGTCATTTTGAAAACGAACGTGGGTATTGATGTACTGCCCCACATCACCTGCCGCGATAAAAACTACATCGCCCTAAAGGGCGCATTGTTGGGGGCGGCATACCACGGTATTCACCGTTTGTTATGCGTTACAGGCGACCCAGTCGGCGCAGATGTACTGTATAAGCAAGCAGGCGTGTTTAACTTTACAGCGGCGCGTTTGATGTCCTACATTGAGGGGCTTAATAAAGATGTACTTAGCCAACATGTGATGACCCTTGGGGGGGCGCTGAACATTAACGCTGTGCAATTTGAGGTCGAACTCAAACGCGCCGCACAAAAAATTGAAAGCGGGGCAACCTTTTTATTTTCGCAACCGCTTTTTTCACAACAGTCCATTGAAAATTTTCAAAAGGCGCGTGCCACCCTTGATTGTCAGTTGTATGCTGGCATTTTGCCTGTCGCCAGCAGTCGCAACGCGTTATTTTTGAATAATGAAGTCACAGGCATTGAAATTCCGCAAGAGGTTATTACCGCGATGGAGGGCAAAACGACACAGGAAGCCTATGCCATTTCGATAGCCTACAGCCGCCGCATGATAGAGGCAGTGTACGACAGTGCCGATGGGTTCTATATCATGACGCCGTTGCAACGAATTGAGTTGGTACAAATGCTGATAGAGGAGATATTTGATGCGTGAGGATACGTTGTTGCCCGAGGTGTTGCGCTTGCTGGGGGGCGGCACAGTGACAGCCCGTCTGCAATCGGATGTGAGCCGCCTGCACGGTCAACTACAAGAACGCGTGACCCCACGGCAGATTTGCCAGCAAGCCACTATCACCCCCACGTCTGAAGGGTTACGCGTCGGGTCGTCAGATTTGTTTCTGATGGGCAAGGATATTGGGACACTGCTGGCAAACGCGACAAGCTGTTTTTTATTTGCCGCTACATTAGGGCTCGAGGCGGATACGCTCATACGATACACCCAAGAACGCTCCTTGAGCGATGGGGTGATACTGGATGCCATCGCCAGTGTGATGATAGAAGCGTTCTGCGACAGCCAACAAGCCAAGTTGGCAGAGCGTTTTTTCCTAACGATGCGGTATAGTCCAGGGTACGGCGATTTGCCCCTAACCATACAGCCGAGTTTATTGGCGGCATTGCAGACGCAGAAAACGATTGGGCTGTACAGCAATGACGCATGTTTGCTAATACCGCGCAAGAGCGTCACTGCGATTATGGGCATACTGCCGCACGGGCAACAAGCCCAGACGTTGAAAAGCTGTGACACATGCAATATACGCGAAAAATGTACAAAGAGAGAGGCAGGGACACATTGTGGAACTACGGGAGTTTAGTCAAAATCGCATCCTATTATTAGATGGCGCGATGGGAACAATGCTACAGGCGAGCGGCGTACCGTTGGGCAAAAACCCAGAAGCGCTAAACATTACCGCACCCCAAGCGGTGGGGGCGGTGCATACTGCCTACCTAGCGGCAGGCGCGCAACTAATTCTCACCAATACCTTTGGCGCAAACGCGCAGAAACTCGAGCCACCCTACACCGTGTCAGACTGTATTACGGCAGCAGTACAAATTGCACGTGAGGCAGTATTGCAAGCGGACCATACGGCCTTTGTCGCGCTTGATATCGGTCCTATTGGGGCATTATTAGCGCCGCACGGCACACTTGATTATGATATCGCGTATGGGCTGTTTCGTGAACAAGTCGTGGCAGGTGTAGCGGCAGGGGTGGATGCCATTGTTATCGAGACAATGACGGACTTGTTAGAATCCAAATGCGCCATTTTAGCCGCCAAGTCAGTGACAAATCTGCCGATATTTGCCACTATGAGCTTTGAACGAAATCATCGAACGTTTATGGGGACGAGTCTTGCCTCTATGGCGCTGACGTTTGACGCGCTCGGGGTTGACTTTATCGGGCTAAATTGCTCTGTAGGACCAGCGGAAATGGTACCCATGGTGGCGGAACTTGTCAAGTGGACGAATCGCCCGCTTGTGATAAAGCCAAACGCTGGTTTGCCCGAGATGCACGAGGGACAAACAAAATTTAATATCACGACCGAGGACTTTAGTGCTGAACTATCACGCATGGTCGCTATGGGGGCGTGCGCGGTTGGCGGTTGTTGCGGTACGAATCCTACCTTTATATCTGCCTTGTGTGATGCGACGCATACAATGAAGCCTGTCCTGCGCAATGTGAGCGTTTCTGCCGTCTGTTCCGCGTCAAAAGCGGTGACACTAGAGGGCGTGAGGGTGATCGGCGAGCGGATTAATCCAACAGGGAAGAAGTTATTTCAAAAGGCACTGCGCGAGGGCGATATGGACTACGTGTTGGCGCAAGCCATCGAACAGGTAGAAGCTGGGGCGGATATTTTGGATGTCAATGTCGGGTTGCCTGATATAGATGAGCCAACCTTGATGGCGCGCGCTGTCGATTGTATGCAGAGCATCATACACGCGCCATTGCAGCTGGACTCTTCCAACCCTGAGGCACTTGAAAGTGGCTTGCGTCGTTATGCTGGCAAGCCGATTGTCAACTCAGTCAACGGAGACGACGAGGTATTAGCGCGCGTTTTGCCCCTTGTGAAGAAGTACGGCGCGGCAGTCGTGGGCTTGACGCTTGATAAAAACGGGATACCCCCCACGGCGGAGAAGCGTCTGGCGATTGCGGCGAAAATAGTCGATGCCGCCGTCAAACACGGCATACCCAAAACGGATGTCTTTATTGATTGCCTAACCCTAACAGCAGCGGCAGAACAAAGCATTGCCTACGAAACGATACGCGCACTTACGCTTATTAAGGAGCAGTTACAGGTGAAAACTGTGTTAGGCGTGTCTAATATCTCGTTTGGACTGCCTGCCAGACAGAAACTTAACCGTACATTTTTAACCTTAGCGTTGGCGGCAGGGCTTGACATGCCCATTATCAACCCCAACGAAACAGACATGATGGATGCGGTGTACTGCGTCAACCAATTGATGAACCGCGACACCAACAGCGCGGCGTACATCGCTAGGTTTGCCACGGCTACGACCAGTGCGCCGCAATCGCGCGATGATAGCATTTTGTACTGCATTGAACATGGACTAAAAGAGGAAATCAAGTCGGCTGTCGAGACCGCGCTAACGGTGCAAAGCGCGCTAGAAGTTGTGAATCAACAGCTTATCCCGGCGCTTGATGTGGTTGGGAAACAGTACGAAGCGGCACAGATTTTTTTGCCGCAACTCCTGCAAGCCGCGGAAGCCGCCAAAGCAGGGTTTGCCATCGTGCAATCGCGTATCCCCCCATCGGAGCAAACCGAACGGCACACCATCGTGCTGGCAACCGTAGAGGGCGACGTGCATGATATTGGCAAAAATATCGTGAAAGTCGTCTTGGAAAACTACGGCTATAATATTGTAGACCTAGGGCGCAATGTGCCTGTCGCGCAGGTCGTGCAGGCGGCGGTTGAACGCAAGGCGACATTGGTAGGCTTAAGCGCGTTGATGACCACCACCGTTGATAACATGGAAAAAACGATCAAAGCACTGCGAGAAGCAGACAGTACCATACAAATTATGGTGGGTGGCGCGGTGCTGACGCACTCGTATGCCATGCAGATTGGCGCGGATTACTACGCCAAGGATGCCATGGAAGCCGTCGCAGTGGCTAAAAAAGTGTTTGAGTAGTAACCATACAACAAAGAAAGTGACGGATATTCTCCGTCACTTTCTTTCTGTCTGCAGTACTATAAATATTCTTGCTATAGCAAATGTGCCAAAAATTACGATAATAATGCCTTGCGAAAAAAATGTAATGTAGTGCCAAGCTTTTGCATTCTTGCGATAAAGGATTCAAACCAATGCCCGACGTTTGGAATGCTGCATGTGGTAAGCCGTTCCCCCAATACGCGCTGGTAACCCTACGCTTATGTATGAGGAAAAAATTTTGTGTTTTACTATTGTATTTTTTGTGTAATATGGTAATATTAACATGTAGTTGCGCATTACAAAGAAAGATATTTGTACCTTGTACTAAAACACTGAAATCACGGATGCCGATGAGGGGTAGATGGATGGCTGTATGCAGGTACTAGGTTACAAGCATGCAACCCTAAAAATTTAATTTTTAGTTTGGAGTTTGTTGCTATGAAAAAAACTATGTTAATATTGTTGGCAATGCTATTTTTAGTTACTACTGTTTCTGGATTAGCGGTTACTCCTACAAGCGAGTTGTCCGACACAGGGTTTACAAAAGACGAAAAAGCTAAACTTGCGCAAATTGCTGAGCGGTATAATTTTGAAATTATTGATTCTTCGGAAATTAGCAGCGACATGATTGTGGGTACATATGATAGTATTGAGGAGTTTGAACAAGCGCTTGAAAGCCGTCAGCTTCCTGTAATAGAATCATTACCGTTACCTCAAACGCTACCCGCCTCAAGCAATCATGGCTAATAATTTTTAGCATTTTAGCTTTTGACACACATCTTAGTGGGCACAGGTGCAACAGCATTAATGCGAAAATTGTGTCAAAATGCTCACGCAATAAAGAAATACCACGAATTGTGCAAAAACGCAACGCAATGGTTTGGCTCTTGTTTGCCACAGCGTAATGTGAATCGGCGGACGAGCGTTCGCCGATTCTGTTTGTGAAAACTTTTACTTTCCCCTCTTGCTTTTTTCGACAGGATGTGATATAGTACCGTTAATTTGAGCCAAGTTAGCCAAAAGTGCGACGCTTGGTAGGAAAGAGGGGCGTAAAAAATGGCAAGAATAATCGGCGTAGACGAAAGACCACCCTTAGCGCAAGCAATTCCGCTCAGTCTGCAACATCTATTTGCAATGTTTGGTGCATCTATCCTTGTTCCCTTGTTATTTGGCATTGATTCTGGCGTTGTTCTGTTGATGAACGGCATTGGCACATTACTTTTCATTTTCATTACCAAAGGCAAATCTCCTGCGTATTTGGGTTCCAGTTTTGCATTTTTATCGCCAACATTTATTATTCAAGCTCAAATGGGTCAAGAAATAGGGTTTCGACATGCGCAAGGCGGATTTATTATTTCCGGCTTGCTTTTTTGTGCCGTGGCACTGTTAGTGAAAGTTGTCGGCACAAAATGGATAGACGTTGTGTTGCCGCCAGCCGCCATGGGACCCGTTATCGCGCTAATCGGGCTTGAACTTGCTGGCACAGCGGCAAACTCAGCAGGATTGCTACCGGGGGACGGGGTGTTTGACCCTAGGGGCATCACAGTCTTTTTGATAACATTGGGAACAGCCGTGCTGGGGTCAGTCCTGTTTCGCAAGTTCTTTGGGGTGATTCCAATTCTAATCGCGATTGTGGTGGGCTATATTGCCGCTTGTGTGGCGGGCATTGTAGACTTTGCCGCGGTGCAAGCCGCGCCGCTGTTTGCCACACCACATTTTCAGCTACCCATACTGGACGTGCCGTCTATCTTGATTATTTTGCCCGCCACGCTGGTTGTCATCTCGGAGCATATTGGACATCAGCTTGTCACTGGCAAGGTGATAGGGCGCGACCTCGTTCGTGACCCAGGGTTGCACCGATCCTTACTGGGTGACGGTATTTCCACCACCCTATCAGGTATGGTGGGCGCAGTGCCAACAACGACATACGGCGAAAATATTGGCGTCATGGCCATTACAAAGGTGTTCAGCGTCTGGGTTATCGGCGGCGCGGCTGTGATTTCGATTGCGGTGGCTTTTATCGGCAAGGTGTCGGGCGCGATTGCCACTATCCCTGGCGCGGTCATGGGTGGGATTAGCTTCTTATTGTACGGGATGATTGCCGCGTCGGGCTTGCGTCTGCTAGTCGAAGCGAAGGTAGACTACAGCCGTTCGCGTAATTTGGCCCTAACGTCTGTGGTGCTTGTCACGGGTCTGTCGGGCGCGTACATTCAGCTTGGACAGGTACAGCTAAAGGGCATGGCACTGGCCACCGTCGTGGGGATGCTGTTGAGCCTGGTGTTGTACGTATTCGACCGCCTGAAGCTTACAAACGACACAAAAGCAGAGTAGATTACGGTTACAGTAAACACTGTGCGTGATACAATACCCGCCTGTAGTTGCAAAACTACAGGCGGGTATTAATTAAAGAGACTGAAATAATTGATATCAACGTAAAATGTCAACGTTGTTTGTTAGCTTCCATAGCGCGTTTGTAGTATGTATCGGCGGCGTCATAGTCCTTGCGTATGTCTTTTAAGAAAATAGCGTAGTTGCCCAGAAAATCGGCGTCGTTTGGGTCAGCGTCAATGGCGCGTTTGTAGTACGCTTCGGCGGCATCATAGTCCTCGCGGCAGTTTTTTAAGAATACGGCGTAGTTGCCCAGAAAATCGGCATCGTTTGGGTCAGCGTCAATGGCGCGTTTGTAGAATGTCTCGGCGGCGTCATGGTTTTTGCGGTGTTCATGTAAGAAAGTGGCGTAGTTGCCCAGATTATTGGCATGGTTTGGGTCAGCGTCCATAGCACGTTTGTAGTATGTCTCGGCGGCGTCATAGTTCTTGCGGCAGTTTTTTAAGAAATTAGCGTAGTTGCCCAGATTAGTGGCATGGTTTGGGTCAGCGTCAATAGCGCGTTTGTAATATGTCTCGGCGGCGTCATAGTCCTTGCGGTGTTTATGTAAGAAAGTAGCGTAGTTGCCCAGAAAATCGGCATCGTTTGGGTCAGCGTCAATAGCGCGTTTGTAGTACGTCTCGGCGGCGTCAAAGTCCTTGCGGTATTTTTCTAAGAAAACGGCGTAGTTGCCCAGATTACGGACATCGTTTGGGTCAACTCCAATGGCGAGGTCGTAATATCTTTCTGCCTGTTCGATGTTGCCTTTCTGGTGCTCAACTATCGCGGCTGTCCCCAGTACCCACGCATTATCTGGATATTCAGTTATAGCTCGTTGCAATAGAGAAACCTGTGTCTCATACGGCTTAGACCAGATATCGCTTAGAATTTGGGCGGCGGATTCTTTCCCTGATCGCGTACTTATTTGTCTAAGCGCTTCGCTCGTGTCTGAAGCTGCTTCTATCTTGGAATCAATTTGCTTTTGGCGAAATTTCTCTAATGACGCGGTAAGTTCTTGGTATCTATTTTCAGCCTTTTTTAAGAAGTCCTCTTTTGATTTTTCTTTGTAACCTAAAGCGCTGCCAAGCAACACCAATGTTTCATCAAAGCCGTTGTGATGTATAACCGCTCCATCTGCTGCTTCTAAAAAATCTAGTACACGTCCAAAAGGCAGCGCATCACCAAATAATAACCAATAGGGGGATAGAAATTCGCCGCTTTTAAATTTCTTGGCATTCTCATCTAAGTAGTCCATCAAACTTTTATCGTTTCCAGCATAGCCAATAAAAATGGGATGGTACTCTTTAAGTAACGCATCTAGCGCTATTTTCCAATTGGAGTGTAGAGCATCAGTGGCGCCAGTTGTGTTGGCGGGGTCAAGCAGCAGATCCCTATGTATCTTAAGTATTGTGGGTCGGGTAATGTTTGTGGTTAGATATACGGATAGAGCCTCATGTGCTAGCACACGTGACATTTGTTGAGCATAATAGGTGACAGCATCTTCTATTAGATGATCAAAATTTGTCGTAATGACAAGATTATTCCGTGTGGTCGTTAGAATATGGGATAATAATACATAACCACAGCTAGGATTAACTGCATCCATCAGATGTTCAAGAAAATTTACACCGTCCTTAGGATGCCGCCGAAAACGCTCCTCATAGTATTCGCTATAAAAAGAGTGCATATTAGCTTGGGTAATGCCTTTTTCCGTTTGCCACGTGGCATAGGTATCGGCATTGCGTTCTTGAATCTCTCTGTCCCAAATGTCAACAAGCTCTTCTCCAGATTTAATACCAGATTCCTTAGACGCGCCTGCACCCAATACAAAACAAAAACGCCTATGCTGTTTCCCTTGCGATGCCCGTTTTACCTCTGACACAAAAGACTTTAAGCTAATTTTTTCATAACTCATATGACAACCTCTTTATCGTGTTGTGTGCCCACATCTTACGTAGGGTGGGAAATTTTAATGTATAGGATGCTGCTGTCTATATGTTGGTGCTCGTTTTTGATTGGATTGAAAACTCGATGTAACAACTTACACTGGGAAGGAGGTGCGTGCAGTTGGCATTCATGTACGCTGTAGTGCCTTGGTCAAGATAGAAATGGTTTATTTGTTAAGGTTACACATCTCTATTAGTATAACTCTTTTTTTGTGTCGTGTCCACTTTTTAGTAAATATTTTAGATGAGGTTGAGAATTACAAGTTTAATTGTCCACCATAAATCACCAGTTAGTTAAGCCGCCATTTCATTGGCTGTCTTGGCGTGTATTGTGTGGTAGCGCATGACGTTTCTCAATCACCCGATAAAACGCAAAAAAGCCTATAGACAAAGTAGAAGCCGCCCCGTAAAGGGCGGCTTCTACTAATTGGAGCGGGTAGCGGGAATCGAACCCGCGCGGCCAGCTTGGAAGGCTGGAATTCTACCATTGAACTACACCCGCGTGTTGGAGTTTTCTGCGATAAATTAAAATGTTTGGTTCCAATTGAAACCCTTACACTGAACCTGTAACGCTTTGCACTGCAACAGTCTCTTTCTTACGAGTGGTATTATAGCATGATTTCTAAATTATTGCAAGACCTTTTTTAATGTCTGCATTTGTATGCGAATATATGAGGTAATCAGAATAAAATGGGGTAATGAATGGGGTAATGGTTTTTGAGTGTGTAGCCTAGTAATTGCAAGTGTTTGACGCAATTAGAAAACAGCAGCTTCCACATCGAGGAAAGCTACTGTTTAGAGTGCAAGAGGTAAGCCCAAACTATCCTAGTTTGCGATAGTCATATTTTGGTGCGGAACTGAACCCACGACGACTCTTCATACTAGCCTGAACTTCCTCTGGCGATGGTAGGATAAGTGCCCGACCGTTCATAATTTTGTGTTGTGCTAACCAGTACGCAAAGTCAAGCGTTGGTATGATGATGAGCTTGCCTATACGCTTATGCGCTAACTTAATCTTACCGGCGTTAATGCGGCTAAAATGTTGACTGGCGTAATGCCTGTCTATGCCAAAGTATTCAGCGTAATCGTCGAGAGTCAACTCTAGCTTGGTTGGGAAGCGTTCTTTGAGCATGTCAAGTTCCTCTTGAATAGCTGGGTGTATGTGTCTAGTGTTGGTTTGTGCCGTCATAATAAAACACTCCTAAATCTCCGTTTAGGTTGTTTTACACAAGGCACAGGATAGCTGTAGCGTTGTTAGAAGAATATTTGATAAAATTAGTTCAAAACCGTCGGCTCTGCCATTTACGTTATCAATTCTTTATGTTAATATATGTTTAAAATTGAGGTGATAGCTTGTCAAAGAAAGTGAAGCAACCAGCACGTAAATCCACGCGACAGGAAATGAGAGCACTGATCAAGAAAAGACTCCTGATGATTCCTGCATCTACCGATCGCTCAATCGCGAAGACTTTGGGATGTAGCCACAATACAGTGTCTTCGGTCAGGGCGGAAATGAAGGAAAAAGGTCAATTTGACCAGATGGCCAGTGAGTACGATTGGAGAAATCACCCTTACTTAGTTACGCATCCGCACCTTATAGAAAAACTCGACATACGCGACTTGAGAGCTCTTAAGCACAAATCCGTGCTTGATAGACTCATGGCGGATTCAAAACTTCGGTCGCCACGTCACGCGCAATCGGTTCTGAATAAAGAAGCCAAAGAGGCGAGGAAGAACGCCGTAGTGAAATTGTCAGATGGAGATTTTCGGGTATTCTGTGCTGACCTACGTGTTGGCTTGCTTAGTGAGGTGGCTGCCGGCATCGTTTCTGAACGCCATGTCTGGGGTGCAAACGGCACATGGGCAAAGGTTTGCTTAATTTCTCTGGCACTTGCCCAGCGCGCTGTGCCGTGCTGACCATCACCCACGGTTTTGGACTTGATGTTGAGCGTATGGTTGCCTGTGAAGTAGACCAGCAGGGATACAGCTAGAAACAGGATTGCGCATAGGGCCAGCAGGAATATTTGTGCTGTTGACATGGCGGAGCCTCCTTCTTGATACACATTGTTATTAAAATATGATATAATGCAACAAACAGGGAGTGATTGTGAATGCCAAAATGGATACAGGGATTACTTATTATTGGACTTGCATTAATAGTTGTTTTAGGCGGTTACATTGGAGTATCAGAGATTAAGACCCGAACGCTTTTTGCTTCCTTTACGCTGATGGACACAAGCGAAACCGTTGGTGGGGTTTACGTTCTCCGCAACGAAATTTGCAATCTGTTTCTTATGAACTCTGGAGAAAACCAATACATTGCTTTTGATGCGGGGCAAAATTTGCAAGACACACAGGAAGCATTGAAAGTCCTTGGAATTCAAGGCGAAGACATTGTTACAGTTTTCCTTACACACTCTGATTATGATCATGTTGGAGCTGTGGATGCGTTTCCTAATGCAACGGTTTATATGCCGCAGAGCGAAGTGCAGATGATTGATGGAAGCACCAACCGTGCACCATTTCAGAAAAATGTCTTTACACGCAGCTACCAGACCGTTCAGGATAATGAAGTCATTTCGGTCGGTAACTTGACCATCACCTGTATTGCCACGCCTGGGCACACGCCGGGCTCAAGCAGTTTTTTTGCGGATGGATGTCTGTTTGTCGGCGACAATTTGAAGCTAGAAGATGGAAAAGCAATAACAGCGCACTCCAATATGGATACTGCCTTGCAAACAGAAAGTCTGAGAAAACTAGCCAGTTTGAACGATGTGAAGTACATTTTTACAGGTCATTATGGATTTAGCGATGATCCAGCAACCGCTTTTTCTTCATTCATCCCATAAAAAGCGAGAAGTCTTGTGAACCCAATTTTTGCGCCATCCCATACTCCACCTCTAAGCACACTGCCGCGCGAATAGCGGCATCAGCAAGGTTTTTCAGAGCAAACACATCTGTCGATTGTCTTAGTGCCACGGCACATTGAGCCAGTTCATCCACATGGGATTTGAGCTTGCTCTTGTCGGTGTACGGTTTGTACTCCAGTGCCAACTGGTGCAGAATATCGCCGCCGAGCAGGTCTTTGGCGGCAAGAGCGCAGAGGCTAGCGATGTTGAGCAATTGCTGGGAGTTATTCGTTTCAGCCTGATATCTTCCAACTTCACGCAGGATGCCTGCCACAGCCGAACCAGCACCTTTACTCAACAAATAACCTGCATAGCTGGATGACTCCGAGCAACGCAGGTCTGCAACGATATTGTGATATGCCTCCAGTTTGGGATGAGTCTGCGCAGGAATAGCGGACAGGCCGTTTCGAGCTTTTAGCACCTCATTCCAATCTTTATGCGCTGGGGATATGCGCACGACATCGCTGTAACCTTTGGCAGCAAGCTCGTCACGAAATCTGTCTACGGCTTCAATGCCGGCTGTGTCAGCATCCATACAGAGACACACTTGCTCGACCTGCGGATTCCAAGACATGAAATGGTGCATGGGTTTGGACGACAAGCCGTCCAATGCTATGTAGCTGTGCTGTTGCCAATCCGTTGGTGCATGGAGATGTAGCTGAGCATGTCTATTGGAGCTTCAAAAACATACAGCCTTTGGGATGTGCCACGATGGTGGAAGCAATATCGAGTGTCTGAGCCAGCAATGGTTTGACGAAAGCTTGCGCCTATGGTCAGCGTGCCTTTCTTTTGACCGGCTCTGGGGATGCCATTTTCGTCCAGCCCCAAAAAGACAGCGTTGTGGTGTTGGGCATCCTCAAAAAGTGAGCCGACATGGATAAAGTAAGATATGATTTCAGCACACAGGAGCCGTGTCTGAGTTAGATAGGCAAAAACTCGGTGCATGTTGGCACAGCAGATTGACCCTGAAAAGATTATTGACAGTATTGTGGTCTTGTCTGACAGATTGATTGTTGCCGAGCAAAAGCAAACAGAACTAGAAATAAGTAATCTAGGACTACAGCAAGAACTAGCGGACGCCAAACGGAAGATGCGAGACATGTATCAGCAAAACAAAAGTCTCGAAAAACAGAACAGCTTACTCGTCCAAAGAGTTTCTATGCAGAAACACCCATACGTACCCCTTGTCAAAAAAATTGACAGAGGCATTGAACCTGAGCTACAAAAATACCACGTTGCGAACAATGTCGTAACGTGGTATACTTTCAAAGCAGAAGAACTGATGTCTGGTCGCTGAATCGAACCTATCACAGGTGCGAGGAGGTGATGCTAATGTGTGTAAAATTGTTGCGATTTATAATTGTAAGCCTGTGGCTTGTTGTATACTTCGTAGCATTCGCCATAAAAGCAAGGTAGCCGCCTCCCGTTCAAAGTAGCGGCTACCACAGAAACAACGGCGGCTGGATTGTCAGCCACTTCTGCTTTTTATTATAAACACTTTCTTGGCTGGTGTCAAGTGGCAGACAGTGAGCGTGATTTTCACGTTCTTATATAGTATGTGAAAATTATATTTCTTATTGCAACGTGTTGGTTACTAAAAAAATAAATAATCCATGTAAACAAATGAATAACATTACGGATACTCAATATTTTAGTTGTAATTATTACAAATTTTTATGTTATACTATAGGTAGATACGAAACAGTTAAGGGGCGTTCCATTATGAAAAAAGTAACTGTATTTTTACTTGTTGCCGTTCTCATTGGCGGCGGTGTTTCGTTTTATTTTTGGCAACATAATCAGTCAATTGCCGCTGACCGTGAGATGGCGGCCCTCACACCCACGCCAGCTACCACCGTTGCACCAGGTGTTTTAGTAAACCCCCAAACAGTCGAGGCAGGTGCGTGACAATGCTAAAAATTGCGGTGTGCGATGATGACAAAGTCACTTGTGAGTTGTTGATAGACCTAATCAGAGGGATGGTAAGCGGCGCTGCGCTCACGCACTTTACGTCTGGTGAGGCGTTACTGACTGCAGGGGGTTCGTATGATATCCTGTTGTTAGACATACAAATGAACGGTATGAGCGGCATTGATGTTGCCAAGCAGCTGCGTCAAAAAGAACAACGTACGACAATCGTATTTATAACGGGGCTAGAAGGGCATATGCAGGACGCTTTTGACGTAAACGCCTTTCATTATTTGGTAAAACCCATTACAAAAGAACGTTTTCGCGAGGTGTTGGGCAAGGCGATTCGCGAGCAAGAACATTTCCGCGCACAAGCTCCCTTTTTGCTAATAAAGGTTGAGTCTACCACTAAAAAAGTTTTATTAGATCAGATATTGTATATTGATTGTTTTAATAAAAAACTTACCATACACAGTGCAAGCGAGTCTTTCAGCTACTATGGTAAAATGGAGCACATCGAGCAACAATTGGGTCGCACTTTTTTCCGGTGTCATAGAAGCATCATCATTAGTTTAGAGCAGGTCGTAGGCTATAATGCGCAATCTGTTACATTGATGAACGGTACAATACTTCCTATGGCGAAGCCCAAGTACGCCACATTTGTCAAAGCGTATTTGCGTTACGTTACTAGTGGTGGTGCTGTGAATGTCTAGCATCGTTGATTTGCTCTTGGGGTATGCGTTTTATCTCTTCAATGTCACGAGCGTTGTTTGGCTATCGCGGATTTTGACATCGCCCAAATACACGAAAATGCTCTTGCCGTCTGTCAGCCTGTCCCATGCCGCTCTTGGCGGTTGTTACTTGCTGTATCAAGGTATCACACAGCTTGTGCCGCGCGCGAATGCGGCGGCGATTGGTTTGTACGGCGTAGTATCTGCTTTGTGCTTATTTGTGTTTCTATTCCTATCGGTAACGGCGTTGTTTCACTGTGATGTAGGACGAGCGACCTATGTGTCCCTCTCGTTTGTTGCCATTACAACGTTGTCACGCTTTTTTGCTGTGGGCTTATTAACCTTGTACGAGACAGGGGTCAGACGTCTGTTTGCTGCTGTGCCCTGGGATGACACAGTCGTATTGAACGTGATTGGTATGGGGGGACGCAGTCTGTTTGCTATCACATATGTCGTACTGAGCCTAGGCATTGTGAGACAAATTGTGATACGCTTTCCGCGCCTGACGCGCCGTTTGGACAAGCGCGAAAGCCTATTCTTGAACCTACCAAGTGCTGCCTGTCTATGTATCGGGTGTATTGTGCAGTCAATAATTGCCACATACAATCAAGAACAAGGGCAGTACGAATTGCTTTACAGCAAAGTCCCTGTTACCCAACTATTAATACCGATAACCATACTATTGATGCTCCTTACCATGGTTATTACGCTGGAATTATGCAAGTCCCTACTTCAGCTGCAAGAGGAACGGCAGATGAAGGCTGTGTTGTCCAGCCAAATGAACAGTATGCAGCAACACTT
Organism: Oscillospiraceae bacterium; assembly: GCA_031554075.1. Taxonomy (GTDB): domain Bacteria; phylum Bacillota; class Clostridia; order Oscillospirales; family UBA929; genus WRMG01. Next base: position 1,282 of record JAVBKJ010000102.1, on the reverse strand, counting down.
ACAGTCGGTCGAACAGATATATAGTGGGATTCGCTCCCTGCGGCATGATATCTCAAATCATGTGCAGCACATGGAGGGGCTGTTGCACCAAGGCGCCACCCAGGAGTTGGAACAGTATTTTGGCGCGATTGATAAGAGCATTCAAAGGTTTGATGTTGCCTATCTAACAGGGCACCCCGTAACCGATATTATTATTCATGAGAACTTCACAAGCAGTGTGGCGCGTGGCATAACCTGCGACGTGGCATTTCAGTTTCCTGTGGGATTAGCCATTGACGTGTTTGATATCAGCATTATACTAAGCAACTGTTTGGATAATGCACTGCGAGCGGCACAGACCTATATCCGTCTTGTCGGGTACGTTAGGGGCAGTATGTTTTTCCTGGAATGTGAAAACAACTATGAAGGCACCGTGATTTTTGATGCAGTAAGCGGAATGCCTATTTCGACCAAGCTAGATAGCGGAATTCATGGCATTGGTTTAGGTAATGTGCAGGCGTGTGCTGAAAAATATAAGGGTGCTATCGACATTAGGGCCGAGGAGGGCATTTTTACAATTGTTGTGATGATGAACGGTGGGTAACGTTAGGTTGCAGCTGCTGTATCCAGCCCATGGCAGACCCGTTCACGGCATAAAAAAGCCCGTTTACGGCAATGTCGTGTAGACTACATAAGCGACGTTCGATAGGTGTAACAGCAACCAAAATCGAATGGAAAGAAGGGAATGCTGTGGCAATTGGTCTAACGCAAATGAACTCACTGGTTTCGTCCCAAGCGACACTCAAAAACTTGGCGAGCATGTCAGCTAGCAAAACCGCCTTGAACGGACGTGCAGGCGTACTAGCAATGGAGATTAAAATTGACAAGGGCGCAACAAATGTAGAAAACAAGGAGACGGAACTGGCAAGCATAGATGATAACCTTGAGAACTTACAAACATCACTTGGTGAAGAAGTCAACGAACTGAACGAAAAAGTAGCTGCCGATAGTGCAAAAATACAAGAGGAACAGGCGCAATCAGCCGATGAGACAGCAAAAATAACCACCAAGGGTGATGGGGCGGGGCAAGCCACGCAAGCAAACGCTGACCGCATTGCGTCAGATATCACAGCACCACAGGATACCGTTGAAATTAACGGCGCAGTCAAAACACCTGAAATGGCAGTAACGACCACTGCAAGCGAACCTACTGTCAATACTAGCGGCACAAAGATTGATGTAACTGTATAACGATTGCATCGCCACAAAATTAGTGCGATTTCAGAGAGCGCAAAAAGAATCC
>JAVBKJ010000015.1:0-10045 GCA_031554075.1 Oscillospiraceae bacterium | reverse complement strand
ATTTACATAGAGACTCTTAACGATGAACAACGATGGCTTACTAAACTTGCTGAAATTCGTGAAGCAAATAAAAAACGGCGTGCGTTTTTGGAAGAGTCAAAAGTTTTGGATTGAAAAAACTCTAGTAAAATATTACACATTATCATTAAAGGGTTAAAAGAACAGGGATATACATTTGTACCGATTTCGGAACTCATACATAAAGAAAATTTTTTCATGGATCACTCTGGGCGACAGAAATTGAAATAAATTCAAACTAAGTGGACTACAAATCGTAAAAGGTTTGTAGTTTTTATTTTTTACACCATAACACAACGAAAGAAGAATACGGCTGAAAATTGCAATTAAAAACTCGTCCTGCTCTTTTTCGCTAAAAAAACATAAAAATTGGTTTTCATATTGTAAAGACTTTATGCCTTCGTGATTTTATACTGTTTGTAGAGCATTTCTTTTGCTCGCAAAATTCGAGGAGGTATAACAATGAAAAGAAGATTATTAGCAACAATATTGACGGTTACCATGGCAATAAGTCTTTCCGCTTGTGCTCCATCCGCACCAGCACCAGCACCAGCTCCAGCTCCAGCTGCTCCAGCTGCAGAGGCTCCTGCACCCGCTCCAGCCGCAGAGGCTCCAGCACCTGCACCAGCGGCTCCAAAGAACGAAAAGCTAGTGGTAGGTTTTGCACAAATTGGGCAAGAATCTGGCTGGCGTGATGCAGAAACAGCTTCTATTCAATTTTATGCTGGACAAAATTTAGACACAATTGAGTTAAAATTTGCAGATGCTCAACAAAAACAGGAGAACCAAATCAAAGCCATCAAATCTTTCATTGAAATGGACGTTGATGTAATCGGTCTTGCACCTGTTGTTGAAACAGGTTGGGATGCAGTATTTACCGAAGCAAAAGATGCTGGAATCCCTATTATTTTAGTTGACCGTGGTGCAAAAGTTTCTGAGGATCTGTATTCTACTTTCATTGGCTCAGACTTCATTCAAGAGGGAACCGATGCTGCAATTGAAATGAGCAAATTGCTCAATGGTACAGGAAAAATCATTCAACTGGAAGGTACAGTTGGTTCATCTGCTGCCAATGACCGTAAAAAAGGCTTTGAAGATGAACTCGCAGCCAATCACAAAGGCATTGAAATCATTGCATCACAAACAGGTGACTTCACACGTTCCAAAGGTAAAGAAGTTATGGAGTCTTTCTTAAAGACTTATGGCGCAGAAATCAAAGGTATCTATGCACACAATGATGACATGGCACTTGGTGCAATCGAAGCCATAAAAGAAGCTGGCTTAAAACCTAGTGTAGATGTAAAAGTTGTTTCGATTGACGGCGTTAAGGGCATTTTTGAAGCAATGGCAGCTGGCGAAGCCAACGTTACTATTGAATGTAACCCATTGTTGGGACCTCAATTCTTTGATGCAGCCGCTAAATTAAAATCTGGCGAAACAGTTGACAAATGGATTAAATCAGAAGAAGGTATCTTTAGGGCAGACACAGCAGCAGCAGACCTCCCTACTCGTAAATATTAATACATAATTTTTGCAGTATCATCAAGTGGCGGGGAACAATCTCCCGTCACTTTTGCAATATTTGGGCGTGTTATAGCAATTTTATAATTTAACTGCAAACTTTTTTAAAATTGCTATATCGTCCCTTACTACTCAAATTCGGAGGTGGGCTCATATGAATGTGGAAAGCAAATTGCTTGAAATGTCTCATATTTCTAAGCAGTTCCCTGGGGTGGTTGCACTGAACGATGTGCAACTTTCTTTAAGCCGTGGTGAGATTCTCGGTTTATTAGGAGAAAATGGCGCAGGCAAATCTACACTGATTAAGGTGCTAACTGGCGTTTTTCCACGCAGCAGCGGCACCATTTTGTTAGATGGAAAAGAGATTTCAATAAAAACGCCCCAAGAGGCACAAAACGTTGGCATCAGTACCGTGTATCAAGAAGTAAATTTATGCCCCAACTTGTCTGTCGCTGAAAATATTTACATAGGTCGTGAGCCAAAAAAGTTTGGCATGATAGATTGGAAGCGTATCAATAAGCAAGCAAAGACACTGTTGACCCGCTTTAATTTGGATATAGACGTTACAAAAACGTTGGGTTATTATTCCGTTGCCGTACAACAAATGGTCGCCATTGCACGAGCGGTGGATATTTCGGCAAAGGTACTCATTTTGGATGAGCCGACCTCCAGCTTAACTGTCATGGAAGTAAATAAGCTTTTTGAAATCATGCGGATGCTAAAAGCAGAGGGTATGGGGATCATTTTTGTGACTCACTTCCTAGACCAAGTGTATGACGTAACGGATAGCATCACAATTTTGCGAAACGGCGAATATGTGGGTAGTTTTAAAACCGCAGAACTCCCTCGTGTGCAGTTGGTGGCGAAAATGATTGGCAAGGAATATGCCAGCCTGACACACAACAAAAAAGCATCCGAATCTATCAACGAGAATGAATCCTTGCTAACATTATCAAGTGCTGGCTCGGGATATATAGATGGCATAGACCTCACCTTACACAAATCAGAAGTTTTGGGGCTATCAGGCTTGCTAGGTTCAGGACGGAGTGAAATCGTTCGTCTTATTTTTGGCGTTGATAAGCTTGAAAGCGGAAAAATGGAACTAAACGGACAAAAAATTGATTTATCCGACCCATTATCGGCGATTCGTCATGGATTTGCGTTCTGCCCAGAAAACAGAAAAACAGAGGGCATCGTGGGCGATTTGAGCATTCGTGAAAATATTATTTTGGCATTGCAAACAAAACGAGGGATGTTTAAAAGTTTGACCCGAGCAGAAGCCGAAAAACTTTCCGATCTGTACATCGATAAGCTTTCTATTAAAACGCCCAACGCAGACCAGCTCATTAAAAACTTATCTGGCGGTAACCAGCAGAAAGTAATTTTGGCTCGTTGGTTGGCAACAAACCCTATCTTGTTTATGTTGGATGAGCCGACCCGTGGCATAGACATCGGCACCAAGGCAGAGATACAAAAAATCGTTATGGAGCTTGCCAACGACGGTATGTCTATTATTTTTATTTCCTCAGAGATTGACGAGATGTTGCGTTGTTGCACACGCATGGCTGTACTGCGAGATAAGAAAAAAGTAACCGAGTTAGTCGGAGAAGATATTACCGAGAGTCAAATTATGAAGATTATTGCAGGGGGTGAACAACATGAATGACCAGCTAAAGAAATTTACACTCAAAAAACTCACTAGCTACCAATTTTTTTGGCCGCTTGTTGTTTTGTTTACCATTTTGATTTTCAACGGCATTGTTTCAGGCGGCGCGTTCTTTGAAATGAAAATAGTGGATGGGCACCTCTATGGGCGACTGATTGATATTTTAAGAAATGGCAGTAAATTGATGTTACTTGCCATTGGTATGACGATGGTATTGGCTACTGGTGGCACAGACATTTCTGTCGGTTCTGTTATGGCAATCTCTGGTGCTGTTGCTTGTAGCATTGTGGACGAACGCCTTTTTGCCTTTTTTGGTGGCAGCGTTTTTATGGCGGTAACCTTCGCTATCCTTGCGGGCGTGCTCTGTGGTATGTGGAACGCATTTCTCGTATCCAAGGTGAAAATCCAGCCCATCGTCGCCACGATGATTTTGCTGGTTGCAGGTCGTGGTATTGCTCAACTGATCACTGCTGGCAAAATTGTTACCATTAATTCTGACTCATACTACTTCATCAACGGCGGATATATTTTTGGTCTTCCCTTCCCTCTTTTTATCGTAGGCTTCTTCTTTTTACTCACCGTTTTGTTTGTGAAAAAAACAGCGTTTGGGCTTTTTGTTGAATCCACTGGTTGTAATCCTGTTTCCAGTAAATTTGCAGGTATTCATGTAGACGGTGTAAAATTGGTTATTTATACGTTTTGTGGTGTCATGGCAGCAATCGCAGGATTAATAGAAAGTGCAGGCATCAAAGGTGCTGACTGTAACAATGCAGGCTTACTCATCGAGTTAGATGCCATTTTGGCGGTTGCCATCGGTGGCACTTCTTTGTCAGGTGGACGTTTCTCCATTTTTGCCAGTATCATTGGTGCACTCATCATCCAGAGCATCACAACTTCTGTTTACGCAATGGGTGTTGCACCCGAGGTAACTCTCGTGGTAAAATCAATTATTGTCGTTGTGATTTGCCTCGCTCAGTCTAAAAAATTTAAAGACGATATTGGCCAAGTTTTTTCTGGCAAACGGGCGGTGAATCAGACGTGAAAATTAGAAACATATCGCTTTTCATAACGATTGTGCTGTTTATTCTGCTCTTTGGGGCTGGCTCACTCGCATACGACAGATTTCTTTCTTGGTCAACATTCTTAAACCTTTTTAATGACAACGCCTACCTCATTATTGTCTCCGTTGGTGTGACGTTTGTTCTTTTAACAGGTGGCATTGATATTTCTGTTGCTTCCACCATCGCTTTTACTTGCGTTTTCTCTGCGTTTTTATTGCGTGGCGGTGCACCAGCAGGTGTTGTTATTCCCCTTGTTTTGGTAATCGGTCTTTGCTTTGGGTTGACGATGGGTTTTGTTATTTACCGATACAATCTTCAACCGTTTATTGTTACACTAGCTGGACAGTTCTTTATGCGGGGTCTTTGTGCTGTGGTTAGTACGGAGTCAATCCCCATCGCTGACCCATTTTATAAGGCAATGGCTCTTGGCAAATTTACATTTGGTCGTGCTAAAATCTACTACTATGTACTGATCGCCCTTGCCGTAATTGCCGTGGCATACTATGTTCTAAAATATACCAAGTTTGGGCGAAGCGTTTATGCTGTGGGTGGTGGCGAGCAAAGTGCCATGCTCATGGGCTTGCCTGTTGCTCGTACTAAAATCATGGTCTATGGTATATCTGGATTTTGTGCCGCACTAGCAGGCGTTGTTTTTAGTTTTTACACTTTGGCTGGTTACTCCTTGCAAAACATGGGTCTTGAACTCGATGCCATCTCCTCCGCTGTTATTGGTGGAACGCTTCTTACAGGCGGTGTCGGCTCAGTCATTGGTACCATGTTCGGCGTACTCATTCAGGGTATCATTCAGGCGATTGTTACCTATCAAAATCTTAATACTTGGTGGACAAAAGTTACGATTGCCGCTCTACTCTGTATCTTTATCGTCATTCAGAGAATCATAGCGATACGCACCGAAAAAAACAAAGCTGCATCGTAACTACTTTTTCATTCTTAGAGCCAAGAGGTGACGACATGCGACGCATACCCATTTTTTTCTTCAATATAAAGATTCGCAATAAAATGGTAATCTCGTATATATTCTTGGCTCTTATCCCCTTTGTTGTGTTTGCGGTTGTCAGTGCCAATATTTTTGTAGCACAAGCACGGGCAACCGTATTAAGGCACACGACACAAATTACAGGGCAAGTCAGTAACTCGATTGATGTGTATATTAGCACCATCGAAAAAATGGCGAACTACATTTCCTTGACCCTACAAAACAATTATACACCCGACTCGCTCAATTCGCTTCTATCCAACATCGCCTATTCACACCCAGAGATTGCTGGCATTTTGATTGCCATGTCAAATGACGAATTTGTATCCACTGGTATGTCACGTATTTCAAGAGATGCTTTTTCAAGTGAACTTTGGTACCAGTCTGCCCTGCAACAGCCTGATAAAATTGTTTTAATTTCAAATGCAACAGGCCGTAACATCGTCACAAACAAGAGCGACAGCATTGACGATGTTTTTTCGCTTGCAAAAGCAGTAAAAGATCCAGTTACAAACGAAATTCTTTGTGTCTTATTGTTCGATATTCGTCATACCATAATCAGAGAATCCATAAACCGTGTGAGCATCGGCAAAAAAGGTTTTGCCTTTGTGCTAGACGGCAATAATAACATGGTTTATGCACCCAACAATGACATTGTGTATCGAGTTGACCCCTCTTGGCTTTCTGTAGGCGAGAGTGAGCCGATTACCGCAAAAATCGGTAATGGTCGCTATCAAATTCGTTATGACCAGAGTGAATATACGGATTGGAAAACCGTTGGTGTTTTCTCGCTTGATGAAGTAATGAGCGGCGTAAATACCATTACATATATTCTGATTTTTTCAATTTTACTAACAGGTGCGTTGGTCTTGCTTACTTCTTTTTGGCTCGCCTTCTCGGTTACAAAACCAATTTCAAAACTGCGTTCGCTCATGCAACAGGCTGAATCAGGCGATTTATCAGTGCGTTTTAATTCACTATATAATGATGAAATCGGTGATTTAACCAATTCTTTCAACCATATGATTGGGCGGATGGATTTTTTGATTCAACAAGTCTATGCCGAACAAAAAAGCAAGCGAGATATGGAACTAAAGGCATTGCAAGAGCAGATTAAGCCGCATTTTTTATACAACACGCTAGACACCATTGGGTTTATGGCACGTAATTATGAGGCAGACGACATTGTTCGGCTGGTGGATTCCCTGACAAGTATGTTTCGCATTGGTTTGAGCCAAGGTCGTGATTTCATCAGTGTGGAAGAAGAGAGTATTCATGTTTCCAACTATTTAAGTATTCAACAGGTTCGCTACAAAGACAAGCTACAATATGAGATTCATATTGACAAACAGATGTACCCCAATCTCATCCCCAAGCTTATCCTACAACCACTTGTCGAGAACTCCATCTACCACGGGATCAAGCAAAAACGCGGCATCGGCAATATCATTATTTCTGGTGTTTTAGATGGGCAGGGCAATCAAATCTTTAGTGTTAGAGATGACGGTGCAGGCATGAACACAGAACGGCTGGAAAAACTAAGAAACCAACTTCGTCACAACAACCCCGACAAGCCAGGTTTTGGACTGTACTATATTTCGGAACGGATTAGACTGTGTTATGGAGAAGAGTATGGTGTTGAATTTGAAAGCACCGAGGGAGTTGGTACGACTGTATCCATAAAATTGCCATTGGCAAACCCCATGGCAACCTCCATAACAAACGGAAAGGATGCGTTTTATGATTAAAGTGCTCATTGCGGATGATGAAGAGATTATTCGACTGGGGCTTGCCAAGCTTCTGCGTAAATATGACGACCTCGACATAGTTTGCTGTGCGGAGGACGGTGAGATTGCACTCGAAGAAGCAAAGGAACATCTGCCCTCTTTATTGCTTGTAGATATTAATATGCCTTTCTTAAACGGACTAGAGTTTATTGAGCGCTTAAAAGACACCTTGACCGACCCTGTGATTATTATTATTTCTGGCTATGATAATTTTCAATATGTGCAACAAGCCCTACGCTTAAAAGTTTTTGATTATCTCCTAAAACCTGTAACCGAAGAAGCGTTTTACCGCTGTATTGATCGCGCAAAAAATCAAGTACTATTCACACAAAAACGAGACAACTACAAAAAGTGGGCGTATGCCCAACTCGAAAAAAATAGGCACATCCTCGTAAATTCCTTTTTGGACCGCTGGTTGGGTATGCAGTTGGGCGAGTTTGAAGTTGCTGAACAACTGGAATATCTGCAAATCTCCATTCCGACACATTACGGTATCACCATCACCCATTTTTCAGACCGTGACAGTCTGATGGCAGTCGGGCACGAATGGGACGAAAATTTGCTATACTATGCGGCAGAAAACATTGCTCGTGAGGTGTTTGCAGACATGGCACCCCTCACGACTTATAAAAATAGTTATGGCGACTTAGTCATCATCTCAAGCTGTGGCGAGCTTTGGAAAGAAACAGCCAAAACGCTACAGGGTCATTTAGAAAACTTTTTACCCATCCATGTCATTTATACCCAGACAGAAAGCAATGCACTGTTTCTATTGCCACATGTTTATGAAGAAGCTTTGGATAATTTACTGCACCAAGATCGATGCCCTCCGATTGTTATCGAGGCACAGCGTTACCTCGAAGCACATTATCAAGATGAAACCCTATCCTTGCAAGGAGCAGCACGACACCTGCACGTTTCACCTCAACATCTAAGCAGGTTGTTCCGAAGCGAGGTGGGCGTTGCCTTTGTCGATTTCCTTACAAAGGTGCGGATTCGCCGTGCAGTGGAATTGTTAGGCGACAATGAATTGAAAATGTATGAGATTGCAACGCTTGTTGGATACTCGAACCAACATTATTTTAGCTCTGTGTTTAAAAAAGCACTTGGCGTGTCCCCAAATGAATATCGCAAGGGCAAAGAATTACTCCGTCGCTAAGTTAATCTAACGAGGTGCCTATGAAAAATTTTCTGCAACTGACATTGATTTTTTGCTTTATGCTGGTGGGCTGTTCACCAAACGTTCAGACAACACAAACCATTCAATACGTCATTGGCGTTTCGCAAGCAAATATGCGTGAGCCGTGGCGTTTGGTTTTAATGCGTGAATTGCAAGAAGAGGCAAAGAAGCACCCAGAGATTCGCCTTGTGTTCACCGATGCCATTGACGACAGCCATAAACAAATTAAGGACATTGAACGACTATTGGGATATGGCATTGATTTGCTGATCGTTTCCCCATGCACGGTGGATGAACTGACACCCGTTGTTGCTCATGTGTATGAAAAATTTCCCGTTATCGTCATGGATAGAGCTGTGGAGGGTTACGACTATTCGTTATTTATCGGCCCTGACAACGATTTGATTGGGCGTAAAGCAGGCGAATCTGTCTTGCAAATGGCAAGCGATGGTACCCCTTGTTCGGTGTTGGAAATTTTGGGCAATTCGTTTTCACAAGCAAGCTTAGACCGTAGTATTGGTTTTAAAAACGCAACGGAGAAAAATCCAAATATTAAAATAACACAACTCACCGTCGAAAACGACTCACGTGATGGAGCCGAGGATTTGGTACTTGCCTATGGCAAACAGCTTGAACAAATTGATATTATCTTTGCACACAATGACAACATGGCTCTGGGTGCCTATCGTGCGGCTAGTAAGCTCGGCTATCCCGATATAAAAATATTGGGGATTGATGGATTTACAGGACCCGAGGGCGGCGTTGAGCTTATTCGTCAAAACATTATTGATGAAACCATTACTTGCCCGACAGGCGGACGTGAGGCGGTGCAATTTTCTCTCGATATTTTAAACCAAGTAAGCGGTGTTCCAAAGCAAGTGATCTTACGAAGTGAAAATATCACCCTCGCCAATGTGGATCGTTATGAAAAAAGTCTTGCACGAACCATTCGCAAACCAGAACAAACCATCAAAGTCGGTTATGCACAAGTTGGCACGGAAAGCGGTTGGAGATTGGCGAATAACAACTCCATTCGTGAGGCGGCAAGAGATTTTGGCATCGACCTGACCACAATTGATGCCAACCAATCACAGGAAAAGCAAATCGAAAGCATCCGCACCTTTATTTCACAAAAAGTAGATGTTATTGTTGTTTCCCCGATTGTGGCTAGCGGATGGGATGACGTTCTTCGTGAAGCAAAGGCAGCAAACATCCCTGTCCTGCTCTCAGACCGCAAAATACAAATAGAAGATGACGAACTTTTTATGACCTACATTGGCGCCGACTTTATAGAAGAAGGTCGCCGTGCAATGAGTTGGGTTTTGGAGAATGTTACTTCTGCTAATAAAAAAGTAAGGATATTGGAAATAAGTGGCACGGCAGGTGCCTCTCCCACCATTGAACGCAAATATGGTTTTGAAATGTTGCTTAAGCAAAACCCCGATTATGAAATTGTGTATTCTGCTTCGGGCGACTTTACCCTAGAAGGCGGACAAGCCGTCTTGGAGAATTACTTGAAAACAAATCCACTCGATGTAGATGTAATTTTTTCGCATAATGATGATATGGCACTTGGTGCATTGGTTGCGTTGAAAAATGCAGGCATTCGCCCAGGGCAGGATATAAAAATCATTTCGGTTGACGGCACAAAGGAAGCTGTTAAAGCACTTGCCACTGGAGAATTGAATTTTGTTGTGGAATGTAACCCTATGTTAGGGCCTCAACTGATGAAAGCAGTCACAGATTTGATGTCTGGCAAGGAGCTACCCCTTCGCATCATTACCGACGAAAAGGTTTTTGACCAAGACAACGCCC
>JAVBKJ010000138.1:0-10782 GCA_031554075.1 Oscillospiraceae bacterium | reverse complement strand
CAATGGCGCTGCGCTTAGTAGAATCGCTTTCAATGCAACAATTAAGCTGTGTTATATATTTAGCTAAAGGCTCCGCATGATGTGGAGACCTGCAAATTCAAGGAGGAAATTACAATGCGTATTCAAAACAACATGATGGCCATGAACACTCACCGCCAAATGGGAGTTAACCAAACAGCACAGGCGAAGTCCACTGAAAAACTGAGCTCCGGCTTCCGTATCAACCGTGCAGGCGACGATGCCGCTGGTCTATCTATCAGTGAAAAAATGCGTGGACAAATTCGTGGCTTAAACCGCGCTTCTGCCAACGCACAAGATGGTATCTCTCTCATCCAAGCGGCTGAAGGTGCGCTGCAAGAAACCCACAGCATTCTGCAACGTGTACGTGAACTGGCTGTCCAAGGTGCCAACGACGTTAACGCCACAGAAGACCGCGTCGCTATCAAGGGCGAAATTGACCAACTTGGTCTCGAACTTGACCGTATCGCAACTTCTACCAACTTTAACGGAAAGTTCATTTTGTCTGGTGCCTACGAAAACCCTGCCGATTTAGGTGGAGTGGGTTCAACCGACGGCGACAACATTCCTGAAGAGTTAAAGGCACTAGGCGTTGAGTTTGTATCGGCTGGTCTGAACATTCAAGTTGGTGCAAACGCACTACAAAACGATGTCATTAAGTTGAACATCACAGGCGTTACAGCTAAGGATCTGCTTAATAATTCAAGTGAAGTCATGTGGGCAGATACTGATGTAAAAGACGGCTTTGATTCAGCAACAGAAGGTTTCCAACCAGAAGCTTATGCTGAGCAAGGTGCAGGTGCACTTGGATTTGATAATGCTAAAACAGAAACCGCAAGTGGCACTGAAGTCAATATTGCTGGTTTCCAAGCACTTGTCAACGTCATCGATGGCAAAACAGCGAATGAGGGGAAAACCCTTGACCCAACCTCAGAGCGCAAGACAGGTATCGCCTTGGTTAACGAAATTCGGTCTAACCTCGGTGCAGTCCAAAACCGTTTAGAGCACACTGTATCTAACGTTGACACCATCGCAGAAAACATGCAATCCGCTGAAAGCCGTATCCGCGACGTAGACATGGCAAAAGAAATGATGTCCTTCACAAAGAACAACGTTCTTAACCAAGCTGCTACCGCGATGTTGGCTCAAGCAAACCAAGCCCCGCAATCTGTATTGTCCCTGATCCGTTAATTATTTCATTTTATTTAGGGTGACATGATCGTTGCGGCATCCACGTTTTGGGCGGGATGCCTGCCCGAAACACGCTAACGTAAGGAAGCGTTAGCGGGACAAAATATTAAGGAGGAATTATTTCCATGAAAAAACGTTTATTAGCACTAGCATTAACCGTGGCCCTCGTAATGGCCGTTGGTATTCCCGCATTTGCGACACCTATAGCTCCTATAGCTGCTCCAAGTTGGTACACAATTGCGTCTGGCACAGCCTTGGCTGGCGTGGGCGCTGGCATTGAGCAGTCTGAGTACTTCGATGTTAAGGGCAGCACTGATAAAACTTACACATTTTACGGCTTTGCTAAAGCTGGCGCCACAAAAATTTCTTGGAAAGCAATTGATGCTAAAAAAGATCTCACTGCTGATGGCAAGTTTAACCTAGAAAAAGCCATTGGCAAAGACGCTGGCACACTTTATTTTGTGACTGGCTCAAAGCCTACAGCAACTGGCACAAGTGTCCCTGCTGGCGTAGATGGTATCACATTTGATATCAAAGCTCGTGTCGCTAAGGTCGAAAAGACAGCAGTAACGCCTAAATACTCGTATGATGGCACTAATGTTGTTGCCTCTATTGGCTCAGCGACTACCCTAGAGTGGACGTATGCCAACGCCGCAGGTTCTTGGGATGCTATTACAGGAACATTCGGTGTCGGTCCTACCAAGACTGACCTCTGGGTACGCACCGCTGCTACTACCGAAAATGCCGCTTCCCCTATCCTAAAAGTATCCCTTGCTGCTGCAAAGATTCCTACAGCACCAAAGTTTGACCTCACTAAGGGTACTTTGGCAATGAAGGTTGGCATGGAAATCTCAACAAATGGCACTACTTGGACAACAATTAGTGATACAAACAAGGTTGCTACAGTGAATGGTTCAGATACGTCCCTTGCTGCTGCGCCGATTAACATTAATATCAATGATGAAGTATCTTTGTTGTATCGTATTCCAAGTACTGAGGGCACAAAACCTGGTTCTTTGGTGGGAACGATTAAGATTTCTGCACCACAAAATGAAACCGCAATCGACGCTGAAAACTTTTTCCTAACAAACAAAGCCTTGATGGTTTCTGGTGAAACAGTCATCGAGATGAAGGTTGAGAAAGGCTGGAAAAAGATTAAGAGCATTAAGGCTGAAGACATCGTTGGCAAGAGCGCCACTGTTCGTGTCCCTGGCGACAAGTTCACATTACCAGGCGACCCACGTACCGTTACAGTCTCAGCCGCTGGCGAAATCTCTGTTTCCTAACATCTAACACTTACCTTTTCAGAGCGCGGTGAAAACCGCGCTCTTTGCATGAGACCAAATACTAAGGAGTTATTTATTCAATGAAAAAACGTTTATTAGCACTAGCATTAACGATTGTCCTTGCGTTGTCTATTAGCATCCCCGCCTTTGCAGGTATAGTGCCGTCGCCTAGCTGGTATAGCGGTTCTGGCACATCATTGGTTGCTGGTGCTGGCACTGCGATTACCGCTGGTGAGTACTTCAAAGTCAAAGGCGACACTGTAGATTACGATGCGTATGGCTTTTTACCAGCAAATAATAATACCAAGATTTCTTGGAAGAAAATCGAAGCCAAAGATGTCACAAAAAATGGATATTTTAGCCTTGAAAAGCTAATGTCAAAGCCGGGAACGTTGTACTTTGTCACTGGCGGTGTGCCTACAGCGACTGGTACAAGCGTACCAACGGGCAAAAACGCGATCTCGTTTACAATAAAAGAACGCGCTACCAAGCTAAATAAGACCACGACGCCTGCTTTGATATACAGCTACACGCCGTATGGGATTGTTAAGGCGAATTTTGCCACCGCAACAGGACTTGAGTTTACATATGCAAATATGGCAGATTCTTGGCAAGAATTAGATAACATTACCAACATTGCGGTACTCACCTTTAAGAGAGACTTGTGGGTGCGTACAGCCGCGACAGAGGAAAAAGCAGCGTCTGTTCCTTTTAAGATTTCAGTACCAGCAACTAAAGAAGCGCCAGCACTCAAGTACGATGTTTCAAAGGGAACTATAGTATTAAAAGCAGGCATGTATGTTTGTGATACGATTGACGGTACTTACGTGGAGGTTACTAACACAAACAAAATAGCAAAGGTTAATAGCTCCCCCACGTCAATGTCTGCCGCCGAAATCAACGTTCAATGTAACGCTGGAACATTGTTCTACCGCATACCAAGCACGGACGCCGCTAAGCCTGGCACTAAGACCGGTCGCTTTTCACCAACAGCACAACTTAACGGTTATGTCTCTACAGGAGATTTTTTCTTCACGGTTAAGGGCTTGCAAGTCACTGGTGGTAAAGTCATTGAGATGAAGATTGGCACAGGTGCTGATGCAAAATGGAAGAAAATTAAGTCTATCAAGAATGAAGACCTCGGCACTATCACAGTTCGTGTCGTTGGAGACAAATACATACTGCCTGGACCAGAATCCATAATCACATTTGACAAAGACACTGGTGAAGTCTCCTAACACACACTATTTCAGAGCGCGGTGAAAGCCGCGCTCTTTGCTATTTTCCATGCCATAATAAGAGAGAGGGGCGGATACTTCCGCGCCCTCTCTCTTATTATGTACGCTTGCTATACCGCGTCAAGTTCCGTTGGATTCTGTCGCTTACGCAACAGTGGTATGATAAAGAACACACCGCGCCCTAACCAATCTGCAAACATGGAAATCCAGATGCCCCATAAGTTCATGCTAAAATGGACGCCCAACAGCCACGCTAAGAATACGCGCAGCAGCACCATGCTCGCAATGGACACTATCATGGTGTATCGTGCGCCGTCCATTGCACGAATGGCACTGGGGAGCAGGAACGAGGGCGCCCACAGTAGCGGTGCCACAAGGATAAAGAAAATCAGCAAATCATATGTAGTGGCGTAAACGTCGGGAGACGGGGAGAAGAAACCAATTAAAGGATGTATGAAAATCCATGTTAGCAAGGCGGCGAAGGCGGTGAGACCAGCACCGAGGTAACATAGTATCCATGTCTGCTTGCGCGCCGTTTCGGGAGCGCCTGCACCATACGTTTGCCCAATCACAGACACTGTCAGCGTGCTTAGTGCGCCGCCAGGGAGATTGACGAAGTTCGTTAGGTTAATGAGGATGGCATATGCCGCTAACATATTTGTGCCCATGCTAGCCATGAACACTTGTACAATCAGTTTGCAACCGTTAAAAATCAAGGAGTCGATACCAGAGGGGATGGCCGTTTTTAACACATCGCGCAAATATGTCATATTGACGCGGAGCACAAAACGCGCATGGGCGAGTGGCCCTTGCCCCCATTGTAACAACCAAAAGAGTAGAAAGGCAGGGGCGATACGGGAAATTAATAAGCCCCAACCAGCACCTACAACGCCGAAGTCTAGTACTTTAATGAGTACTGCCGCAACGGCGACATTAAGAATGTTTGATAATATACCGCCGAACATCGGTGTTCGCATGTCGCCCATGGCGCGCATGACACCACCAATATTAGAGGATACCGCTAAAAACGGCATCGAAAGTGCAGAAAACACCAAGTACGTATGGGCATCTGCCAACACCTCTGCTTCTGCATTCCCAAACAAGACGCCGATTAGTGCCTTGTTAAAGATAAACAGCAGAAGCCCCACACCAACGCCGATGTAAGTGACAAGTACCAAGCTATGTTCAGACACTTGCCGTGCGGTCGTAATGTCCTGACGACCAACACTTTGCGCAACGACGACCGTTGCACCTGTGGCAATGGCGATGAACGCATTCATCATGACGAAGTTGATACTGCTCACAAGGCCCACCGCCGCCACCGCAGCATCGGAAACGCCTGCTACCATGGCTGTTGATAACAAACCAATGGTAACGCCTAGTACCTGTTCGATGAAAATGGGCCAAAACTGTTGGATGACCCGCTTCATGTCAAACAAAAAACCACCCCCATGGCTATAGTATACGCCGCTTGTACACATAATTCAACCTGTTTGTTCATACAAACCTGTAGGAGGGTTGTATATATGCTTGAACAATTGGGTGAAATCTTGTGGGGACCTGCTATGTTGGTTCTCTTATGCGGCATCGGACTGTATTTTACCGTCGGGACAGGGATGCTTGGCAGGCTTGGGCAACTATTTCGGTTTACACTTGGCAATATGCAGAAAACGGCGGATGGCGTATCGCCCTTTGCGGCCATGACGACGGCACTGGCTTCCTGCTTGGGCACAGGGAATATTGCAGGGGTTGCCAGCGCGCTTCTATTGGGCGGTCCTGGTGCGTTATTTTGGATGTGGGTTTCCGCGGTGTTATCTATGGCGACAAAATACGCAGAAGTAACACTCGCTATTCAATTTCGCAAACGGTCGCCAGACGGGATATGGCGCGGTGGTCCGATGTATTACATGGAACATGGATTGGGGTGGAAGGGGCTTGCCACCGTCTTTGCGGCGGTGTGTCTTGTCTCTACAGTCGGCACAGGCAATTTGACACAAGTGGGGGCTATGACAGGCGCGTTGGTGGCGGCGTTTGACGTGCCACCACTTTGGGTCGGTATCGGTGCAATGATATTTGTCGCGCTGACGATATTTGGCGGCATTCGTGCCATTGCGCAGGTGTCGGCAAGGCTGATACCGTTTGTGTCAGTTCTCTATACAGTGGGTGCTGTGGCGGTGCTCGTTATCAACGCCGACAAAATTGTCCCTGCCTTTATCTCAATCTTAGAGGGGGCGTTTGGGCTGTCGTCGGCGGCGGGCGGTGTTGTGGGCTTTGCAATGACGCGCGCTATGCGGTTTGGTATCTCTCGCGGCGTGTTCTCAAATGAAGCTGGCATGGGTTCTTCCCCGATGGCACACGCGGCAGCGCAAACGGACAACCCAGCCAAGCAGGGGCTATGGGGCGCACTAGAGGTGTTCATCGACACGCTCGTCCTTTGCACGCTAACAGGGCTTGCTATTCTGGTGTCGGGCGTGCTAACACCAACATGTCAGGTGGAAGGCACGGCACTCACAGGGCGCGCGTTTGCGACGGTATTTGGCGCCTCGGGTCCTGATTTTGTCGCTATCTCTGTCAGTTTATTTGCACTGACAAGCATCATGGGGTGGTCGTGCTACGGGGAGGCGGCGTGTCGTTACCTTTTTGGGGAGCGAAAAACGCCGTTGCTGCTATATCGTCTTTGCTATCTGGGTGTAATACCGTTGGGCGCGCTGATGAATATGGAACAGATTTGGCAGCTGGCGGATGTATTAAATAGTGCGATGATGCTGCCCAATTTGGTGGCAATTGTGGCACTTAGCGGCACTGTGTTTGCCCTAACCAAGCGATATCTGCCCCGAAAATAAAAATAACCGCCGTTAGCATGGAACAATTTGAAGGTGAGAACGTCTATTCTTGTAGCGAAGCTGTAACCCTTTGTCATTCCTACGGGCTTGCAAATCGCAAATAAACTCAGTATACTGATGATGATTTCGATGATAAATATCGTATGGTTATCATTTGCGCGCAGCGCGACTAGCGACCAGTCGTCGAAATACAGTCACATGTATGGTAGGTCGCAAAGCTGCGAAACCAGAGGATACATAGTATGACAAAGGACTAGATTTGGGGGGATACGCATGTCAACAAAAACGACAGAACAACTGCATCAGCCTGCTACGTCACCAGATGCCACAACAGCAGAAACCACAACGCAAACCGTCGCGGCACAACAGCCTGTTGCGTCGCAACAGTCTGTCACGTCAGTCATTGTACCAAATGATAAGAAGAAGCAACCAAATCGCAAAAAACGGAAGATTGTTGGTCGCATTGTATGGGGGGTAATCATACTAGCGGTACTGGCAGGGCTTGCGTTTGCTGTCTGGAAAATATTCCTGACGCCGAAACCTGTGTTTTATGAAACAGCGATGGTGTTTCGTGGAAACTTAGAAAACACGGCGATGGGATATGGCTACGTCAAGGCGGCTGAAACAGCTGATATCGCTGTATTGCAAAGTGGGACAGTCCTTGAAAGCAACGTCAAAACAGGCGACAAGGTCGCTGTGGGCGATATGCTCTTTAAGCTTGACTCATCCACATTGGAAAAAACAATCGCAGACCTTGAAGATGAAGTGAAGAAACTTCAAAAGGCAAATGATGAGCTAATGGAAACACAGCAAAAGGCGCGCGAGGATGCCACTGTGATAGCCCCGTTTACGGGGAAATACATTGCACCAGAAGAACCAATCAATGTCACCATTGGCGATGTGATGGGACCTAACGCGCGCCTAGGTACGTTGGTTGACGACAGCACCATGCTGTTAACGCTTTACTACTCCTATGCCTACGAAAATGATATCAAGGTGGGCAAACAAGCAGATATTTCAATTCCTGCGTCGATGTCTGTTGTGTCTGGCAAGGTGAATAAGATTGAAAAAATTAAGAAAATCTCTGCTGAAGGCACAGTATTGTTTGAAGTAGAGTTTGCGATTACCAATCCTGGTGCGCTTGCCAAGGATATGATGGCGACTGCCATCATGACCACCGCGACAGGCGAGGAAATTTTGCCTGCTGAGGCGCAGAAACTACGGTACAACAAAGAACAAACCTTGACCATGGGGACACAAGGCAAGGTGACAGCGTACAATCTGTATCCTTACTATGTGTATAACAAGGGCGAAGTGTTGGCAACGGTTGACTACACACCAGAAACGGACATGATTGAGACCAATAATGATAATATTATCCGCAAACAAGAACAAATTGCAACAGAACGCAAGAAATTTGACAGCTTAAGCAAGGTTGCCCCTATTGCAGGCACAATTATGTATAACAAACTTGTTGTGGGCGAAAAGGCAGAGCCTGGGCAAGCGGTTATTTCTATTGCACAACTGGAACGAATGGTCATTGAAGCGCAAATCGACGAACGTGCCATTGGCGGCGTTACCATTGGCAAAACGGTCACGATGACACAGTGGACAGACAAAGGCGAGCAACAGTTTATGGGTACGGTGGAATCTGTTAGTATGGAAGCGAAGACAGAAAACGGCGTGACCTACTTCCCTGCTGTCATTGCCGCGGATAACTACGAGGGGTTGTTGTTATCGGGCATGAGCGTAAACTATTCTGTGTCGCTAGAATCACGCGAGAATGTGCTAGTGGCGCCTATTAATGCCGTGAAATACACCCCTGTGGGTGAAGTAGTGTTTCTTAAAACAGCAGAAAAGCCTGCCAACGCTGTAGAGATGCCGCCTGAGATACCCGTACCACCTGGATTTTTTGCTGTGCCTGTTGTGACAGGTCTTGGCACAACACAAGGCATTGAAATTGTTGAGGGTATTGACGAAGGTGCGGAGCTATACACCCAAGATTTAGACTATGACCCTGCGGTAGGCCCAAATCCAGATGGCGGTGGTAAACCTGGCATGATACGGGTTGGGTGATGCTATGCCTACATTAATTGAACTGCAATCTGTCTCAAAGATTTATCACGAGGGCTTGGAAAGCGAAGTGCGCGCGCTTGACACGGTCAACTTACGCATTGAGCGCGGCGAATACGTGGCGATTGTCGGGCAATCGGGCTCTGGGAAATCAACACTTATGAACATGTTGGGCTTGCTTGATATCCCCACGTATGGCATCTATCTGCTTGATGGCGAGGTAGTGTCTGAGCTGAGCGACCGTCAGCTTGCCAGAGTTCGTAACCGCCACATTGGTTTTATTTTTCAAGGGTTTAACTTATTAGGTGACTTAACGGCGTTGGAAAATGTAGAACTGCCGTTGATTTACCAAGGCGTTAAGGCAAGCCACAGGCTAGACCTAGCGACCGCGGCGCTTGAGCGGGTGGGGCTTGAGAATCGTCAGCACCACAAGCCATCCGAAATGTCGGGCGGACAGCAACAGCGTGTGGCGATAGCGCGCGCGATAGCCACAAACCCGAGTATCATCATGGCGGACGAGCCGACAGGCAATCTCGACACACGGACAGGGGAGCATGTCGTTAAAATCTTAGACGGCTTACATAAGGACGGTTCAACCGTTATTCTCATAACGCATGACGACAAGTTAGCGCAGGTGGCGTCTCGCCGTGTGCATGTGTCAGACGGCAAAATAACAGAGGACACGGGGGTGATAGTATGAACTTGTTGCAGGCCTTTCGGATGTCGCTGAAAGCCATCATGGGCAAAAAGGCGCGTAGTTTTTTAACCATGTTAGGCATCATCATTGGTGTGGCGGCGGTTGAGGTGCTCATTTCCCTAACGCAGGCGCAGAATGAGAAAAACATGGAATGGATACGCCAGATGGGAACAAATATTGTTGAAGTGTACGCCGATTCATGGTCAAACCCTAAAATCGCGGCAGAACTGCAACAGTACTGCGCCACAGAGCTAACTGATGTGGCGATAGGGATTACGCCGAATTCCACAAAGTGGGGGTCGCGATTGCTGTATCAGGCGAAAACACTGCAAGAGGTTAATATTAGCTTTGGTTCAGCTGAATTTTCACTTTGCAAAAACTATGAAATTGAAAGCGGTCGCGACCTGAGCTACTTGGATATCAAGCGCAACACCCGTGTCGTGGTGCTTGGATCAAGGGTGAAGGAACAGCTATTTAACTACGCAAACCCCGTTGGGGAATGGGTGAGGATAAACGGGGAACAGTTTTTGGTCATCGGCGTTTATAAAGAACGGCAGGACAATGCCCAGTATTCAGTTGATGATATGGCTGTCGTGCCTTACACACAAAGTCGCTCCATAGCCAAGGATTTGCGCATGGACCAATACTCCATTAAGGCAAGGGATGCAGAAGCGACCAAAGAGATTACAGAGCGTCTCAAAAAGTTTTTAGCGACAAAGTATAAAGATGAATATCGTTACAATGTGTATAGTGCCAATGAGTCGGCTGAACAGATAGACGAAATGAATCGTGGCAACACACTTATGCTCGGCGGCATTGCGGGCATTTCGCTGATTGTCGGCGGTATCGGCATCATGAATATTATGTTGGTGACGGTCACTGAGCGCACGAGAGAAATCGGTATCCGTAAAGCCATTGGCGCAGAACGGCGCTCGATTATTCTGCAATTTTTGATGGAAGCTTCTGTGCTGAGCTTGATGGGCGGTATCATCGGTGTCATTGTCGGGTTTCTCATCACACTCTTTTGGGGCAAGGTGGCGTACGATACCATTGTACTGCCGCAAGTGCCCATAACGATTGGTGCGTTGGTGTTTTCTGTGGTCTTGGGGATTGGCTTTGGGCTGTACCCTGCCGCGAAAGCCTCCGCCCTACAGCCAGTCGTTGCCTTGCGCAACGATTAATCACGAACATAATGAAAGCACAATCATCACGACCATAATTTGAATGGGGGGACTTTCTACTTATGAAACGAACGTTAGCTGTCTGTGCAGCGATAATGCTGCTGTGCAGTATGGTACCCTTTTCCTTAGCGGCAGGCAACTTTACTGATGTCAAGGACCCAGCGACACTACAAGCGGTCACTATGCTCAATAGCTTAGGGGCTGTCGGCGCAGCGCCGATGTATCGTCCGAATGCAACACTGACAAGGGCGGAGT
>JAVBKJ010000096.1:0-12068 GCA_031554075.1 Oscillospiraceae bacterium | reverse complement strand
GAGCATGGAACTAATATTCATCTGGTAGTTCAAAGGCTTGTATTGGGCTTCCCAAATAAGCTTTTGAATAATGATGGAAATATGTGGAAAATCTGTTTCGTTCATGATTTTGCAAAAATTCTGTACAACCAGCGAAAATAAATCGTATGCCTGCATAATGCTTTGCAGATGTGGCGGCAACAATTTGTCTGGCTCGACGTACAGGTAGCTCCAACGGCTGCTTTTGCCAGGGGATGAGTACGTCGTGTGTGGTATATTGCGCCCAACAACGATAACGTCTCCTGCGCTAAAATGAACAACCGATGTGCCAAATTCCATACAACCGCTTTCGGTGTGGCAAATCCCAAGCTCTAAGCAGTTATGGATGTGCATACGTTTGCTTTTTTTGTCTGAAATATGCCAAGTGTCGCCTGTTAGCAGCATGATAGGAAAGTCGTTAGGCAGCTCGTAATTGCGAAATTCGATAACTGTTTTATGTGGTCTTGGCATAAGCGTCCTCCTTGCTGCTTCTTTGCCATTATAAACTATTCTTTATTTGGTTTCAACTGTTTACAAAAATAAATTAACGAAATATTGGAAGTCGAAAAATATAAATGCCGTTGAAAACGGCATTTTGCGCTTAAAAAATGTGACATTGCATAAAAAATATTAGAAAATTGCATTGAAATTTCAAAATCGTGATAAGTGCATATTTTGTAAAAAGTTGAAATTGCACAATTTTAGTTAAAAAATGAATAGAATTGAACCGAGGTAACGACTATAATTAATATCAACTAAACAAATTAATCATTTGCCAGATTATTTTGTTGAAATTGCAAAAAATTCTATGAGGAGGTTTTTAGTTGAGTACACTGTCGAAAAATTCACCCGCAACTGGATTCAAAGAAAAAAGCTTGCTTTTCTTTTTGAAACGCGACTGGCAACTTTATGCGTTGCTTGTTATTCCCATGCTGTTTGTCCTGATATTCAAGTATGGCTCATATTTTGGTCTCGTGATTGCGTTCAAAGATTATAAGGTCGCCTTGGGCTTTGCTGACAGTCAGTGGGTCGGGTTTGAGATGTTTGAAAAGGTGTTTAACAATCGAAATTTTGGCAAAGCACTTGGAAACACGCTACTCCTCAATATTTTAGATTTAATTTTCAGCTTCCCAATGCCCATTATTTTGGCGTTGGTGTTAAACGAAATCCGCGGTGCGGCCTTCAAAAAGGTAACGCAAACATTACTCTATCTACCACATTTCTTGTCTTGGGTTATCATTGGCGCCGTCGCACTACAACTGTTCAGCTTGAATAACGGTGTCGTGAATGCCTTAATCGAAAATATGGGCGGCACGCGAATACCATTCTTACAAGAGGATGCACAGTGGCTGGTTACATATGTCCTAATCGGTGTTTGGCAAAGCATGGGTTGGGGAACGATTCTCTATCTTGCTGCTATCACAAGTGTAAACCCTGAGCTTTACGAAGCGGAACCGGTTGATGGTGCAGGACGTTGGAAGAAAATGCTGCATGTTACATTACCTTGCATTCGTAGCACTATCGTAATTCTGCTGATTATGAATCTTGGTAAAATCATGGGCGGTAGCTTCGAGCGTATTATGGCGCTGAGTAACGCAAAGGCCACCGAATTTACCACAACGATTCCTGTTCTTGTGTACCGTTGGGGTATCGAAAGCGGCAAATTTAGCGAAAGTACAGCACTAGGTCTGTTCCAATCAGTCATCGGCGTCATGCTTGTCATTATTGCCGACTTTGTGGCAAAGAAACTTGGCGAAGAGGGATTAGTATAGAAAGGAGAACACAATGGCTACGAAACTTGTTGAAAACGCTGGCTTTAGCAGACGTTCGACCTCAGACATATTTTTCGATACCTTGTTTTATGCAATACTCACTGTGATTAGCCTTACCTGTGTACTTCCTTTCATTCATGTACTATCCAAAAGCATAAGCGCGGAGAATTTTGTCACAGCAAACCAAATTTTGCTCCTGCCAAAGGGCATTAACTTTGAAGCATATGGCAAAATCCTGCAAGACCAGTCCATCATTCGCAGTATGTATGTGTCCATTGGTATGACGGTTGCTTTTACGATGGTTGGCATGTTTATCACCACTTGTGCTGCCTATGCACTGAGCCGCAAAGACCTAAAGGGTCGCCGCGTGCTAACGGCCTTGTGCATGTTCACCATGTATTTTTCAGCTGGTATGATTCCAGAATACCTACTGATGAGCAACTTGAACATGTTGGAAACCATTTGGAGCTTAATTCTGCCTCTCGCCTTTAGCGCATACAACCTGTTGATTATGAAGAATTATTTTCAAAACTCAATTCCAGATAGTTTGATAGAATCTGCATTGCTGGATGGGGCAAGCCAATTTACCATTCTTGGCAGAATTATTGTACCGCTCAGTAAGCCCATTCTTGCCACTATTACGCTGTTTTTCGCGGTAGGTCGCTGGAACACTTATTCCGATTCATTGTTTTATCTAAAACAAAATGTCGATTTAAGACCACTTCAACTTAAACTGTACTACCTTGTCGTTGCGGCAAACGAGAGCTTCCAGCTTGAGGGCGGCGGCGGTGCGGTTATGACCAACCCTGAGGTTCTCAAAGCGGCGTGCGTTATGTTTGCGACAATTCCCATTCTCTGTATTTATCCTTTTGTGCAAAAGTACTTTGTCCAAGGTGTCATGATTGGCGCTGTAAAAGGTTAATGATTCGGGGCAACCTGAATGATTATAGAAATTTAGGAGGAAGAAATCTTGAAAAATGTGAAAAAGTCACTGGCATTGTTAATATCTACCATGATGGTATTAGCAACCCTCGCTGCCTGCGGAGGACCTAAAGAACCAACACCTGAATCGTCTACAACCCCAGGAACAGACGCGACACCTGTAGCGGCTGGCGAATTTAAGGATTACTCTAAAGGCTTTGAAAAACAAGTTACCATTAAAATCCCTGTGTATGACCGCGCCTTTGAAGGCTGGAACGTTTCCGATAACTTCTACACCAAATGGATTCAAAAAGAATTTGGCGACAAGTACAATGTTAAGGTCGAATATGTTGGCATTGGTCGCTCCACCGAAGTAGCGGACTTTATGAGTATGCTAGCAGATGGTTCTGCTCCAAGCATCATTTTCAATTACGACATGCCGCAAGCTGTTCACTACTACAACGAAGGTGCTATGCATCACCTAAACATTCAAGAAATCGCAAACTATGCGCCTAATTACTGGGCCAATATGGGCGAGATTAACAAAACCTACGGCGAAATGGACAGCAAAAACTACTTTTTCTTTGCTGAACGCGAGCCAATCTACTACAACAATGTGACATTAATTCGCCAAGATGGGTTAGACAAAGTTGGCGCAATAATGCCTACAAACCTTGATGAGTACAACGAAGTTTTGAAAAAATGGAAAGAAGCGGGACTTGGTGTTAAGGGTGAGATTCTTGAAAACAAAAGCTTTGACTTCGACTATGCTTTCCGTGGTGCATCTGTTGACCCAAAAGAATTGGCACTTTACAGCGATCTAAACGTTGCGCCGCTGACATGGAATTCCACTAAAGAGTACTTAAAAAACCTAAATTACCAGTACAACAACGGTCTTGTTGACCCTGAGTTTTACATGGTAGAGGACGACGCCTCTTGGAAAGCTAAGTTCGTGGCAGGTAAAGTTGGTACATATCAATACTACATTTCAAGCTCTACTGATGTTATCAGTTCTTTGATGGCAAATGATCCCAATGCTAAGGTCGCAACACTTGACATAATTGCGACAGTCCCTGCTGGCAGTCACCCATACTACTACCAAAATCTTCCTTTTGGCATGATTATGGGCATCAACAACAAGGCAACAGAAGAAGAACGCGCCGCTGTTTGGATGTTCCTAGAGTGGATGAACGAGCCAGCCAACCTGTTCTACCTACAAAATGGTGTTGAGGGTCAAAACTACAATATGGCCGACGGCATTGCTGTTCCTGTGAAGGATTTTGCAGGTGAGAGCAAGAGAAGCAATAACAATAACAAAGACTATTGGTGCTTGGCTGCTGAAGTTGCTCACTACGAAACCGAAGAACTTAGCTTTAAGGCAAACCGCACAAATCTTGCGCCAGCAGGTTTTGAATATCTAGTGGACGATGCCTATAAGTATTCATTGCGCGACGCGCAATACGGCTTAATCAACACCATTTATACAAAGCCCATTGCCTCCTCTGCTGAATACGCAGCGGATCTAAACGCATTGTGGCAAGAACTGTATGTCAAGATTGCCACCTGTAAGCCAGAAAAATTTGAAGAAGAGTACACAAATGCTTGCAAAGAATACCTAGCTGCTGGCTACCAAGAAATCATTGACGAAAAGCAAAAATTACTTGACGAAGGCTCCTTCAAATAATAATCTAACATAATCAAACTAATAATGCCTCCGTACTTATGCGGGGGCATTATTTTACAAAAAGGGGGATAATAATGGCTACCATTACATTTAACAAGCAAGAGATAGAGCAAAACATTGACGCCATTGTCAAACGCACGATGCGCATGGATTTAACGTGGGACTGGCCTTGCGGTGTGGCGTACTACGGCATTAGTACAGCATGGGAAATAACTAAAAACGAGGAATATCTTACATTACTCAAGGATAGGGTAGACGAGTATATCGAGCTCGGTTTGCCAACTTGGACAGTAAACACCTGTGCCATGGGTCATGCGATGATTACCTTGTTTGAAGCAACAGGCGACGAAAAGTACTGGCAGATTGCTATGAGCAAAATTGACTATCTGCGTACAAAGGCGTTGCGCTTTGGCGACAATGTGTTGCAACACACCGTTAGCGCTAAGAACGATTTTCCCGAACAAGCATGGGCGGATACGCTGTTTATGGCGGCGTTTTTCATGCTTCGTGTTGGTGTAAAACTGAAAGATGAAGCCCTCATTGATGATGCGCTGAATCAGTACTACTGGCATATCAAGTACCTGCAAGACGGCGAAACAGGACTTTGGTATCATGGCTACAACAACATTCAAAAGGACCATATGAGTGGTTTTTATTGGGGACGTGCAAACGCTTGGGCGGCATACACTATGAGCCAAGTGGGTAGCCGTCTGCCAGAATGTTACCTGTACCCAAAGTTTTTGCACATTGCTGGCTCGCTAAACGAACAGCTTGCCGCCATTAAACTGTTGCAAACAGAAAACGGCATGTGGCGCACGATTTTAGACGATGCCGAAAGCTACGAGGAAGTGTCTGCCTCTTGCGGTATCGCGGCGGCCATGCTAGAAAAAGGGAATCCATTGCATGTAAAGTATATCAATAAAGCACTTGCCGGTGTTCTCGAAAATATAACAGCCGATGGGCGTGTTCTCAATGTCAGCGGCGGTACGGCCGTTATGCGCGACCGCGAAGGATATCGCGCCATTAGCCGCGATTGGATTCAAGGTTGGGGACAGGGTCTGGCGTTAGCGCTGCTAAGCGGTGTGCTTGACTATGAAAACAGACGTAGCGACGGTGCATTGTAATCCTAATGAAAATGTGTTGAGGTAAGCAATGAAAGCATTTAGCAAAGGTGATTTTACACTGCCTGGTGAGGCAGGTTACGAAGCATTAACATTGGCGTTAGCCGAAAAATGGGGCGCGGATGTGATTCGTGACAGCGATGGCACACAGCTATCCGACGCGCTGTTAGGGGCAGGGTACGGTGTCTATTCCACAATTTGCATCATTCGTGACCACAATGCGTGGGCAAAGCAACACAGCGATCGATTACAGCAGACGTTTTTAGGCACGAAGCCACAAATCGCCACAGAGGGTACCTTGACCGTGTCCATCATGGCTGATTTTTTCGGCGAGCAATTTAGCGTTAATGCCAGTGATGACGCGATGCGATACTGGCAGGTTTACGACCGCACTACGAACGCACTTGTGCCGTCTGACCTTTGGCAGTATCATGCCGACGCACAGACAGTTACCATAAAGGCCATACCATTCCACAGCTATACAGTTAGCTTTCTAGCATGGCGCATTTGGGAAGAAATCTCAATGTATAACCATGTCACAAACAACTGGACAAAAGAGCATGTCATGCAAATCGACCCCGTTTATCCCGACACACAGGCCTATTTGCTGGCATGGCTCATCAACTGGTGTGAAAAAAATCCAGATACCACCGTTGTTCGTTTTACCAGTATGTTTTACAATTTTGTCTGGATTTGGGGCAGCAACGAACGTTGTCGCCATTTGTTCAGCGATTGGGCGTCGTATGATTTCACAGTAAGTCCCAAAATGATGGATTTATTTCGCGAAACATATGGCTATGACATCACCGCTGAGGACTTTATCAACGGGGGCAATCTACACGTTACGCACATGCCGCCGACCCCGACGAAACGTAAATACATGGCACTTGTCAACGATGTTACCATCTCGTTTGGCAAGCAACTAATCGATATTGTACACCACTTTGGCAAACAGGCATACATGTTTTACGACGATAGTTGGGTTGGCACAGAGCCATACAATGAGCGTTTTCACGAGCTTGGTTTTGATGGCATGATAAAATGCGTCTTTAGTGGTTACGAAGCGCGCCTTTGTGCGGGTGTGGATGTCCCTGTCCATGAGCTACGACTGCACCCATATCTGTTCCCTGTGGGGCTTGGCGGCGCGCCGACTTTTATGGAGGGTGGCGACCCCACACTAGAGGCGAAAAAGTTCTGGAATAGCATACGTCGTGCGTTGTTGCGCGAACCTGTTGACCGTATTGGGCTTGGCGGCTATCTACATCTAACACAGGATTTCCCTGATTTTTGCGATTATATCGAGGAAGTGGCTATCGAATTTCGCCGCATTAAAGCCATGCACGCACACGGCACACCGTATACCTTGCCTTGCCGCGTAGCGGTGCTACACACGTGGGGCAAACTGCGCAGTTGGACGCTATCGGGGCATTTTCACGAAACCAATATGTTCGACTTGATTCATATGAATGAAGCATTGAGCGGCTTGCCTGTTGATGTCCGTTTTCTAAGCTTTGACGACGTTAAAAACGGTGCGCTGGACGATGTCGATGTGGTGATTAACGCTGGTTCTGCGGGGAGCGCCTGGAGTGGTGGCGAGGCTTGGCAAGATGTGGCGCTACTGGAAACAATCACGAAATGGGTGTATCACGGCGGCACATTGATAGGTGTCAACGAGCCGAGTGCTGTGCAGTCATCTTCGCAAACGTTGCGGATGGCGGATGTGCTGGGGGTGGATATCGACACAGGGGCAAAGGTTGCCCACGGTAGATGGTCATTCGAGGTGCAATCGACAGATTGCTTTGCAGAGGGCGCGCAGTTTGCCGCTAAGGAAAATGTGATGCTAACAGGTGCTGACACGGCGGTGCTGTTCAAAACTGGCAATATGCCTGTGGTCACCGAACGACAATTTGGCGAAGGACGTGGGATATACCTATCTCATTTTGCCATTAGTCACGCCAACACACGCACCTTGCTGAATCTATTACTGCGCGCTTGCGGTAAACCCATGCAACAACAGTACCTCACCGACAATGCAACCTGTGAGTGTGCTTGGTTTCCCCAAAGTCGTTCGCTCGTTGTGATTAACAATGACGGGCAGCCGCAAAAAACCACCATCCAAACGGACGGTGGCGCGCAAACCATCTCATTGTTACCCTATGAAACAAAAATAGTCGAATTATAATGTATCGCAAATCTTACTAATACATGGGGATGACAATGCAAAAACAAATTGACATGACGCAGGGGTCGCCTGTTAAGCTGATTTTACATTTTGCATGGCCCATTTTAGTGGGAAATATATTTAACCAGTTTTACAATGTTGTCGATGCCGCGATTGTCGGTCGTTTTATTGGCACTGATGCGCTCGCCGCCGTTGGTAGCACAGGCTCGCTCACATTTTTTCTATTCACACTTGTGAGCGGGCTTTGTGTCGGCGCGGGTATCGTTATCGCGCAGTACTGGGGCGCACAGCGTTACGGTGAGCTAGTGAGTGTTATCGGCAATTTTCTATGCTTAGTGTTTATAGCAGCTGCATTTTTATCAATATTAGGGTTTATCATTGCGCCATACGCATTAACATTGATGCAAGTGCCGCCCGCGATACTACCAGACGCAGTTGCCTTTTTTCGCATTTGCACTGGGTTGTTTATGGGCAATGCGATATATTTGGCGGCATCTGCCATTTTGCGAAGCATGGGCAATTCTCGCATTTCGTTAATCGCTGTCATTGTTGCCTCCGTCATGAATATCGGACTAGACTTACTCTTTATCGGTGTGTTTCACTGGGGTGTTTCAGGCGCGGCATATGCCACTGTGATTTCGCAATGGGCAAGTGCCGCGATTTGTCTGTATGCCTTATGGCAAATACAGTCGCCGTTTGATTTCCGCTGTGTCCGTCTTGCCTTTGACAAACAGAATGTCGTCTTGCTGGCAAAAATCGGGTTACCGACCGCCTTGCAGAGCAGTATGATTGCATTAGGCGGCATGAGCGTGCAAGGACTTGTCAATTCCCTAGGACCCGCTACCATGGCGGCGTACACAAGTGTGCAACGCATCGATTCACTAGCGATTCAAGTTGTTATCGCGTTTAGCACAGCACTGGCGGTGTTTACAGGGCAAAACATGGGGACACGCGATATCACAAGGATACAGCACGCGCTGCGCCAAACATTATACGTCATGACGGCATGTTGCCTAACGCTAGCAGTGTTGGTGTTCGCGTTTCGCACGCCGCTCATCTCGCTGTTTATCAATTCAGAAAATGGCGCGGAAAGTATCGCCCTTGGCAGCCAGTACTTAACCATTATAGGATTTGCCTATGTGATTGCAGGCATTATGAACAGCTTTTTGGCTGTCATACGCGGTGCAGGGGACGTAAACGCATCGATAGCCGCCGGTTTTTTTGAACTTGGCGCACGTATTATTTTTGCGTATACGCTTACACATTTTATTGGCGTTTGGGGCATTTGGATAGCCACCCCGTTGTCATGGGGGTGCGGCTGTGCTGTTTCGATTTGGCGGTATTACAGCGGCGTTTGGAAACAGAAGGCACTTTAGAAATTGTTGAAGGGATTGATTAAAACATGCGACAAATATTAATCGCAGGCGATTCAACCGTGACCGACCGCAAATCAAGCGGCACGTATGACTGCGGCTTATGTTACACAGGTTGGGGGCAAATGCTGCCACTGCATCTGGGCGCTGGCATGATTGTTCGCAATTTTGCGGTGGGCGGACTAACAACGGAAACCTTTCGGACTGAGGGGCATTATGCGGCGCTGTGCGATGTTCTTCAACCAGACGATATTGTTTTGATTCAGTTCGGACATAACGATCAAAAGTTGCCACACTTGCAAGCAGAGGGGCAATATCGCGAAAACTTACTTCAGTACATTACAGACATTCGAGAAAAACGTGCCGTCCCCATACTCGTTACATCGCTTGCCAGAAACTCTTGGCGTGGCGATACTGGGCTATATAACGACATGTTGGCGGATTACGCCGAAACAGTGATGAAGCTTGGGAACGATGTCAATGTAACCGTGTTAGATTTGCACAAGGTCAGCGTTGAATGGATTTGCCGCGAGGGTCGCGAGGCGGTGAAACCATACTTTTACCCGGGTGATTTTACACATACAAACGACTACGGTGCGTATCACATCGCAGGGTTCGTAGCCGTCTTATTGCGCGAAAAGCTGGGGGATATCACAGCCAACCCAGCATGGTACGCGCCACAGCCGTCAAAAATTCCGCCAGAACTAAACGAGCGTCCCAACGAATGTATGACGCGTCGTGAGGCATTATGGCTTTGCATGAAAATGTTTTCGTACTTTACAATAAATGAATCGACGAAATCGGGTAACGACGAGGGTGTGATAGCCGCGGCGCAAAACGGGTTCCTCACCTTTCAAGATGACCTTGACAAGCCTATCACAGAAACTGCGTTATTGGCGGTGTTACGTCTTGCCGCGTCTGGGCGCGAAACACTGACTGTTAGCATATTTCAAACGCAAAATGCGAGCGACTGTTGCGTTACTAGGCAACAGGCACTCGCAATCGTGAAAGAGTATGAGACACAAATGGGCGTTCAGTGTATCACAAAAGCACCAGATATGGCAGGCTCGTAATACGTTGTTAGTGCGGATTTTTCTGTCGGCTTACGATTGTTTTAGTACAAGTGTACCAAAACTACCAAGCTCACCACCACTGCCGAGCAGTGTTTCATAACCGTCTGGCACATCAATTTGCACAGGCGTTGTGTTGAAATTCTGTAAGAACACATAGCGTACGCCCTCTTTGTGGCGTGTATTCATCTCGACACCCTCGGGCAGTTTGATA
Source organism: Oscillospiraceae bacterium (assembly GCA_031554075.1). Taxonomy (GTDB): domain Bacteria; phylum Bacillota; class Clostridia; order Oscillospirales; family UBA929; genus WRMG01. Next base: position 1,713 of record JAVBKJ010000096.1, on the reverse strand, counting down.
TTAAGGTCGGCGTGTATGTCAGCTTGCCCTAGTATTGCGGCATATGCGTCGTCGTAGAAGTCCTGTTCGGCGTCGGCACAGATGTAATACGCGCTTCCATTGCCATAGTTGTTTTGCGTAAAGGCAGGCGTGCCTGCATAAAAATCCTTGCCATATGTCATTAATGTTGTGGCAGTGCTGGTTTTAACCAGTGCGCAAAGTGTATCGCAACGATAATGCTTGTGCATACGAAGTGAATTGCCGTTGACAGGACACAGCTTGTTATGTTCATGGTCAAACAAACCGTCGATTTCTGTCATACGCAAGCCCGTTACGTCCATTAAGTTGTGTGGCATACCACCCTGAAAGCATCTGTCGCTTTCGTCCACAATACCGCTAAAGTAGCCAAGTGCTAATAGGCCGCCTTGTGAGACATACGAACGTAATGCTGTGTCAAAGTCGTTTCGGAGCATGTATAGCATCGGCGCCGCCACAAAACGGTACTTACTTATGTCACATTCCATATCAATAATGTCAACATCAAGCCCAAGTTTACGCAGAGCGGTGTACGATTTTTTAACCGCGTCCTTGTACTTCATGCCATTATTGCGAGGACCATGCGAGCCACCAATGGCCCAATCGTTTTCCCAGTCGTACACAACGGCGACAGGCGCATGAACAGTAGCGCCGATAACCTCACGTAATGTTTGTAGCGCTGCCCCTAGCAGTGTTGCCTCGTCAAAAACACGTGTATCCTGTTCGCCATAGTGGTCAACAAAGGCGCCATGAAATTTTTCGACAGAGCCGCGACTTTGCCGCCACTGGAAAAATAGCGCAGCGTCTGAGCCGTGGGCAATTGCTTGCAGTGTGGATAAACGGTTCATGTTTGGCTTTTTAAGTTTGCTAACACCCTGCCAATTGGTGGCACTGGTGACAGACTCCATCATGAGAAAGGGTGTTCCCTTGATGGAACGCATTAAGTCGTGTTGGAGCCCGTTGTCCAGTGCCGTCACTATTTCTGCCTGCTTATGCCACTGTGGGTACGTATCCCACGAAATAATGTCAACCACATCTTTTAGTTTGAAATAGTTGAGCGCGTCAAAGGAATACATCAGATTTGTCGTGACGGGTAGCGACGGATGATAGGGACGAACGGCCGCAATCTCTGCCTTGATAAAGTCAATCGTTTGGTCAGTGACAAAGCGTTTCCAGTCTAGCAGTAGACCTTCCATCTGGTGTTCACCGCGCGACGAAGGGCTTTCTACCTGCGCAAAGCTGTGGTATGTATGGCTCCAAAAGGTGGTACACCAAGCATCGTTGAGCGCGTCAATGCTGCCGTAACGGCGTTGCAACCAATCACGAAATGCTTGCTGACAATGCTCGCAATGGCATTCGCCGCAGTATTCGTTTGATAGATGCCACAGAATGACAGCAGGGTGCTTGGCAAAGCGTTGCGCCAACCTTTCGTTGATGATACGCACTTTTTCTCTATACACAGGCGATGAAAAGCAATGATTATGTCTGCCCCCGAATAATTGCCGATGACGCGTTTCGTCCACGCGCAGTACCTCGGGGTAGCGGTCGGAGAGCCACTTGGGGCGTGCGCCGCTGGGGGTGGCTAGAATGACGTGTATGCCATTGTCATGCAGTGTGTTGATTCTATCCTCGAGCCAATCAAGCTCAAAGCGTCCCTCGTCTGGCTCTAACGTTGACCAAGCAAACATGCCCATGGTG
>JAVBKJ010000007.1:0-6278 GCA_031554075.1 Oscillospiraceae bacterium | reverse complement strand
ATGTCATGTTTTTATCACGCGCTGTGCGCGTGTGGCGACCTTTGGTCGCCGAAATGCCGTCAATACTGATTCCTTGCGGCTTCTCCGCAAATCCGGCAAAGCCGGATGATAAAAATGTCTGGCACATTTTTATCTGGAATTTGTATTACTACCACAATATGAGTAATTTTTTCTAATAAGAAAATCGATAACACATTTGACTTTTAGAGTTTCTTCCTCAATCTATTCTTTGTTTCATTAGATAATTCCATAGTATACTCTCTGGCTCATCTTCAGGTGAGCCTTTTTTATTGCATTTTAAATGCCCCATCAAATGATGGGGCATTCAGAGCTTTACAGTACGCTACTCGCTCATGTTTACATTATATTTTCACACGCCGCAAAAAACGGGGGGCTATCCTCCGATTTGGTCAATTGCCTCTTGCCCTAGCGCTGTGACAGATATACTGCCCTGTTCCATGATGCCCATATCGTAGATGAAATGCTGCTGCGCTTTTCCGTCTTCGATGGTTTGCAGAAAGTAGGCAAATATGACAGATTGTTCAAAAACGGCGTAGTCAAAATTTTGCAAAGGGATATCATAGTCAATGTCAAGTAGCCCATATTGTGCCAAATTAGCGATGATTTCTGCCGTTTCTTTCACTTGCGCCATCGTTTCATTTTTCTCTGTCAAATACACTGGCGCCAGCGCCACCGACTGGTTGTGATGAGACGTCGAAATTTGCATCACAAACCGAACGACGGGTAAAAAAGGCGTAGCCGCCATATCGAGTAGGAATTTGCCCTCTTGCTCGGTTAATATAATCTGGTGTTCCTGGCAGCAGCCCTCGTTGCAATCTTTTTCGCTATGCTGATGACCACAGCAAGCGCCGTGTTCATGGTGGTCATGATTATGGTGTTCGTGCATTATGTGTTTCCTTTCTATCTTGAAACCGTTCCGATTTCGGTCACAGTCATAAAGACCTTAGCGATGTCGCCACACTAAAACGAATAGCGCAACACAGGATTTCGTGCGGCGTTTAATTCATCAACGCGGCGAATGACCGTTTTGGTGGGTGCTTCGTGTAGTGCCTCTGGATTTTCTTTGGCGATTGTCAGTAATGATTCCATCAACGCCACAAATTCATCGAGTACCTCAATAGGCTCTGTTTCCGTTGGTTCGACCATTAATGCTTCATCGACTATCAGGGGAAAATACATCGTGGGCGGGTGTATGCCGTAATCGAGCATTGCTTTCGCCATATCCATGGCTGATACGCCGTATTCTTTTTTAAGATTTGCTAGCGTCATCACAAATTCGTGCATACAAAAGCCCTCTTGCGCCATGACAAAACTACCAGACAGCCGTGTTTTTAGGTAGTTTGCTTGCAGGACTGCCATGTGTGCGGCGTCTGTAATCCCCTCACGACCTAGTGTTAACAAATAGGTAAGGGTTTTAACCACGACGGCAAAATTACCGTAGAACGCCTTCACACTGCCGATAGACTGTGCGGGTGTCACCATATCAATACTGCCATCGGCTTGTGTTGTTTGCAAAAACTGTGGCAAGTAGGCACATAAGATAGACTTGCACCCAACAGCACCCGACCCAGGACCGCCGCCACCATGCGGTGTGGCAAAGGTTTTATGCAGATTCAAATGCACGACGTCAAAGCCCATATCGCCGGGGCGCACGACACCCATGATGGCATTGAGATTTGCCCCGTCGTAGTAGTTAAGACCGCCCGCTTCGTGTACAATTTTTGTAATCTCTAAAATTTGCTTATCAAAAATCCCCAGTGTGTTAGGGTTTGTGAGCATTAGCCCTGCTGTTTTGTCCGACACGGCGGCGCGTAGCTGTGCTAAATCCACACAGCCCTCTGCATTTGACGGAATGTTCACCACGGTGAACCCTGCCATCGCCGCTGTGGCTGGGTTTGTACCGTGGGCTGAATCTGGCACTAACAGCTGTGTGCGCTGGGTTTGCCCCGTTGCCAGATGGTGCGCCTTTATCAACAACACCCCTGTCAGCTCGCCATGTGCGCCTGCCGCTGGCTGAAATGTCATGTTATCCATGCCCGTGATATCGCATAGCAGCTTTTCAGCGGTCGTCAGAACAGCCAGACAGCCTTGCACAGTGTGAAGCGGCTGTAGCGGATGAATGTCCGCAAACCCTGACATTGCCGCCATCTTGTCATTTATTTTGGGATTGTACTTCATCGTACATGAGCCTAATGGATAAAACCCATCATTCATACCATGGGTGCGCTCTGCCAGCTGTGAAAAATGACGGCTTATCTCAATTTCACTAAGCGCCGGTAAGCGCAGTGGTTGCGTCCGCTTGATCGACAGTGCCACAGACGGCACATCCAAGGGCGGCATAATAGTACAGTGGCGCCCCTCTCGGCTTTTTTCAAAACTTAGCTTCAAGCGGGACACACCTCCTCCAAAATAGCGCACAGAGTATCTATTTGCTGTTTTGTACACATTTCCGTCACACACCACAGCAACCCCTCAGGAACGGGATAGCCCCCTAAAATGCCTTCGGCTTCAAGCCGCCGTAATAGGATATCCGCGGCGCATGGAATCGTCGTGACAAATTCATGGAAAAACTCTCCTGTATACACGAGCGAAAAACCTGCAAGTCGGGTAATCGCCGTCGCGGCGTACTGCGCCTTGCTATGGCACGCCGAGGCGACCGCTTGCAGCCCTTCTGTCCCCATTTCGGTCAAGTACACATTCGCGGTCAGGGCGCACAGTGCTTGGTTTGAGCAGACATTCGAGGAGGCTTTTTCACGGCGGATATGTTGCTCACGCGCTTGCAAGGTTAGCACAAAGGCACGTTTGCCGTCTACATCCGTCGTTTGCCCGACAATCCGACCAGGCAATTTGCGCATCATCGCTTGTGTTGCCGTCATGAACCCTAGGTACGGACCGCCAAAGCTGAGCGGCAACCCTAATGGCTGACCCTCGCCGACAGCAATATCCGCACCGCACTCCCCAGCAGACGGCAATACGGCCGCCGCAATGGGATTAATGCCCATAATCAGCTTCGCACCGACGGCGTGTATCGCCTGTGCCACCGCTGTTACGTCCTCAATCTGCCCATAATAATTGACTTGTTGCAGGTAGACACAGGCGACGTCCTTGGTGAGAAGCGCCGCTAGTGCCTCGCTGTCAGTGCGCCCCTGTTGGGCAGGAATGACAGACACATTCGCCCCTGTGCCAAAACAATACGTTTGTATCGTTTGCAACACCATGGGCGGCGTTGTGGCGGATACTAACACGGTATTCCGTCTTCCATCACGGCACATCGCCACCGCCTCTGCCGCCGCCGACGCGCCGTCATACACAGACGCATTGGCTACGTCCAAGCCTGTCAGTTCACACATCATCGTCTGAAATTCAAAAATAGATTGCAACAACCCTTGGCTAATTTCGGGCTGATACGGGGTATAGGCGGTCACAAACTCTTCTTTTGTTGTCACAGCGGACACAATCGCTGGAATGTAGTGATGATACGCGCCTGCCCCTCTGAAAATACTACTAAATACCGTATTTTGGCGTGCTAACGCCTGCATATGCTGTGAGACTGCCATTTCAGATAGCCCCTCAGGCAGCTGCAACGCCGCGACACGCATCGACGTTGGCACTGACGCAAACAGTTCATCCGTGCTGTTGATACCAACGGTTTGCAGCATGTGGGCGCGGTCGGCTGTGACCGCAGGACTATAATGACCCATGGATGTGAGCCTCATACGCGTCGGCATCAAGCAATGTCTCGCGGTTCGTTATCTCTGTTACTTTGATAAGCCACGCTTCGTAAGGGGCTTCATTAATGCTCTCTGGGGCATCCAACAGTTCCTCATTCACCGCCGCAATGGTCCCTGTGACAGGGCTATAGATATCTGATACCGCTTTGACACTTTCGGCATCGCCAAAGGTATCCCCGACGGTGACAGTATCGCCCTCTAGCGGCAAATTCACAAATACCAAGCCGCCCAGCGATTCCTGCGCGTAGTCTGTCAGCCCGATAACGGCGGTGGTGTCATCCTCAAAGCGCACCCACTCGTGGGATTTGGAGTACAGTAAATTGGTTGGAATATTCATAACAATTCTCCTTATTTATGATTTTGTTCGTTTATAAAAGACGTATGGCACTATCGTTGCCTCCGTTTTGCGACCTCGAATGTCTACTTGTACTGTTTGCCCTATGGTTGCCGCGTCTTTGTCTAGGTACGCCATCGCCACCGCCTGTGCCAAAAAAGGGCAGTGTGTGCCCGAGGTGGTCTCACCGATGCACACATCTCCGCTGTAGACAGACATCTGCTCGCGCGCGATACCTCTGCCTGTCATTTGTAGCCCCACACGCACACGACGCACGGGCTGTGACTGCAACGCTGCTTGTCCGATAAAATGCGGTTTGTCAAGCTTGACTGCAAAATCGAGATTGGCTTCTAGTGGGGATATGTCGGCGCTCAGTTCATGCCCGTACAACGGCATCCCAGCCTCCAGTCGTAGGGTATCGCGCGCGCCCAGCCCACAGGGCAGTATGCCAAATTCCTCACCTGCAGCCAGCATGGCAGCCCATAACGCCTTGGCATCTTCGGGGGCGCATAGAATCTCGTAACCGTACTCCCCTGTGTATCCTGTTCGCGATACATTACAGGCTATGCCAGCCAAACTCACTTCTGGTGCAAAGGAGTAGTACTTTTCGGGTAGCGTACCGCCGCTTAATAACGCCTCTGCAATTTGCTTCGAGGCAGGTCCTTGCAATGCCAACTGTGCAAACTGGTCGGATACATCTGTCACCCCTGTTGGAATGTGGGCGTTGACCCACGCCACATCTGTATCCTTGTTCGACGCGTTCACCACCAACAGGAACTTCGCCGCATGGAACTTGTACACTAACAAATCATCCACCACGCCGCCCCGCTCGTTACACATGAGGGCGTACTTCACTTGCCCGTCTACCATCTGCGAAAAATCATTTGTTAGCAAGTCGTTTAGTGACGCTAGGGCGTGTGCGCCCTCTATCATAATTTCGCCCATATGAGACACATCAAACAGCCCCGCTTGTTGGCGCGTTGCCATATGTTCTGCTATGACCCCTGTGGGGTACTGTATGGGCATGAGATAGCCTGCAAAAGGTACCATCTTGGCGCCAAGGCTTACATGCTGTTCGTATAACGGCGTTAGTAGTTCCATGGACACACTCCCTCAAAAAAATGAAGGCACAAAACGTTTTACGCCTGTGCCTTGTTGTACAATATCTAATTATTTAGTATAGTGGGTAAAGGACGTTTTGTCAACACCGCTACACTGTCGCATTTGATAAGAGAAGGCTTTTGCGAGAGGACAATGGCGGGTAGGACGACAGCAAATCAGCGTTGTTACGGTATTGCTCATAATGATGCTGTTATGAAAGCTGATGTTGGCAGTATTTTCTATCATGGGGCTATGCACTTTACAGCAACAACAGCAGCTATGGCAGCAACTAAATTGTGCCGCCGACAACGTTAACTTGAAACTTGATAATGCACGTCCCCAGTATGGCAATTGAAGGAATGGTGTACGTTAAAGTGTCTGCTGTTATGACTGGTGTCACTGTAACGCCGTTTACCATGAATGAACCATCGACATAGGTACTTCCCACAGGAATAGGGTCAGCAAACGATAGATTCGTGATAGCGGACAGTGATACGTTGCTAATGGTAATGGTGTAGGTCAACACATCCTCAAGGTTTGCGATTGGTTTGTCAACGGTTTTGACAATCAGCGGTGCTAACAAGAGCAGGGTTTCTGCTGGCAGGCTGTAAATTGTCTCGCCGCCAAAGGTTATGTTGGCTATGTTGTCAATTTTATTAATGAAAGACATCTGGTTTCTCCTCTGCTTATAATTTACAGATATGACTCTGTTGTCTAATATATGACAGAGGGTCGCTAGTTGTTAGTGTGTACCTATGTATCGTCTACTGCGCGAGCAGCAGTGTCAAATTTTCTAAATTTTGGCATAATGTTTTTAGAAATCTGGCGGCAGGTAGCCCATCAAAGGCGCGTTGTTCAAAACAAAGGCTCAGCGACATCGCAGGATATCCCTCCAACACGCCGTCTACCTCACGCACTTTTGTTTCTACGGTGTTTATCCCCAGTATGCCCGTTTGTGGGGGTATCACCATCGGGGCATAATTAACACCATACGCCCCAAAATTGAGCACCGTAAAACTGGCGCCTGTTAGCCGCTCGGGGTCTATTACACCTTGCTTTGCTTGTATTGTCATTTGTTTCACAGCTTGCGA
>JAVBKJ010000033.1:0-8011 GCA_031554075.1 Oscillospiraceae bacterium | reverse complement strand
TTCTACCAATGCGTCTGTCACGCCTGCGGCACTCATTTCTGGCTGCATGTCGTAAGTCTTTACTTTTGGGGACTGAATCAAGATTCTATCCTCGCCGGCAACCGGCTCTTCGACCCCGCCGTTAAAGAAAAATGTCACATGCGCGTACTTTTCGGTTTCAGCGATGCGAAGCTGCGTAAGCCCCAAACTAGAAATATACTCGCCGAATATTTTGTCCAGTGTCTGTGGGTGATAGGCCACGCTGACATTGGGCATTTGCGCATCATACTGGGTGGTGCAGACGTAATGCACAGGAAAATAGCCCTCACGGCGTACAAATCCTGCAAAATTTGGGTCTACAAACGTGCGCGTAATCTCGCGGGCGCGGTCTGGTCTAAAGTTGTAGAAAATCACCGCATCATCACGACGCACTTGCGCATCAGGGGTGACAATCATCGGTTCCATAAATTCATCGGTAACACCGCGGTCATAGGAGGCAGCAATCGCTTCCACAGGATTCGGCGTGATTGCCCCCTCGCCATACACGAGTGCATTGTACGCCTTTTCAACGCGATCCCAACGGCTATCGCGATCCATGGCAAAATAGCGACCAATCACAACGCCCACATTACCACCAATACTACTGCATTTTTCCATGGCTTCGGCAACAAATGACTTGCCAGACGTAGGCGATACGTCACGTCCATCCAGAAAACAATGCAAAAAGACGCGGCGCAACCCACGGCGATGGCATAGCTCCAACATCGCCCACACGTGGGTTTTATGGCTATGAACACCACCATCGGACATAAGCCCCATTAAATGCAGGGCTGTTCCCTTTTGCAAGCAATGGTCAATCGCGGCAATAAAGGCAGTATTTTCATAAAAACTGCCGTCTTGAATCGCCACAGAAATACGTGGCAAATCTTGAAATACGACGCGACCCGCGCCGATATTCGTGTGACCCACCTCGGAATTGCCCATTTGTCCTTCGGGCAAGCCGACGTCCAAACCAGAGGCAGAGAGGGTCGTATGGGGGCAAGTATTCATAATTTTCGTAAGGTTCGGTGTCGGCACACTTGTGATAGCATTGCCAGGACCTTCAGGTGCTAACCCATAACCGTCCATAATGACAAGTGCGATGGGAGTTTTTTTCAATACATACACCTCGAATTATTTTCGTTTTCCCGCGAAAGGGAAAAAGCAGGAGGGGGCATTGATGCCCCCAAATTTACATTATTGGTTAGACGCGTTCACAATCGCTGTAAAATCAGCCGCTTTTAGGGAGGCACCGCCGATAAGACCGCCATCTACATCCAACTGTGCTAATAGCTCATGTGCATTTTCAGCGTTCATAGAGCCGCCGTATTGAATGGTGATAGAACGTGCGGCACGTGCGCCGTACAGCTTGCGCACCACAGAACGGATATGACAACAAACCTCGCCCGCTTGCTCGACCGTGGCGGTTTTACCTGTACCGATGGCCCAAATAGGCTCGTATGCAAAGGTAATCTCGCGCAAACGCTCAGCAGACACGCCAGCCAAAGCAGATTTGACCTGCAAGGCGACTAAATCCATCGTGACATCCGCGTCGCGCTGTTGCAGTGTTTCGCCAACACAAACGATTGGGCGCAACCCTGCCTGCAAGGCGGCCTGCACTTTAGCCGATACGATGGCATCTGTCTCGCCACAAAATTGACGGCGTTCGGAATGACCCACAACGACATACTTAACACCAGCGCCCTTTAGCATAGCGCCAGACACCTCGCCTGTGTATGCGCCCGCTTCGGCTTGGTGAATGTTTTGCGCGCCAACAGCAATACGGGTGTCCTTTAGCAGGCGTACTGCTAAGGGGATGTCCACAAACGGAACACACAATACAACCTCACACCACTTAGCCTTGGATATTAATGGCTTCAATTCATCAATTAATAACCGAGCATCGGCAGGGGTTTTATTCATTTTCCAGTTTCCAGCAATAATCGTTTTACGGTATCTTCTGTTCACAATCGTTCCTCCTCAAATTAGATAAAACGTGCATTGGCACTAGGCAAGCATTCTATTTGTTATTAAGACAAGCAATGCCTGGTAGTTCGAGACCTTCCAAAAATTCCAACGATGCGCCGCCACCTGTTGAGATGTGGGTCATTTTCGAAGCAAATCCTAACTGTTCCACTGCCGCCGCACTGTCGCCGCCGCCAATAATGCTAACGGCTTCGCTGTCTGCTAATGCACGGGCCACTGCTCTAGTGCCCTCTGCAAATTGTTCAAACTCAAAGACACCCATAGGTCCATTCCAGACAGCCGTGCCTGCTTTCGCCACAGCTTCACTAAACAGCTTAATGGTTTCGGGTCCGATGTCTAGCCCCATCCAGCCGTCTTCTACAGATCCAGATTGGAACACTTTCGCAACAGCATCTGCCTTAAATTCTTGCGCACAAAGGTTATCAACAGGCAGCAGTAATGCTACATTCTTTGTTTTTGCCTTGGCAATCATCTCACGTGCGTAGTCAAGACGATCTTCCTCGCAACGAGAGGTACCAATGCTACCGCCATTGGCCTTGATAAACGTATATGCCATAGCACCGCCAATAATAATGGTGTCTACGATGTCCAGTAAATGATTGATGACGCCGATTTTATCGGAAACTTTCGCGCCACCCAAAATAGCAACAAAGGGGCGTTTTGGCGACTCAAGGGCCGCACCCATAATGTCAATTTCTTTTTTGATCAGAAAACCGCAAACAGCGGGCAGGTAGTTGGCAACGCCTGCGGTGGAAGCGTGAGCGCGGTGAGACGTACCAAACGCGTCATTCACATAGATTTCAGCTAATAAAGCTAACTTCTTAGCAAATTCTATGTCGTTCTTTTCTTCTTCGGCATGAAAACGAACATTTTCAAGCAATAGCACTTGCCCATCCTGCAAGGCAGCTGCCTTGGCTTGTGCATCTTCACCAACGACATCCGACGCTAAGGTGACAGGTATCGAAAGCAATTCAGACAACCGTTTTGCAACAGGTGCCAGCGAATACTTCATCTTGAATTCACCCTTAGGACGACCTAAATGAGAGCAAAGAATCACACGAGCGCCTTTTTGCAACAAATTCTTAATTGTTGGCAGTGACTCCACGATACGCTTATCATCGGTAATCGCACCATTTTCATCTTGTGGCACATTGAAGTCGCAACGCACCAAAACGCGTTTGCCAGCTGGATTAATATCCTCTACATTCATCTTATTGTAGTTCATTCGTTTTCATCCTCCAGATAAAAAATATCTTTTTACGTAACTAACCATATTATACCGAATATTGCACCATTTAGCAATACGTGAAACGAAAAATAACAGCAACAATTTCCGTCACTTTTAGGCTGTATTTGTTACATTTGCACGATTGGGGCATTATGTCGCTTGCCGTGGTCTGCCATAGTATGTAACTGCAAGACAATAAGGACCAACATTGGCGGTAACAGACGACCCCATCGGATACCGCGGTATGTCCGCAACACCGTACTCGACGCAAATTTTTTGCACTAATTCGTCTATGTCCTGCGCTGGCACATCCGCATGACAAATAGCAAAATTTGGATTTGTGGTGGTGTCCACCCGTTTGGCAATGCACGACATGATACCTGCAATGATGTTCTTGTCGCCGCGTACTTTATCGTATGGATTTATCGAACCGCCAGACGCTAACATGATAGGACGTATCCCTAAAGCTTCTCCCGCAAACGCTGCCATACCGCTGATACGCCCCGACCGCTTCAAATATTTTAGGGTATAGACAGAAAACAGGCATTCCACTTTACCAAAAATGCCCTTTAGCCGCGCAACGATGTCCTGAAACGGCATACCTTGCTCTGCCAATGTCACACTCTGTAAAATGGCTTGCCCATACATGCCCGTGTACGCCAATGTATCCACGACTTCGACAACCAAATCCGTGATGCCTTCCGCTGCCAACATGTCAACCCCCATAATGGCCGCATTCATGACACCGCTCGCGGTGGAGCTAACTGTGGTAATACACACATGCGTATAGCCTTGTTCGTGCGCGCGTTTGCACGCCTGCATCCACTCAATCGGCGGTGCCATGCTGGTGGTGGGCGGCGTTTCACACGTTTTGAGCATCTCCCAAAATGTTTTGGGCGGCAAGTTTACGAAATCTAAATAATCCTTGCCGTCTACATGTACCTTGGCTGGCACCAATGTAATTGGCTTGCCTGCAATCATGTCCAGCGATAGATCCCCTGCTGCATCCATCAAAAACATCACTTTTTCGTTGTTCATACGCGTGATTCCCCCTCATTCTTTCTATTTTTGCATCAACTGTCGTCAGTGTTATTACGACAGCCCCTCAAAATCCTGTTGCCTCAATGCTTCAAATAGTACCAACGCCACCGTGTTGCTAAGATTCAAGCTTCGCAACGTGGGACGCATGGGTATACGTAACAATGCAAGGCTGTTATATAACGCTTGTGGCAGTCCGCTCGTTTCCTTGCCAAATACGAGAAAGTCGTCTGCCCCAAAGGTGACATCAGTGTACCGTTTTGTGCCCTTTGTGCTGACTGCCCATAGTGTTTGGGGTGTGCAGGTTGCCAGAAATGCGTTCCAATCCTGATGGATGTGGAGGTCTACATGCGACCAATAATCAAGCCCCGCTCGTTTTAAGTGCTTATCTGAAATCTCAAAACCAAGTGGCTCAATGAGATGAAGTGGCGTCCCTGTTGCCGCGCATGTGCGTGCAATATTACCCGTGTTTTGCGGTATTTCTGGCTCATATAAAACGATTTTCGGCAATCCTAACGCCCCTTTCTTAGCTAGGTACATTATCTGCGAATTTTACTGCGCAACGCGTAGGTAACAAAGAAAATGCCTGCCCCTAATAAAGCTATGGTCGGACCTGTGGCAGTATTCCAATAATACGAAAGCGCCAACCCACCCACACCAGACGAAACAGCAAAGAGAATGGCAAGCAGATGATAGGAGCGCATATGTCTTGAGACATTCCGTGCCGCCGCCGCAGGTAAAATGAGCAAGGAGTTAATCATCAGCACCCCAACCCACCGTATGGACACCATGACAATCACCGCCAGCACTAGCATGAAGACAGTTTGTACAAATTTGACACGAATCCCTTTCGACGCAGCCAACAAGGGGGAAATGCTTATCAACAACAGTTGGTTAAAGCATAGCACCCAATACAGCACAACGCTTATGCAAACCATGGCTAATAAGCGCAAATCCTCGGGATGCACGGTGAGAATATCCCCGATTAAATACGACGAGAACTTCGAAAAATTACCGCTGTGGGATAGTAACACTAGCCCTAAGGCAATGGCGGTGGACGAAAACACAGAAATCACCGTATCAGAGGAGGCTACCTCAGAACGGCGAATGAGATTTAGAAAATAGGCAAACACCAACGCAAACAGCATCATAGAGACAGTCGGTTGGGTTAGCCCCAGCAGTGTCCCGAGCGCAATGCCTGTTAGGGCGGAATGTCCAAGTGCATCCGAAAAAAAAGCAAGCTTGGTTTCAACAACGATTGTCCCTAATAATCCCAATAGTGGTGTAATCATCAGTAGCGCAATCAGCGCAACCTTCATAAAATCATGGGCAAGCCATGGAAACACTGCTTCTAACATGCGCTTTTCCCTCCGAACAAGGCGGCAAAGGCTTGTCCCTTTAGGACATCGGCAGGGGCGCCGCTATCCTTAATGGTGTGATCGAGCAGTAGCACATGGTCGGCATACGTCTCTAGTAAATCGAAATCATGCGATACCATAAGAATGGCCATATCCTGCGTACGCTTTAGTTCATCAATTTTGGAATAAAACAGCTTTAGCCCTGTCATATCAATCCCCGCTGAGGGTTCATCCAAAATTAGCAGTTCGGGCGTCGGGGTGGTTGCCACAGCAAGCATGACGCGCTGCCACTCGCCACCTGATAATTCACAAAGACGTCTGTCAATTAATTCTGCCACGCCAAAGGTATCCAGTTGTGTTAAAATCCGCGCCCTGTCACCGCGTTTGGCTGGCAGAAACGCAGGACGCACCCCCATGCTCGTTCTGCATAGGTCAAACACAGACGTGGGAGAGGTGGGGTCAAGCGGCACACGTTGTGGCACGTACCCCAAGGTAAGCCTTCCGCCTGTTCCGTCATGTCTGGTAAAACGCACTTTGCCTGTGTAGGGAATTTCCCCCAACAAGGCTCTCAACATGGTGGTTTTTCCTGCGCCATTCCGCCCGATAATCGCCACCAGTTGCCCACAATGCAGGGTGAAGTTGATATCCGTTAGTAACGCGTTACGCCCCAATGTCACCGCCATATGCTCAACAGCGGTTAGGCAAAACCCAGCATCTGTATGCACGCTAGTTACCCCCCAATGCTGTTTGCAGTGTTTCACAGTTTTGGCGCATGTGTGTTTCATAATAGGTTTTATCTGTTTCGCCAGAGGCAATAGGGTCAAGCAAAAATACCGTAAGCCCCGTTTCCCTGCCAATGGTTTGCGCCGCGTTGTCAGAATACTGCGGCTCGGCAAAGAGCGCCGTCACCTTTTGGGCCTGTATGACAGCAATTGTGTCTGCCAAATCGGCAGGTGTTGGTTCTGTGCCTGGCTCACGTTCTATCGTTGCGGCAATCGCAAACCCATAGGGGGCGACCCAGTAATCAAAGGCTTCATGAAACGTGACAACCTTGCGGTCGGTGGCGTTTTGCAAGGCAGACTTCAATTCGGTATCTAATGCCGCTAATGTTTCCTTATAGGCGGTGGCATTGCGTGTGTATACGTCCGCATTGGGCTTGTCCGCCTCGGCTAACGCGGCGGCAATGGTATCGACCATTTGTGCATACGCAGGTGGGTACACCCAGTAGTGTGGATTTTCGGGCGTTTCCTGCCCTGGCAGTAGCGCAATGCCCTTGCTCCCATCCACTAGCGGCAAGTTTGGATAGCTTTCTGTCACACGCGACAAAAACGACTCCATGCCAGCACCTGCCGTTAACAACAACTGCGCTGACTGCAAGCGTTCTAGTTCTGCGGGTGTAAGCTGATATTCATGCAAACAGCCTGTTGTTGGCTGTGTCAGTAATGTCACATTTGCCCCGACAGCACCCTCCATAACATTCAGTGCCGCCAGATACACAGGGTAAAAGGTCGCCACAACGGTGAAGCCGGTCTGTTCGACGGGTTTTGGCGCACAGGATGTCAATAATAATACACAAAGTACAATACATAGTTTTTTCAACGAGTAACCTCCGCAATGTTGCCGTATTCTGAATAAGGGGCTTGTAAAGTCGCGAATGGGGTAGCGAACAATCGCTTGGCAGACTTTTTATTGTTAGTATAGCATACAAGCCGTCATGCGTCCAGTCGGTAACAAAATTTTTAATAATCCCAACTTTATATGTTCACATATTTTGCACTAATTCTTCACATCTTTTCCATATATAATTAATAATTTCCTTCAAAAAGGGTGTTATACTCATAACACGTTGAAGGGAGGCTTGCCAATGAAGTAACACAAACCGTCACTAATTGAAATTACACATTTTACAATATGATATTGGGTGTCCACCGACACCACACATGAAAGGATGATTTATAATGAGAAAGAAATTTGTTGTGACAGGTGTTGTGTTAACCGCAGCTTTGACAGTTGCAGGCACAGCACTAGCCGCCACCACCCCCGCCCTACAATCCGTCGGCGCGGATGTCACTTCGAAAATTTCCGCGTTTGGAAAGCGATTAGAATTAACAGAGGAGCAAAAAGCGGAACGTCTGGCGGCGCTCAAGGAAAAACTTGCAAAGGCTGTTGCCGATGGTCAATTGACACAGGCAGAGGCTGACGAAAAATACGCAAAAGCGGCAGAAGGCGGTCTATTGTTTCGTTTTGACAAGGAACATGCACCGCCTGCCCTAACAGAGGAGCAAAAAGCCGACATGCTTGCTAATCTTAAAAAAGAATTAGACGCACAAGTTACCGCTGGCAATATGACACAGGCTCAGGCAGACGAGCGTTACAAACAAGC
>JAVBKJ010000066.1:0-9585 GCA_031554075.1 Oscillospiraceae bacterium | reverse complement strand
TCTCCTCGGCAAGATCCGTCGCATTAATGACGACAGACGCGGTCAATTTTGAATAAGAACCCTTTGCTTTGGTAATCATTTCCTTAAGGGTGTTAATTTCGTAGTTGATTTCCTCTGTCGTGGAACTCCACGTACTGCCTGTGTCGCCCGACACTTCTGGATATTCAGGCTCATCGCCGCCGTTTTCATTTATGCCTGGCTCTCCTGCCGCTGTGTTGCCACCCTTGGCATTTTCAGCGACGCGACGCATACTAACGACAATGCCGTTTTCATCGGTAACAGGAGTAACGGTAATGCGCTCAGAGCTTTCGTTGTCAAAATCCAAGTCAACAGTGACCTGTGACCTTACACCGTTTTGCCCAAAAATTGGAACGAGCAATGCCATAATGGCGCGTTGGAAATCCTGTTGTACAGTAAGTTCCATCTCGTGTTGGCTCATGGTTTCGGAAATGCCTGTTGGCTCTAATCGGTTGAGTAGGTTCATGTTTTGGTCAATGACAGACACATTTTCGGATAATAGGTCGGGGTACGAGGCGGCCACCATTTTGGTAATACCTTCGACGGATTCAGGCGCTAAGCCCTCGTCTGTCAGCGTCAACGCAACAGAGGCGGTGACAGGTACTTTTTCAGAGACAAACAACGCGCCACCGTTATCAGGTTGCGCGATTTCAACATGCGCGCTCAAAATCTTGGGGTTTGCCAACAGCATTTTTTGAAGATTAACTTCCTTTTGCACGCGCCCCCAATTTTTCTTTTCGGCTTCAGAGGTGCCAAACCCTGCACCTCTTTCAATAAATTCAAACGAATACCCTGTAGACAGCAGATCTAAGCTCGCCACATTAACGCGCACTTGGTCAACCTGATCTTCTGGCACTAAGATGGTATTCGAACCTTGCAACTTGGTGCTAATGCCCATAGCGACAATGGCATCTTGCACTGGCTTCACTTCATCTGTGGCAACATTTTCAAACGCCACAACGTATTCGACACGCGTTAGCAATACGATGGCGACAATGATACCCGCAAGAGCAACGACGGAAATAGCAATAAAGCGTATCCTGTCGTTACGCTCTGTGTTTTGCCAATATTCTTTAACCGCATTCCACATGCGCAACAAAAAAGCTCTTATGGCTTCCACGGTATCCCCCTTAGTGTTTCTATATTACAGTAGCAGTAAGGCGGGGCACTACATTTGCATACGCATGACTTCTTGATAGCTTTCCACTACTTTATTGCGCACTTGCATGGTTAGGTTTAGCATCACTTCTGCTTTTTCGCCAGCAATGGCGGCGGTGTGCATATTATCCAATGTGCCTGTTAGCAGCCCGACATTGGCGGTTTTGTTGACATAGTCCGCGCCAACGACGTTGGCCATCGCCTCGTTAAGATACTGTGAAAAGGGCGCGCCTTCGGGGGCTTGCATGGTGGCAAGCTGTTTGGCATTATTCGCCTGCGCCGTGGTAACACCACTAATTTGCGGAAACATGACGTTCGTATTCATACATTATCTCCCTATATCCAATGCCTTCATGGCAATGTTTTTAAAGTTATTCAGTGCTGTAATATTGGCTTCATAGGAGCGTGTGGCAGACATAAAGTCAACCATTTCGCGCTCGATATCGACATTGGGGTATTGCACATAGCCATCCGCGTTTGCGTCTGGATGCTCGGGGTCATAGACAAGCTTAAACGGCTGTTCCGACTCGTCCATCGTCACAACGCGCACGCCACCGCCACTGCTCTGGTTCTGCGCCCCTACAAAGGAACGTGTGCCAAAGGAGCGCGTATTATCGTAATGATGTGTTTGAAAAGCACCCACGCCAGATTTAGAGACAGCCACCTGCATATGGTCTGTAAAACTTAGGGGGCGTTCTTGAAAGATAACTTCTTTGCGTCGATATGTCGTACCGTCCTCTGTCCGTGTGGTGTCAGCGTTGGCAATATTTTCGCCGATAATATCCATGCGATATCGTTGTGCGGACAACGCCGAGCCGCTAACGTCCAATGCTCTAAAAATGTTCATTTATTGCTCCTATCTGCCTTCACGGATGACGTACTTTAAGTTTGCAAATTCCTTATTCACCTTTTGAATCATGGCGTTATACTGTATCGTATTTTTCGCCATATCCACCATTTCTTTATCAGGGTCAACGTTATTATCATCCATGCGCATGACAAAGTGGTCGTTTGAGACAATAGTGGGTTGCACTGCCAACGGGTCATCTGTACCGTTAAAATTAATATGCTTTGAGCGTGAGATATTATTTTTGAAATTGTCGTTGCCGCTTAGGGCACGGCTAAACGCTTCTTCAAATTCGACATGCTTCGCATCGTACCCTGGGGTATCTGCGTTGGCTATATTCTGCGAGATGACCTCTTGGCGCATCCAAGAAGCATCCAGACTTTTTTGCATTAAATTTATATGATTAAACATGCGGTTTATCATGTGCTTCACCTCAATGATACTAGCAAACATACGGTGTGTTGTGCCTTACATAACAGCAAAATTGCAAAAAATTGCCAAACGCCAAAAAGGCGGAACCGCGTTAGGCTCCGTCCCATTCCTTGCGTCGGCAATCCATGCCTATTTAGTATTTGTCAGCGCGTGCGAATTAACCAAGCGAGTAAGTGATATAGTGTATGCGTTAGCCAAGATCTGAATTACCAAGACCCTTGGGAGATAGTAAACCAGTAGCACCTGCGGCTTCTAAGTAGCCTTCGATTCGGGTCAAATATGTTTGGGTTTCTGCTGGCAGTTTTGAAAACTGCTCGGGGTCGCTCAAGTTTGTAATGTCGCGGCTACTCAAACCACCCGCGCCACAATTATACGAAGCCAGTGCCATGCGCACATCCCCGTTATACGAGGCAATACGGTCGGAAAGAAGTTTCGCACCTGCGTCTAGGTTTTGTGCTGGGTCGTAGGCATCGTCACAGCCAAGTAACGCCGCGGTGTCTGGCATAAGCTGCATTAGCCCCATAGCACCAGCTTTTGAGGTAGCATTTGTATTAAAATTCGATTCAGCCCAAACAACAGCACGCAATAGCGGTGTTTCCACAGCGTAACGGCCGGCGGTTTCGCTAATAAGCTGATCGTAGTTATTTCGTGAGTTAACAGTGCCGCTAAGACCTGCAGCAATATCGGCAACGGTGCTTTGTCCTATCGTGGCAGGTTCGGCAGTAACAGGGGGTTGTGTGGCTTGTGCGGTGGCATCGTCCACTCTGCCGCGCAATACGCTAGAAAAGTCTACGCCCGTCTGGGCAGAAATCTGCTGCATTCTGGCGGAGATACGCGAATTGACTGTTTGCATTTTGGCGGCAACTAATTGTGAAGCGTAGTCTGACATATTGTATTCACCTCAAAGTGTAACATACTGCATAAAAATCGTCAAGCGGGTCATGACGCCTCAGCGTTGTGAGTTGTGGGTCATAACGCCTCTGTGACATAACACCACAGTGTTGTGTGACATGACGCCTCAGCCACATCTGATGGCGAAATTGTTTTTCTTTTGCTTCTTTTCTTTTTGTCCAAAAAGAAAAGACGAAGGGTCTTGGCGGTTGCCACCGCCGCTTGTATCATGTGGATTTCGTACGTTGCGACGTACGCCCAAAGGTTCCAGCTTTGGAATCCGCAATTTTTTGAAAAAAATTGAGTAAAACTTTTGTGCTACAAGCTAAATCATTTGCTTCACTCTCTACCACCACTGGTGACAAAATTGTTTTTCTTTTGGCTAACGTTTCTCCTTGTCAAAAAAGAAACGTTAGCGGCGCATGAAGTTAGCACCCATTGCCATAGGACGTTTGATGACTTCGACGATGCCAGACGAGCAGTACGCAACCAGTGTGCGTGAGTCCATGCCGCCGATGTCCACTTCGGAGTAGACAAGTCCCAAGCTCTTAAACGTTGCCTTGACTGTCGCCAGATTTTTCTCTCCAATACGAAAGCAATCATTTTCGCCGCGGCCGTCTATGCCGCCATACAGCGAAATCAACACTTCATGCTTGGTAAGCCCATATTTACTCATCATCTGTTGTAGTAAAAACGCGGGGGCTGTGTCCGCAAAACGGCTGGGCTTATCCTCGCTGCCTGCTGACCGCGAATTTGGCAGCTGTATGTGCGCCATGCCCATGCAGCGTTTGCGCATACTGTAGTATACCATCCCCACACAGGTAGAAAGTGCAAATGTTTTAATGATATCCGCTTGATTGTTTGTTATGGCGTAGCCACCAATACCAACAATATGATCCACCACGCCACCTCAATTCATTATGTACTTAAATTACGACAGTATCCTAACAGAAGCGAGGCTATGTTATCAAGCGAGGCTTGCCTTACAACAGCACCCATTTCATACGCTTCACGTGGCATACCATACACGACGCTTGACTTTTCGTCCTGCCCGATGGTATGCGCCCCTGTTTCACGCATGGCAAGCAGACCTGTTGCGCCGTCTGCACCCATACCTGTTAGTATCACACCAAGAGAATTTTTGCCGCATGTTTTGGCAACCGAGTTAAACAACACGTTTACCGAGGGGCAGTGTCCGCTAACCTTGTCGCCCATATAACAACGAACGCCGTAACCAAGCGTTTTTTTAACGACTTCCATCTGCATATTGCCTGGTGCAATCAGCACCACACCCTGCTCGATACTGTCGCCGTCCTTCGCTTCCCTTATCGTCAATGCGCAGTCTCTATCAAGATTTTCAGCGTACATCCGCGTAAAGTCGGGTGGCATGTGCTGTACTATGACCATGCCGGGCATATCGCCGGGCAGTGCTTTCAAAATCTTGGCGGTGGACTGTGTGCCGCCTGTGGATGCACCAATGGCAAGCACGCCATTAAACCGCCATGAGCCAACAACTGGCTGTGGGGCAACTGCTTCCGCGCGTTCTCTGTACTGCTTGGCACGCCCTTGTCCCACGACGGAGCGAATACGACGCGCCAAATCTGCTGTAAACGCCGCAAAACTTTCGGGGGAACGGTTCTCTGGCTTACTGACAAAGTCAAGCGCACCAGCACGAAGCGCATCCGCCGCGTACCGTTTCGCTGTACTAACAACAATCACAGGGATTGGCCATTGCGGCAACAGCACTTTCAAAAACTCCACGCCGTTCATGTACGGCATTTCAACGTCAAGTGTCATTACATCAGGTTCTAGCTCTAAAATTTTGTCGCGTGCGTCATAGGGGTCATACGCCTCGCCAATAATGTCGATATCTTGCTCGCCAGCAAGACCCTTGATAATCGCGGCGCGAAAAAACATGGAGTCATCGACTATTAGAACTTTTAGTTTGTCAGCCACGGCACTCATCCCTTTCGGTAAATTGAGGGTTGCACAAAGGTAAATCTCGTATCCGCCTTCGAGACGGTTTCCGATAGTCCTATAAAAAGATGTCCGCCTGGCTCTAATACATCGTAAAAACGCTCGACTAGCGCATCTCTTGTCGGCTTGTCAAAGTATATCATGACATTACGGCAGAATACGACATGGAATTTTTTCCGAAATGGCATTGTTTTGTCCATTAGGTTAAAGGAACGGAAAATAACTTCATTTCGTATGGCGTCGTTTACCTTAAACATATCAGGACCTTGCTTTGTGAAATACTTGCTTTTCCAAGCGGGGGAGAGGTTTTGCAAACGCTCCTCAGGATACGTCGCCTCCTGTGCCATACGCAGCACCTGCGGTGAAATATCTGTTGCCAAAATTTTCGAATCCCACTGTGACTTTTGCGTGCCAAAATAGTCATCTAGCACAATAGCCGTTGTAAAGGGTTCTTCGCCCGAGGAACAGCCAGCGCTCCAAATGCGCAAATCCTTCTCGCGCAATGTTGCCTGCAAGTTTGGTAGAATTTTTTCAACAAGGAATTTGTAGTGTTGGTCTTCCCGTAGAAAATATGTATAGTTCGTTGTAAGTCGGGTAACAAGCGTCTTTGCTTCTTCTCCCGTTTTGTCCGACACAACAAAGTTAAAGTACTCGTCAAGCGTGCGAAATCCCTTCTGATTTAATACACTCCATAGACGACCCTCAACAAGCGTCAACTTCTGTTCCAAGTTCACGCCGTAGTTTTCCTTCATATAGGTCACTAATCGCAGAAATTCCTCGCGTTTAATTTTCTCCATGCTGCACGCCCCAGTCGATTCTTATTTTAACTATTATAAATCATTTTTGCGCTTGCGTATAGTAGGTAAATCTGGAAATTAAAAATTTCCTCAAATATTTCTAGCCAAAAACAGGCAGCACGCTATTATGTCAACTTAACAAATACATTATAGGCAATTATTATCAGCCTGTCAAGTACCGAAGCAGTAACTATTTTTCGGCAATTGTTAACTTCTCAAATGTCGTCTAATTCCCAATAATACGCTACATAATCAACAAATCATGTCGCTTATGCCGATTTTTCGCCGCTAATGATGGTGGATTCTATGATAAAACGCGGTCTATGCTTCGTTTCTAAATACGTTTTGGCGATATATTCGCCGATAATACCGATGCTCAGCAGCTGTAAACCACCCAACAGCCAGATGGATATCACCACTGTTGCCCAGCCGGGGACAGTCCTGTCCATAAAGTACAGTGCCAAGTAGTAAAGCAGTGACGCAATGCTCGCACAAAACGAGATGACGCCCACGGTGGTAATCATGCGTATGGGCTGTACGCTTAGCGAGGTAATCCCTTGTATGGCAAAGGCAATCATTTTTGCCAGCGGATACTTGCTCTCGCCTGCAAACCGCTCGTTGCGCTCATACGAAACAGAGCAGCTAGGGAAGCCAATCATCGGCACAAGCCCGCGCAAAAACACGTTTACCTCGCGGTAGCCAAGTAGCTCTACCACCGCTCGCTTGCTCATCAGACGGTAATCGGCGTGGTTGTAAACCATGTCAACGCCCATGGATTGCATCAATTTATAAAACATCAATGCCGTGTTGCGCTTGAAAAAGGTGTCCTTCTTGCGCGTGCTACGCACCCCGTACACCACATCAAAGCCCTCAAGGTATTTATCAACAAACGCATCAATTGCGCCTATGTCATCTTGCAAGTCCGCATCCATGGATATCATGACATCAGACAGCTCTACAGCCGTCGTTAGCCCTGCTAGTAACGCGTTCTGATGTCCTGCATTGCGCGCCAGCTTCACAGCGGCAAAGTGTGGATTTGTCTTTGTTAAGTCGTCTAGGATACGCCATGTGGGGTCCTTTGAGCCGTCGTCTACAAACAGTATGCGGCTGTTGTCTGTAATCTTACCGCGTGATACTAAAGATTCTAACTTTTCTAAAATCTTAGCGGCGGTAATGGGTAACACTTCTTGTTCATTATAACAAGGAATTACTAAATACAACGTTGGTGTTTGCATAAGATACCTCCCCAATTTGGCGTCTGTATGGCGATTATCCCGCCGTGGCGTCGCATAGCCTATCTGTAGTATGCACAGATTTCGCTCAGGTAACGCACACCGCATGAAATAGACAAGCGTCCCACACCGCAAAGGTGTAGAACGCTTCTGGTGACTCGCCGCAGATTCGAACTGCGGACACCCTGCTTAAAAGGCAGGTGCTCTGCCGACTGAGCTAGCGAATCATATTGGCTGGGGTGGCAGGACTCGAACCTACGAATGCCAGAGTCAAAGTCTGGTGCCTTACCGACTTGGCTACACCCCAATATAGATTGGCTTGTTTGTGGGGTGGATGAGCGGAATCGAACCGCCGACCCTCAGAACCACAATCTGATGCTCTAACCGACTGAGCTACATCCACCATACACAAGCCAACTTGTCCTCACACATGATTACGTGCAAGCTAATATAGGATAGCGTATTTTAGTGCAATTGTCAAGGGAAATTTTTAGAAAATGTAAAACAGGGTGTTTATGCCAGATTTGTCGCGTGGGGCAACACCAAAAGTGGCTATGGTTTCTTAAAAAATTCATGTTGATGTTGTTCGACAAAATCGTCCATGGTTACTTAAAAATTTTATCTTGATGTTCTTGCATAAATTCATTGATACTAACGCCATTTACGCTGTATTGCATAATTTTAATATCGAATTGTCCAAATGGATTATTCATGCCGACTGCCATGCCAAGCGGAAAAACACTCTTATTTAATTCTTTCTTTTCCGAGACGCCCCAGCCATAATATCGTTCTTCATTCATGGTTGGTATATATGGAGAATGAGAAAACACGCTTATTGAATCTTTCACGACTTCGTCAGGAGTGCAGTTTCCACGCTGAATAAGTCGCCAAATGCCATAATGATTCTTTTGCAACACAATAAAACTAGACCGCTCAGGGTAGTCACCACGCGTATACAGTACAACGGTTTCCCCCCAAAACAAATCTTCAAAGGTTTCAATTACCGTAGCGTCAGAAGCCCACAAAGTACGAATTACAATCTGGTAGTTAAAAATGTACGCCAACGCAAGTAATGCAATGAGAACGCCAATGCAAATTAGCACCTTTTTTCGCTGCTTTTTTTCCATTATTTGTACCCCTTCACAATGCCTAGCGCATGTTTACCCTATAGCTGTAATTGTGTGTTGACCACGGTAGATTATTTATTGTATATACTGGGTGGTTCCTTAAAAAATTCATCTTGATGTTGTTCGACAAAATCTGATAATGAGGTGAAGCTGGCGTTCCACGGCAAAAACTGTACCATTCGACCTTCAAAGTATTCATTTATAATAATTTCTGTATCAAAAGTAACGGCAGTCCCTTTGGGAAATATGGATTCATCTAGTTGTTGTCCTGGTTTATGTTTACCCATGCAGTACAGTCGTTCTTCCTGCTCTAATACCGCCCCAAACACAATAGTATTATCGCTACTTTTTACAAAGGATATTTCGTCATTCACTACCTTATCAGGGGTATAGTTGCCGCGTTTCTCAATTTGCCATATACCAAAGTTGTTTTTCCTCAGCAGAATATAGGCAGAGAGATATGGGTGGTTTCTTCCAGCACAGAGTAAGACCCTTTCGGTTTTGTAATTGCCCCAGTAATCTGTGTGCCTATCTAGTAAGATGGCACTCTCTCCACCAACAAACCAGATGGTTATTTGCAGGTTGAACACAAAGAACAGCATTATTAGCATTGCCAATAATGCCGCAATACAAATTAGCACCCTTTTTAGTTTCTTTTTTTCCATCGAATGTACCCCTTCACAATGCCTAGCTATATGTATATCATTTCAGTCTGTTTTAAGCCAATTATACAAGGAGTATACGCCTAATATTGTAAGAAGTCAACGTAACATTTACCAAACTGTATTCCTGTTTTGTGTATCTTGCCTTAATGCCTGCTGGCTAACGATACGATTACGACGTACCTGCAAGCAACCAAAAGCGGCAGAATAGGTTGCCCTACACTGCCGCTCTTTTTGTGCTAGAATTGAGATGTGGATACACAGTTGATTTTGTCGATGGGAATCGTAAGCAATGAGCCGCGACCCAAGCCGCCGCAACGTCCGCCCCTGCATCCACCACCGCTGCCGCCGTCCATGCCAATCGGCACAGCGGAGACCAGCGAGCATACTTCTTCGTCTACATCGCTTAAAATCCCTGTGAAACCGCCGCCCGCTCGACCGCCT
>JAVBKJ010000153.1:0-3720 GCA_031554075.1 Oscillospiraceae bacterium | reverse complement strand
TTGGAAATAACACGAATCGAAACCGCCAAAGAGGGTTTTTTAGCGTTGCTGTTGTTAGCAGACGAGCAAGAATCAATGATTGATCTGTATCTTGAACGGGGTGATATGTTTGCCCTGTATGATGACGAACTCAAAAGTGTTTGCGTCGTAACGGATGAAGGTGACGGCGTTTACGAGCTTAAAAATATTGCAACATATAAGCAGTATCATAAGCGTGGATATGGAACATCGTTGATTCGATACCTTTTCGACTATTATGCAGGGACAGGCAACACAATGTTGGTCGGCACAGGCGACAGCCCGGGCATCCTTGCATTTTACGAAACATGCGGTTTCACACGCTCTCATATCGTTCCTAATTTTTTCATTGACAACTATGACCATCCTATGTTTGAAGATGGCAAGCAACTGGTTGATATGGTGTATCTGAAAAAAGATTTAGGCACAAAATCAGTATCCCCCAATGTAGCCGAGGGATACTGATTACGGCGGACTGTGTATAGATTTTTGCAGTTTACAATTATCATAAAACCTGCTATACTTACACAATCAAACAGAGAGGAGTGTCCATATGTTTAAAAATAGATTCATTGTAGTTGAGGTAGCATCAGAATAACATTCTGGCGGCTCTCAGCAAAACGCGAAACTGTCTTGGGTGTTATTCTTTTGCCACCTCTTATGTAAGTGGCTAATAGAATACAAATTTTAAGGAGACTTATTTAGTGCAAGAATTATTATTTGAAAAGAAATACGGCAGCTTTATTCAAGAGCTAATTGATGACATACGCAAAGATTCAGTTTATTTCACTGGACCGAATTGCATTGTTTTGCTAGAAGAACTCTGCAAAAAAATGACATTAAAACCCGGAATGCGTGTGCTTGATATGGGATGCGGCGCTGGTTTTACATCAATTATATTAGCAAAAGAATTTGGTGTAACTGTATTTGCCAACGACCTTTGGTTTAGTGCCAGCGATAATTACAAACGCTTCGTAAAAGCAGGCGTAAGTGACAAGGTGTTTCCAATTAACGCCGAAGCACATAAATTGCCCTACGCGAATGATTTTTTTGATGCCGCGATTAGCATAGATTCGTATCACTATTTCGGCACAGACGAGTGTTATCTTTGCGACCACTATGCAAGACTTGTTAAGCAAGGAGGACAATTCGGTCTCGTCAATCCTGGGCTCACCCGTGAATTTGATAATGGGTTGCCTAAAGAAATGAAACCATTTTGGGAATCCAACATGTATGCGTGGCACAGTGCTGAGTGGTGGTATAAGTTGTGGCAAAAATCCGACTTAGTTGACGTTACGTATGCGAAAGAAATTCCTGATGGAAAATCAATTTGGCGGTCTACTGCCGATTTTGAGTTGCATGACGCAGATACAGAGAACTATTTAACGTTAATGCTGATGACTGCAACCAAGAAGTAACGTTTTGAAACACGGGAGGGCATATGCCTTCCCGTGTTTTATTTGTCCAATTTAGATTGTAAACATTTTCTAACGTAGTTGTTATATTTAGCTTACCATTGAAAATAATGTAATCCAGCATTTCATTAAGGTTACATTTGGTATACACATCACCAACATCACACGCATGATTCGATGTCACTCACACACCGTTATAGGCGTCGTTCAGTGCTTGCATATCAATCTTTTTCATGGTAAAAAGTGTATCCATCACACGTTTGGCACGCACGGGGTTGCTGTCGTCGAGCATTTTTTCAAAGCCTTCATTGACGATTTGCCATGACACCCCAAACCTATCTTTTAGCCAACCACACTGCGATTCCTCGCCGCCGTTGGCGGTTAAGCTGTCCCAAACGCGGTCGATTTCTGCTTGTGTGTTGCAATAAACGTAAAACGACAATCCCTCTGTAAAGGTAAATTGATGCGGCGCCGCGCTGTCCATTGCCATAAAGTCGCGACCGTCGAGCAAAAAAGAGGCAAGTTTTACTGTGCCACACGGCTGGTCATCCTCTTCGCCATAGCGTGCCATATTGGTAATACGGGAGTTTTCAAATAACTGGCAGTAAGTTCTCATCGCTTCCTCTGCCTGACCGTGGTGTTCGCGGCAAAACATCAAAAACGGTGAAATTTTTTGCTTGCTTCCATCAAGGCTTAGTTGCCATGACACACCGTATTTGTCGCCCACCCACCCGAAACGCTCGGAAAATGGGTACTTGTCAAGCTCCATAAACACAAATCCGCCATCTGACAGCTTCGCCCACAGGGCATCAATCTCCGCCGCTGTCTCACAGGCTACAAAGAACGAAATCGCGGGCGTAATCTGAAACATCGGTCCGCCATTTAACGCGTCAAACTCCTGATCACACAGCGAAAAACGAACACTCAGCACAGTACCCGCTGGCATCCCACCACCCTCTGGGTATTTCGCGACACAGTCGATACTGCTGTTTGCAAACATAGACGTATAAAATGTAGCCGCTTCCAGTGCATTTGTGTCAAACCACATACATGGCGCTATCTTTTGCATATTGAACACCTCATCCTATCCTTATTGTTACGAGATTATTGTAAATTGAGCGACAACAACAGATCTTCCTGTTTACGCTTGTTTTCCGCCATTAACCCCTGACATTCGCGTTGTCGCGTGGTAAGCTTCGATTCAACGCTACCAATACTGTTTAGCAATTTGCTAATCGTCTCGGCATTGCCTCGAATCTGACCGTGGACAGACCAATCGGTAAAAATATTATCAAACCAGAAATTAACCACCCGTTCTGTGCCAGATATTTCACCCAGCCCAACAACAGTGACCCCAGAGATATCCGAAAGTTCTGTTTTCAGGGTTCTTATCTGCGAATCTAGCTTGTGAAAGCAGGCTTCGGCATCGTCTACATGTGAGTACTTAGCCAGATGTGAAATTACACCACCACTGGCAAGCATATCAAAGGTAGCCCAGCCGTCCGCTTTGCCAAGTGATTCCCGCGCACGCATCGCAGTAGCCTTCACGTTCCTAGCCGCAGAGAGCGCTTCACCGACCTCCATCATTTGCGAAATATACGACTTCCGCTTGTCCTGCAAAAGACGATACTGCTGTCCCTCGGGTTCAGAGAGTCTGCCTTCAAGCTGACAACGAAGGCGTTCAAGCTCATTTTCATAGGTGCGCGATAACTGGCGTAGCTCGTCAATGCGTAACGCAAGGGTTTCCATATCTGCCTTTAAGGTGGCAAGATGTGTCACTTCCCTGTCGTACGCAAGTTTTGCGTCTATTTCTTCCCGTTGTTCCTTTTCCACTATATCCTCATATTTGCCGACCATTTTTAGTAAAAAGGTAGAAAATGACTCCTTTTGAATGCGCTCCACATCGCGCTTTTCACGTTCATACTGTAAAAGCATAGATGAAACTGCCATCTCGGCCTTACATACGCTATTCTGCAAGCCCTCCATACGGTTCATCAGTGTCGGTAGCATGGCAATTGTATCGCGAATTTCTGACAAATCAGACATATAATCATCCCTTCCTCATGGTAGTACAAAAGACGATACCGCGATTAGCTTGATACCATTCTACCATACTTCAATCGCGCTCACAATCACCCACATCAAAAATCTCTTATGGACTACCATACATGACAGCATTGGAATTAGTATAAGCTATTCATGTCATTCAACATTCGAATGTCCTCCTTTTGATTCAGTTAAACGGTTGCCAAACCGCTTATCGACTTTATCAAAAGGAGTTTTATTT
>JAVBKJ010000050.1:0-9212 GCA_031554075.1 Oscillospiraceae bacterium | reverse complement strand
ATAACTGTTGTTTATATGGCGAAACTATAGCAGTAAGTCTAATGTAGGTTGGTGAAAACATGTCTTTTTTTAATCGTGATATAGGGCTGGATTTAGGAACAGCCTCCATCCTCGTGTTCGTCAAGGGCAAAGGCATTGTCTTGCGCGAGCCTTCCGTTGTGGCGATAGATAAGAACACAGGCAAGCTCTTAAAGGTCGGTACAGACGCTCAAAAGATGCTCGGGCGAACCCCAGGCAATATTGTTGCCATGCGTCCCCTGCGTGAAGGTGTTATCTCTGACTATGATATGACCGAGCGTATGATAAAAGAATTTTTACGAAAAGTGTCTGGCTTTCGCATCTTCAAGCCGCGCCTTGTTATCTGCGTCCCGTCTGGCATTACCGAGGTCGAAGAACGTGCCGTTATTGACGCTGGTACGCAAGCGGGGGCGCGTCGTGTGTATTTGATTGAAGAACCCGTTGCCGCCGCGATTGGTGCTGGCATCGACATTACCAAGCCTGTGGGTCATATGGTGGTTGATATAGGCGGCGGCACAACAGATATCGCGGTTATCTCACTTTCGGGTATTGTCGAATCTGCCTCTATCAAAATCGCAGGTGACCAGTTTGACGAGGCTATCGTTAAGTATCTCCGTCGCAAGCATAATGTACTGGTTGGTGAGCGCACTGCCGAGGAATTAAAAATTAGTATCGGCTGTGTATACCCGCGCACAGAGGAAAAGACAATTGAAATAAAAGGTCGCTGCTTGATGACTGGTCTGCCCAAGGTGGTCGAGGTTAGCTCAAGCGAAATGATTGAAGCGTTTGAAGAAGTATCCACACGCATTGTGGAAGGTATTCATAGTGTGCTAGAGCGCACACCGCCAGAGCTAGTGGCAGATATATCGACAAATGGTATTATTATGACGGGCGGCGGCAGCCTCGTCTGGGGCTTTGACAAGCTAATTCAATCCAAAACAGGCATTGAAACCCATGTGGCCGACGAGGCCGTTAGCTGTGTGGCTTATGGCACAGGGAAGTCACTTGAATGGGTGAATGAAATGCAGGATGGAACAATTAATTTGTCACGCAAGAAGCAGATGCAAGTTTAGCCCACGCCTTTGGGCCGCTACACTTGCCCCGCTGCACCCTTCATCAACGATAACTAAATGATATATATGACATAATGAAGCCCCGACGGAAGCAACACCGTCGGGGCTTAGCGTGTTTTTTGTCTTTTACTTTCCTACGATTTGGTACCCCACTTGGCTGATATTGCCCGCACCCATGGTAATCACCAAGTCGCCTGCGCGGCATTCTTGTGCCAGTGCCGCGGTCACGTCCGCTAAGGATTCGTGGAACGTGGCGTTGGGGATGGCGTCTGCCAGCGTTGCCGCGCTCAGCCCTGTCTTTGCCTCGCGCGCGGCGTAGATTTCCGTTATCAGCACCCTATCCGCGATGGATAGCGCGGCAACGAAGTCGTCAAACAGTGCGGCTGTTCTTGTATACGTGTGGGGCTGAAACGCACACACAACGCGCTCATAGCCCATGTCACGCGCGGTTTTTAGTGTGGCTATAACCTCTGTTGGATGGTGGGCATAGTCGTCCACTATATTAGCACCATGATAGTCTCCCACGCGCTGAAAGCGCCGTCCTGCTCCTGTAAAGGACGATAGCCCCTCACCCACTGCTAGCCCCTCGATGCCCATGGCGTGAGCGCCAGCGGCGGCGGCAAGGGCGTTTAACATATTGTGTTCCCCTGGCACCTGCAACGAGACATGGGCATAACACGCGCCATCAGCCCAAATGTCGAACGTGTAGTACCCGCGATTGATGACAACGTTACAACACGTCACCGTGCAGTTTGCCCCTTTACCAAATCGTATAATGGGCCTTTTCAGCCCATCTATACAACGCTCAGCGTTAGGGTCGTCACCATTGATGACCACAAAACCGCCCTGTTCGGGCGTCAAGGCCGCAAAGGCCGCGAAGGAGGCAACGATATCTGACAAGCCTGAAAAGAAATCCAGATGGTCGGCTTCCACATTTAAGATGGTGCAACTAGTGGGAGCAAACGACAAAAATGAATTGCAATACTCGCAGGACTCCGCAATCATCAATTTGTTGTCCCCTAAGCGATGTCCGCCGCCCATGAGCGGCAAGTCGCCCCCCATCATCACAGTGGGCGCCCATCCTGCCGCCATGGCAATATGTGTCGCCATGCCTGTTGTGCTGGTTTTGCCGTGCGTGCCGCTAATACACCAGCGGTGTTCGTAACCCAGCATGAGCATACCCCACACCTGAGCGCGTTCGTACACAGGGATACCCGCGGCGCGTGCCGCTTCGATTTCAGGGTTTGTGTCCTTTGCCGCCGCAGTGCGGATAACAGCATCCTGCCCTGCAATCCACGCCCCTTGGTGACCGATGTGAATGGCAATGCCTTTTTCGGCAAGCCTCTTTGTTGCGTCACTTTCCTGCATATCCGAGCCCGAGACAGTATGACCCATGTGGGACAATACATCTCCTAGCGCACTCATCGAGACGCCACCGATGCCCACTAGGTGTATCCGCTTTGGCGTATATAGCCATGCTGCATTTGCCTTGTTCATGTTTCATCCCCCATAATCTAGCGATTTTACTATTCATTCCCTGTTGTATTATAGTGTAAAACAAGTAAAATATAAATAGCATTTTGGGGAAAGACTAAAATTTTTTAGCCAATACGATTTAGGAGGCCACTACCCTTGAACATCACAGATATTAAAATTCGTAGTATTACGAACGAAGGACGCATGAAAGCGGTCGTTTCTGTCACATTTGATAATGAAATTGTCGTTCACGACATGAAAATTATCGACGGACCAGATCGCTACTTTTTAGCCATGCCCTCACGCAAAACCCACGAAAATAGCTTCCGCGACATTGTTCACCCCATCAACCCGCTGGTTCGCGAGGCTTTGGAGAAAGCAGTCATCGACTTGTACCTTGAGCAGCTGGCGGCTGTCCCCGCCACTGAAACAGAAGCACCCGCTGCCGATTTGTAATCGTCTTGACGAAACGGCGAAAAACAGGTATGCTGAAGCTGAGGTGAGCAACATTGCGAATCAAACATATCAGTATCCCTTTGGCGTTTATCTTGCTACTAAGCCTTTTAACCAAGCCAGCGTCTGCCGCAGACGTATATTACTATGGTGCTGTAAACTACTGGCTTAACCCAGCGTGGGAATGGTACATGCCAGTGCAGCTTTCTAGCGGCATTTATATCCCGTCGCAGTTGCTAGACGACAGCGACGCAGGTATCACTGTCACCTATAATAAAACCCAGCGGTATCTCACAGTCTACAATACAGAGCGTTCATTGCATTTTAATCTTGACTTATTTGTGGCATTTGATTCATACCGTCAGTACGACTACGCCGTGATAGAAAATAACGGTATCTTTTATCTGCCGCTGGATGCTATCTGCTCTTACTTTGACATCAGCTACACGCGTATAGCAACAGCCTACGGTACGATTATTCGTATCAAGACAGCCCCCGTTCTTTCCTCAGATGCGGACTTTGTCACAGGCTATAGTAATAAGCTTGCGCAGTACAGTAAGGACTATGAACGTTTACACACGCCCCCCTCCCCCGCACCGCAACCCAGCGGTGTGACGGCAACGCCCACCCCCTCGCCGAAGGTAACACAGCCGCCTATCCTTTATGTAAGCTTTGATGTTACCTCGGCTGCGGCGATGCCCGCACTGTTAGACGTTTTAGACAGTCATGGCATTTTAGCCACTTTTTTCTTTACTGAGCAAGCACTCAAAGAGAGTAATGACGTTGTACGCCGTGTCATTGGCACAGGTCACAGCATTGGGATTCTGGGGGCAGACGAAGAACCTTTCTTTGAGTCGCCAGACGCGATGCTCCAAGTGTTGCAGGAAACCAACGAACGGTTACGAAAAGCCACGCTCGCCCAGTCGCGCCTTGTACGCGTGCAGGGCGGCTCAAAAACGAAGATGACCCCTGCTTATCGCGATGCGTTAGCAGGGCATGGATACCGCCTGTGGGACTGGACAATCTCTGTTGCTGACACTGCTAGCAGCTTTTCTGTTGCCGACTCGTTGCTCGAGAAAATTGAAAAGGCTAACGGCACAAGCTTTGTGCGCTTATCAGTTTCCGACACGACAGTTTCGGCCTTACGAAAGGCACTGCCCAAACTTGCCGAGCAACAAGCGGTCTTTCATCCCATTGCTGAATCGCAAATGCCTGTCAATTTCCATGCAGATGTGCGATAATACTATTTCTCGATAAAAATATATAACAATAACGCCGTGGAGACAGCTCCACGGCGTTATTGTTATATAGGACAAGTACACGCTAGTCGTCATACTCGCTGTCCCATTCGATAATCTGCCCACTAATAGCGTCTATTTCGTATTCGTACTCGGTTCGTCCGTTTCGAAATTCCACATCATAGGTCACTTTGTTATGCTCGCTGTCGAGCGACACCCTCAGCCGATTGCTTGGCGCATCCTGCAATCCTGCATGATCGAGCGCGATACGTTTCGCCTTGTCGTTGCCGATATACTGGTCCACTTGCGGCGATGGCGCAACTGGTGGCACAATCGCTGGTCTGCTTGAGGGCAGCGGCTTGGCAATCGGTGGATGCGCCACGTCGCGGTCAAAGGCAAGAATCGCGCCGGTAACGGCGTCTATCTCGTAATCATACTCAACATCGCCGCTGAAAAATTCGATGTCATACACCATGCGTCTGTCGTCCCAATCCAGCTTCACCTTACTAAGTGTCGCCTCGCTGGCTTGCACATTCGCGTGCTGACGTGCCACTGACAACGCCTTCTCTTCTCCGATGTACTCACTGCTGTTGGCACGTCCGCTCGAAGCCAGATTTTCTGTTGTCATGCCTTTTGCCGCCATTAATAAATTAATGTCGTTAATCGAAAGCTTCGCAATGTCT
The DNA here is from genome assembly GCA_031554075.1 of Oscillospiraceae bacterium. Taxonomy (GTDB): domain Bacteria; phylum Bacillota; class Clostridia; order Oscillospirales; family UBA929; genus WRMG01. The sequence continues at coordinate 4,271 of JAVBKJ010000050.1, read as the reverse complement.
GCAAAATTTAGGCGTGTGTCTTGGCTCACCAGTAGATCGACAAGGGCCGCCTTGCCCAGCGACGTACCGTGTTCCTTGGCAAGTGCCGCCAACCGTTCGTCGTCGGTTACTGTTTGGCTTAGCACAGCACCTTTTACAGAATAGGCATCTAGTAGGCTAGCCACCTCACTGGATAATCGCGTCTGCAACGCCGTGCTTTTTTGCTGATTCTTATGCTCAACAGAAATGAGAATAGAATTTTTAATCTCATCAACGTATCCATTTTTGAGCATTGCGCCGATGAGCGCGTTCACAGCCACCTCTAAATCCACGCCTTTTAGATTCATATCTTTGAGTATGATGTCTGCATCGCTGTTAAGCGCTTTGGCGGACAATACCTTCTCCGCACGATTGACGGTAAGCTGTATGCTTGGGTTCACATCAAACGCAATAACGGAATCTACCGCCACATTGCCTGCATAGTAGCCATACCCATAATAGCCGCCGAACACGACAATTAGCAGGGCGGCAACGGTACTCACCCACCGCTTCCAAGCAACATTGGCTTTTGGCTCACTTGCCACCTTGGGCATAACACCTATCATCTCTGTCATGGTTACATCTCCTGTCTGCTGCTCACAGCGAAGAAGAATTTTTTCTAAAACATCAGGTGTGTGTGCGTCTATCGCGCGCTTCAGCTGTTTTTCAACCTGATTCATTTAGAAATCCTCCTTCATATATTTTTGTAGTTTTTGTAATGCGCGTCGATACTTGGAAAGAACTGTGGACAACGGCAACGCCAGCAGTGCGCCAATTTCGCGGTGCTTCAGTCCGCTCATGCTATGCAATACGATGATTTGCCGTTCGTCTGCTGACAGGATATTAATGGCCGCTTCCAACACCACCTTTTCTGTCACGTTAATGTCATACACTGTCGTAAAGTGCGCCACCTCGGTAAGCTCGCTGTGCTCCTTCTCCCGTAATTTCATCAAAGCAAGATTGCGCGCAATCCGCAGTATCCACGCCATGGGTTTGCCCTGTGGCGTATAGCCAACGGCTGACAGAAATATCCTCACATATGTCTCCTGCATGACATCCTCGGCGCTATGCGTGTTTCGTAAAATGGACAGGGCAAAGCCATAGACGGCTGCTTTTGTTTGCACATATAACCTAGCTAGCGCGTCTTTATCCCCTGACCCTATTTCGGACAACAAACGTTCACTGTATTGATCGTCTTGCCTCGTCCATTGATTGTGTTTGTTGTCCGTGCTTACCGAAAAATATATCATACCCTCACCCTGTCACTATACTAATGCCCGTCTTGGTGGTTTTATTGCATCATCGTCAAAACTTTATTTGGGAGGTACTTTGATTGTGGTTTGGTGGTTTGCCGCTCGCCTGTTCCGCGATACAAGAAATGCCTGTGAAGTTATTTCACAGGCATTTATGAACGCGTCATTTGTCAATATTTCGTAGCAGCTAAAACTTAGACTTTTCGTAGTTGTAGGGGAGGCTTGTACCAACCACCACATCTTCAATCTTATCAATGATGAGCCAGTCGTCCATATTGCCTTGGTGGTCAAATGACAGCGGCGGTATGGACTTAACCTCCTGAAAGCCGACCAAGATGAGGCATTTTTTATGCCAGCGTTCTTTCTGTTTCTCAGATAACGCAAGCCTGCTTTGATGATTGTCAAGCGTCTGTGTAATCTCGTCGTCCGTTAGCTTCACAAAATTGTGAACATCTGTCACCGTAGCCATGGCCGAAATTTGCGCTGTCCCTTTTTTCATAAAGTACAGGGTTTCACCCTCGAACACTCTGGAATGTGGAATTTTTCTGCCCGCCGCGCCGCGCACTACCATCGTTTTTGTGCCTTGTAGAATTTTTTCCAACACTTTTTCCTTGTCATCGCAATACACAACATGAACCATTGTAATCTCTCCAATCATACACCTAATTTGCTAGATTACTGCTCCTTTTGTTCAGGGACAAACGTCGAAAATTGCTTTGTAAATAGTTCGTAATAACTGCCGCGCGCCGCCATCAGTGATTCATGCGTGCCACGTTCGATAATATCGCCATCTGCCACCACAAGGATGATATCCGCCGTGCGAATGGTAGACAGCCGATGCGCAATCACAAAGGAGGTGCGACCTGCCAACAGTGTCATGGTTGCCTCTTGAATGAGTGCTTCTGTTTGCGTATCAATAGACGACGTCGCCTCATCCAAGACAAAGATTCGTGGGTCTGCTAGTACTGCCCGTGCCAGCGATAGGAGCTGTTTCTGACCAGTGGACAGTCTGTCGCCGCCTTCGCCGACATCGGCATCCCAGCCACCTTCTAGTTGCTCAATAAACTGGTGCGCGGACACCGCTCGTGCGGCGGCCTCCACCTCTGCATCCGTCGCGTTTAGCCGTCCATACCGTATGTTTTCACGAACCGAACCCGAAAACAGATGTGGATTTTGCAATACGTAGCCCAGATGGCTGTGTAGCCACAGCTGACTGCGTGACTGGATGTCCCGCCCGTCAATGAGTACCTGACCGCCTGTCGGCTCAAAAAAGCGACACACAAGGTTTACGAGTGTCGATTTCCCCGCGCCTGTTTCACCCACAATCGCCACGGTCGCGCCAGCAGGTACTATCAAGTTAAAATGCTCCAACACATTGACAGTCCCATCGGGGTACCGAAATGTCACATCTTGAAATGTTACTTCTCCATGAAGCGGCTCCCAATTTTCCTCTTTGGGGTCAAAATTTGAGCCGTATCGCGCCACCACGTCGGGCGCATCTACGATTTCTGGCTGTTTTTCTAGCATAGCAGACACACGCTCGACGTTTGCCTGTGAGGCAACAAATTCGGGTAGCACGTGCGCAATTTGTGTAAGCGGATGGATAATGCCCAACGCTAAATTGATAAATGCCGACAGCGTGCCAACTAAGATTACTTGCTCTGTCACCATTGCGCCGCCCATCCCTAGCACCATCGCCACCGCCAGCGACCCAACAAAGAACACCAACGGGGAAAAGATAGACCGCATGAGCGCAATTTTTGTGGATAACTTTTTCATAGCACCTGTAATGCTCATAAATTCGGCTAGGTTCTGTTCCTCCAAGACGAGTGATTTCGTCGTGCGTGCGCCCACGATGCCTTCGTTCATCGCCCCTGTCATAATGGAATTGCGGCGGCGCACCTTGCGATTCATCACCAGTATCCGCTGTTGAAACCAACCTGTAAGCAGTGCCAAAACGACCATTAGCGCCAGTACAATTAACGCCAGTTTCCAATTTAACACAAACATGGCAATAATTGCAAAAATCATGTACCCCACACCCCAGCTCATGTCAACAATGCCCCACACCAATCGATCGCCGATATTGGCCGTGTCCGACACTGCGCGTGCTAGTATGTAGCCAACAGGGGTTTGGTTGTAATAGGAAATCGGCAGTACCTGCAAATGTTCAAACACCGCCTGCCGCAGCTCTTTGGTGATATAAAACTCGGCGAACATCGCATGTCGCAAAAAGAAGTAGACGCACGACACTTGAACGAGCACCAACGACCCTAGTAAGATAAAGTACGGCACCAAGCCCGCCGTTGATCCCACCGCCAAATTATTATTCAGCACATGCGCCAACATCAGCGGATATAAAATGTCAATAAAAGCATTCACAACAAGCAATGCGGCAATTAATATAAGCTTTTTGCCCATCCCACGCGCAAACGGCCAGATTTTAAGCCATGTTTTCAGCGAAAACGACTTAGGATACTGAAACTCTTGGTTTTCATCCATGGGTGGTCACCTCGCTTTCCACAACAGCACGCTGCATGTCGTACACCTTGCGATAAGAATTGTCGCCACCTAACAGTGTTTCATGTGACCCCATTGCCTCAACGCGCCCGTTGTCGAGTACCAGAATCGTATCGGCGTGCATGAGTGTGCTAATACGATGTGAGATTAACACCACGGTGGCGTCCTGTGTGTGCTGTTTGAGCGACGCGCGAATCTGCGCATCTGTCTGCGTATCCACCGCGGACAGGCTGTCGTCAAAAATCATAATGGGCGCGTTCTGTAATAACATGCGGGCAATGGCGACGCGTTGTTTTTGTCCGCCCGACAAGGTAACGCCGCGCTCGCCAATTTTCGTATCATAGCCGTCGTCAAGTTCCGAGATAGTGTCATGAATTGCCGCCACGCGCGACACGGTTTCAAGGTGTGCCAGTGCCGCTTCAGACCGCGCGCCTTTGATATTCTCACCGATTGTTTTAGAATACAAAAACGGTTCTTGCA
>JAVBKJ010000157.1:0-4387 GCA_031554075.1 Oscillospiraceae bacterium | reverse complement strand
CCCCTCGAATGGCAAGAACACAACACTACATTTGATGAATGGTATTCATTATATTCATGTTTGCGTTATTTGTCAATATCTTTCATTAAATTCTAATTAATAGCAAAGCTCGGCGGTTTGTGATAAAAAAAGCTAAAAAATGTACTTGCAGTAACGAGAACAGGACTATTTGACATAAGAACGCGGCTTGTCTCATACAATTTCAAAAGTGACAAGCGAGTAAACATATGTAAACAGTGCTAAAAATTCCAATTATTTATTGGTGAAAGGTGAGGCAAATAGCTATGATGTCATGGATTTGGGTCGCAATGGCGGCTATTGCCGTGTTATGCGCCCTTGGAACGGGCAAGGCAGATGCCTTGACAGGGGCATTAACAGCAGGTGCGGGGTCAGCTGTGACCCTGTGTTTATCGTTATGCGGCATGATTTGTTTGTGGAGCGGGGTTATGGAGGTCATGCGACGTTCAGGGCTGGCGGAGAAGTTGTCTGCCGCACTTAGACCAATCCTAGGCTGGTTGTTCCCGAAAGCGGATAGACCCACTATGCAGGCATTATCTGCCAATGTGTCTGCTAATTTATTAGGGCTTGGCAATGCGGCGACCCCTATGGGGTTATTGGCCGCCAAAGGATTGCAAACATTAGAGGGCGGCGGCACACGTGCCTCACATGGGTTTGCCCTGTTAGTGGTCATTAACACCGCTTCACTACAAATTATACCCGTGACCGTGGCATCCTTGCGTAGTGCAAACGGCGCAGTCGCACCCTTTGACATACTGCCGCATGTCTGGCTTACTTCTTTGGTGTCAATGGCTATCGCTATCGCAAGCGCCAGACTTTGTGCAGGGGGAGGACACAAACGATGAATATAGCCCTTGCAATGACAGTGCCTGCCATACTATTGGCTGTGTCCGTTTATGGATTGTACAAGGGCGTGGATATCTTTGATGCCATGCTGGCAGGGGCAAAGGATGGGCTAGGGGTCGTGTTGCGAATTGCCCCAGCCCTAATTATTTTGCTATCAGTGATTAGTATGTTACGCGCGTCTGGGGCATTGGATATGGCAACAGAGGCGTTACGACCCCTTTGTGGTTGGCTGGGGATACCAACAGAATGTGTGCCGCTTATGCTATTGCGTCCATTTAGTGGCAGCGGCGCGCTGGCGGTTGGGGCAGAGTTGATGACGACCCATGGGGTGGATTCTGTGGTGGGACGTACAACCGCTGTCATGTTGGGGTCAACAGAAACTACCTTCTATGTCTTAGGATTATACTGCGGTGCGGCAGGTGTTTCCAAAACGCGGTACACATTACCCTGCGCCTTGCTTGCGGATGTTGTTGGATTTATGATGGCATCGCTGAGTGTTAGAATATTTGGGTAACGTGTTATATGAATTTCAAATAAAAACATGTCATGTTTTTATCACGCGCACAGCGCGTGTGGCGACCAATGGTCGCTGAAATGTCGTCAATACTAATCCCTTGCGGCTTCGCCGCAAATCCGGCGAGCTGGAGATAAAAATAATGGTATATTTTTATCTGGGATAAGTATTATCACAGATGTTTCCGACACACGGCATTTATTTTGACGAGACACTTTGACAGAATGGGAGATTTACAGTATACTATAGGTATCGAAAACGTTAAAATATAAAACTGTTCGACAAAATAGTGGTCGGTATTACATATTGTATAGGAGGAATCTTCGTGGAGGAAGCACTGCTAAAGATTCGCGCCCTGATTGTGGCGCAGCAAAAACGCGTGGAACGCATGAAAGCGCAAGAAGCACCAGTTGCTTACGAGACACTACCGCAAATTATCATTGGTGTGTGCGGCGGCGACGGCATCGGACCTATCATTACAGCGCAGGCGGCACGCGTGCTAGAACAGCTGTTGGCGCAGGAAGTTGCGGAGGGCAAAATCGTGTTCCGCACGATAGAAGGGTTGACGATTGAAAACCGTGCGGCGTGCGGCAAGGCAATTCCTGAGGAGGTGCTCGCGGCGCTAAAAGAATGCCATGTCATCCTCAAAGGACCAACAACAACACCAAGAGCGGGTGACCCATGGCCGAACATCGAATCAGCAAACGTTGCGATGCGTCGTGAGCTTGACCTTTTTGCGAATGTCCGCCCCGTTAAAGTGCCTGACCAAGGGATAGACTGGGTGTTCTTTCGCGAAAACACAGAGGGCGCGTATGCTGTGGGGAGTAAAGGGGTTCACGTTGACAGCGATATTGCCATTGATTTTACGATTACCACAACGGGCGGCACAGAGCGCATTGCCCGTTTGGCGTTTGACCATGCCAAAAAGACAGGGCGCACACGCGTCACCGCTGTCACAAAAGCAAATGTGGTCAAAACCACCGATGGTAAGTTTTTGAGTATTTGTAAGGACATGGCGGCAGAGTATCCTAACATTGCCTTTGACGATTGGTACATCGATATTATGACAGCAAAGTTGCTTGATACCAAGCGGCGGCAGGATTTTCAAGTGATGGTACTGCCGAACCTGTATGGCGATATCTTAACAGACGAAGCGGCGGAACTGCAAGGCGGTGTTGGCACAGCGGGCAGCGCCAACATCGGCAATCGCTATGCCATGTTTGAAGCCATACACGGCTCTGCCCCCCGTATGGTGGCAGAAGGACGCGCAGCATACGCTGACCCATGCTCAATGTTGCGAGCGGCGGTCATGTTGCTAGAACATATTGGACATGTGGACAAGGCCAAACGCTTGTCAGACGCACTTGATGTTTGCATGTTCCAAGAGAAGCGCATGAGCATCACAGGACGCGCAGACGGCGCCACCAACGAAGCATTCTGCAACTATGTGCTGGAGAACATGCAATGAAACCACGTTGGCTGTTGTCACTAGCGGTTGTGGCGGCGGTGCTAAGTGGTGTGGTCGCATGGGGTGCGGTTGCGCCTGGTTCGTTAGGAGACCCCGTTGTGACACTGAGCTTTCTACGTGATAAGTTTACCCCTGCTATCTTATCGGAAACCGCTAACCGTGTGACAGCGAGCCTACAAACAAAAACAGCGGCGGTCGTAGCCTCCTTTACCCAACGAGACAAAGAACTTGCCGCCAAATTGGCAGCAGGGACAGCGTCTGACGCGCTGGTTAGCGCGGTGGCACAGCGTGTGGGCGTATCGCTAAAGGGTAGCAAGGGGCGGTTTACGGCCGTATCCTTCACGAGCGGTCAGGAGCTGGCAGCGGGGCAAAGTGCGCTTGTTATGTTGACATCGGGTAGCGGGAAGCTAAAGCTGGCGGCGGTGGACTTAACGACAGGGACAGAGCTTGCCGCAGGCACGGCGATACCACTGCACCATGAGATAATATTTCTCGAACCGTCTGGCAATGCAATCACCTTTACAGCGAACGCGGCACTACAAATTGACGGTCAGTATAGCGTTACAGCACCCACACCGCCTACGCCACCGTACACCGCGCAGTATACGGATTTGGCAACCGCTCTGCAAGCAATGGGGCTGTTCAAAGGGAGCGGCAAGGGATTTGAACTGGAGCGCGAAGCCAGCCGTTTGGAAGCCTTGGTGATGATGATACGCATTATGGGCGAGGAGACGAACGCGCTTGCATTTGTGGGGACGCATCCCTTTACCGATGTACCTGATTGGGGCAACGCTTACGTTACCTATGCCTACAGTAAAGGTTGGACACAGGGCGTCGCCGCCACGAAATTTGGCACGACGATGACTGTTTCTGCTGACCAGTACATGACGATGATGCTGAGAGCCATGAATTATGATGACAAGCTTGGTGACTTTACATGGGATGCGGCAATGTCGTACGCGGTGCAGATTGGTGTATTACGTCCCGCAGAGCAGGCGGCGTTTGCCACGAACTTTAAGCGCGACCAAATGGCGTATACCTCTTACTACTGCTTAGATGGCTTGATGAAGAACACGCCAACGACATTACAGCAGGTGCTTATCATGAAGGGTGCTGTGACGGGGGAGAGTGCCAGTCTGGCGCGCAGTCAAGTAACGAGGCTTCGCCCGTAGGATGCCAGTAAAGAATCTTTTATACAAAAACAACCACCCATTGGGGGGTTGTCAAACTGTCGGTAACTAACTATAAAACCACTGAAATGATTGAATTTCAGTGGTTTTTTGTTATCTGCGGGTGGACGATGAGTGACGATGGGTGAAAAAGTGAGCATGACAAAAAACAAGTAGAGAGGCTTAGGTTAGAGCAACTAGTGCTAGAGAAACGCTTGGTTGGAGGCTAGATAATACTAATTCCAGATAAAAATGTGCCAGACATTTTTATCATCCGGCTTTGCCGGATTTGCGGAGAAGCCGCAAGGAATCAGTATTGACGGCATTTCGGCGACCAAAGGTCGCCACACGCGCACAGCGCGTGATAAAAAC
>JAVBKJ010000060.1:0-5784 GCA_031554075.1 Oscillospiraceae bacterium | reverse complement strand
CGAATCAAATCTGGATTGACCTTTATGATATCACAAGATTATTGCAACATAACAAAAGCACCGTCGTAAAGGACGAAAACAAAGAGTACAATCGGCTGTATGGATTTGAAGAATTTGAAGAGGAATAAGTGTCAGTAGGTAACGGATGCTTCTGTTACAACCTGCATGGCTTAGTGGCTTAACTGCCTGCGCTTTCGTATCGTGCCATGCCAAGCTTGAAAAACGAGTATGCAATGGCGAACGAGATACAGGCGACGATGGCCTCTAACCCAATGCCTTGCCAAATACTGACACGCCCCAAGAAAAACGCGGCGGGGAAATAGGCGACCGCGGCAAAGGGAATGATAAAGGTTAGACAAAACTGGATGGGCGCGTTATAGATGGTAATTGGATACTTGGCAAAATCAGCCATGTTATAGGCTATACCCAATAATGGCATGGCGTCCTTTATCCAAAAGGCTAACGAGGCAAAAAAGAGCTTTATGGCAGTGTAGATGACACTACCCAGTAGAATAGACACCAAAAATAGTAGTAGCATTAGCGGCGTCACGGTCAGCGAGACATGTGGCGCCGCGATGGCGACAATGACAACGCCGACAATGAGTTCGCCAAAACCGTCGGGCTGGAATCGGTCGGCGCATAAGTGAAAGAAAATGTTGATGGGGCGCACTAAGTAACGGTCAAAGGTACCTAGTTTGACGTAGTCACGTGCTAACAACCAAATATTATCTGTCAGCACATGGTCGATCCCACGCGGAATTTGTGCAAACCCATAGACAAACAGAATTTCATAGAAGTCCCACCCAGACAAGCTGGGAATTTGACCAAACACGACGAATAAAAACACAAGACCAAAGAATTGGGTTGTGGAAAACGCTAAAAAGCCCATAAAGAAATCAACTTTGGAAGCCATCAGCGTTTTCATGTATTGGGCAAAGAAAAGGCGGTACAAACGCACGTAACGCATTGGCTATCCTCCCAAAATGGTCAGGCGTTTCACAGCCCAACGCCACAGTAGTAGGGACAAGCCCCCGAAAAAGCACGCCCAAAAGACTTGCAACCCCAAAAACCGCCAAAGCAATCCCCCAGTATACTTGCCTAAAAAAATCATCACAGGGGTGTAAGCGATGCCACTAAAGGGCAGAAGCTCAAACACGGTGCGAAAACCGTCAGAAAAGAAAGCAAAAGGAATCAGCCCGCCCGATAAAAAACGTATCAAATTGTCCTTTAGCATGTTTAGCCCAAACATATAGGTTGTGTAGAAGGAAATCATGGCAAAACATAGGTCAAAAAAGAATGTGATCAGAAAACTAAGAAGCACACTAACGACAAAAAACGCAAACTGTGTCGGGCTGGTGACATCCCCAAAGCCGATAATTAGTAACACAATGAGCGGCAAATTGAAAGACACAACCGAGGCAATATTGCCGCCGACAGCACAAAAGAAAATGCGCAACTGGTAATTGATGGGGCGAATTAAGTTCATTGCAATCGAACCGTCGGCGACCTCAGACCCGATAATCCAGCCAGCGGGGGTACTCGTAATGCCACCCACCACAAAAATTAGAATAATGTAGACGACCATTTCTTGAAATGTAAAGCCTCTTAGCACCAATGCGCCTGAACTGTCGTAAATTGCTTTCCAGAGAAAGTAGTTTACAACGATGTACAAATAGGCGGCAATCATCCAAAAGAAAAAACTAGCGCGGTAGGAAAGACGCCGCTGTACCTCGCTTTTGGCAAACGGCATGTACACGCGCCATAGGTGACGCGCGGTCATAGTTTGATTTCCTGATTGTAAATCTGCTTTACAATGTCTTCAATTTCGGTTTCTTCTATCGAAATATCCGAAACAGGCGCTTGTTGCAAAACATACGACAGCAAGGCGGAGACTGTCAGCACGTCCTTGTCAAATGTTATCCGCACTTGACCGTCTGCGATTTGCGTGGTGATGCTGTTCTCAGACAAGCCAAAGTGGGCTGCCAAACTGTGAAACACTTCATGTTCAGCGCATTCAAGCGTCACGGTTTTGGTTTTGCCAAAACGTTCCTTTATGTCTTGCAAGGCGCCATCATACAGTTTGCGCCCGTCATCAATAATGATAATGCGGTTGCAAAGTTCCTCGATGTCCTGCAAATCATGTGTTGTTAGCACAATAGTGGTTTTATAGTTGGCGTTAATTTCCTTTATGGCGGCACGGATGTTGCTTTTGACCATGACATCCAACCCGATGGTGGGCTCATCTAAGTACAAAACCCGAGGATTATGTAGTAACGACGCGGCTAAATCGGCACGCATCCGCTGTCCTAGGGACAGTGTTCGGACAGTACTGCTCATAAAATCGTGAATCCCCAGCACTTCCTTTAGATACGCCATGCGTGTTGCAAATACATCTTGTGGCACTTGATAGATTTCTTTGAGGATGTTATATGTCTCTGTCAGTGGTAAATCCCACCACAGTTGCGTGCGTTGCCCAAATACCACACCAATTTGCGTCGCATTTTTGCGGCGATCGCGGTACGGTACTAAATCGCCCACGGTACAACTGCCGCTGGTGGGGGTCAAAATGCCACACATCATTTTGATAGTCGTGGATTTACCTGCCCCATTGGCGCCAATATAACCTACGATTTCGCCCTCGCCAATGTGAAATGAAATATCATTCACTGCCATTTTGCTTTTATATTCGCGCGAAAATAAGCCCCGTATCGCGCCGCCTAACCCAGGCTGACGGACGGGGCTGCGAAATGTTTTGGTAAGATGCTCAACAGTAATCATGCGAACTCCTTTATGCGAAATTGTTTCTATGTCTGTTGTTTCGCACTTATGTACGGGCATGCCAGTGGTCGTTGTGTTTGAGAATACGCATCATATCGCCATCATACCTATTAGGGCATCGGCTTGTTTGTTATACGCATCCATGGCTTGCTTGGGTTGGCTAATTCTGGTTTCTGTCACACCGCCAGCCACATATACCTTTTTGCACTCGGGACAGATACTGGTGTGAATCCGAATTGAGGACTGTACATCGGCGCCCGTCCGCTCCCCTTCGTCATACGCCCGCGACTCATGTTCGCGCTCATGACCGATGACGGCACTGGCAGCGGCGGCGGGACTTACTGACGTTGCAGACTTAAACGAGACACCCAAATCGTCCGAACCATCCTGATAGCTTCGTTCCGCACAGGTGCTACAAGGGGCAGATTCCTCTTTCATTCGGGCTTTTTCCATTTGAATACGACCAGAATCCTCCACAGCTAATCCGTCAGCAGCATACAAGCCACTGCGAGGCGTCGGTTGCGACAAGGTTAGCACAACCCCCTGTTCTGGTGCTTTTGGGGCGGGGACAGCAAGTGGCGCATGGGGCGGCACTGCCAATTGCGCCGCAAGCGCGGGCTGACGTTGTAGTGCTTGCAGTTGCACAGAAACTCACCTCCTAGGAATGGCAATAGATCGCTTTCTTACGCAGGGAGTGCCGTATTATTTAATCGTCAGGGGATTTGTCGAGCACAAGTTGAACGATTTCAGGCGGCAGAATTTCGATTGAATTATCAGCGTACACGATTTTGACCTGTTGCAAGGTTATGTGGTGAAGCCTGTCAGTGTACCAGACTTTAAGCCAGATGCTTTTATGGGGGTCGCCGCTACTGTTTGGGGTGAAGTTGCCTTTGTCGCGCAGTGTGGCCGAGGCGGTGTTTCGCTTGGTACACGGCACCTCTTTGCCATTGGCGTCATAGGCGACGATTTTGAACTGAATTTCCTCCACAGTACGTTTGCTCTTGTTGCGCCATAGTATGGTTACGTTGCGAGCGGATTCAAAATTAGGGTCGCTCAGCGATACCGTGGATATCTCCAAAATCGAATCCCTTGCAATCGGTGTTAAACGCTGTATCTCGGAAAGACGCGTTTGCTCGACAGGGTCTACGGGTTCGGCGTCTATTGGTGTTTCCTCCACACCGCGTAGGGTATCCAGATAGCGCTCGGCATCCACCAATAAGGGGGAATTGGGATGATTTTTCTTAAACTGCCCGACAGTTAGCATGAGTACGGTTTCGTTTTTTGTCTCAAACGCATCTAAGATGGCTTGAAAATCCTTCTTTTCCTGCTCTCCCTTGGAAAGCCCTATCATAATGGCGATACCAACGATACACACCGCCATGGCTATCAGCGACATGCGTTGCGATAGCGGCATTTTTTTTGCGCCAGCTTTACTATAATTATAGTTACGAAGTGTAATATGTGTTTTTAGCGAAACACCACAGTGTGGGCAGAAATCGGGCCCATCTGCAATATCTACGCCACATCGGCGGCAAATCATGCCCATCGCCCCTTTTTGTCACAGATCTACCTATGCGCCGTCCCCGCGTGATTCGCGCATACGAATACACACTACGGAAACCTAAATTGCACGTGGCGGCTACAAGCCGCCGAAATGCCGTCAATACTAGCCTCTTGCGGGTTCGCGGCAAATGCGGAGAAGCCGCAAGATAAAAATGATAAAACATTTTTATCGAGGATTGGTATTATCACCATTAGTATACTGCAAATGTGTCATAGTTGCAAGGGGAAACCACATCCGTCATAACGAATATAGCCCCAAAAACAGCCAGTAATCACCTACTTTTGAAAAATATTGTTAGCTCAGAATGTCGATAATTTATTTTGCATAATATTTGAATATTCTGACATACAGGGTGACATTCACAAAAAAGTATGTTATACTAATACTAATTCGATTTAGAATCGGTTAGCATACATTGTAGCGTTACAACGGCTGGTGCTGTGTTCATGGGAACCCATGACAGCGCTGGGAGAATATTGGAGGGGCATACATGAAGAAGATTTATATACCTATGATTCGCTACGGCGATAAGGAGTTTGACGAGGGGTTTGTAGGTTGGGGTTTTAGCAGCTACGATGATCAAATACGAGACGCTACGGGTGTCTTGAATATTTTGCGCCGCCCCGAGATGAAAATTCTCGATTTGGGTTGTGGGCTTGGCATTTACCATAAAGTTTGGCTGGATAAGGGTCATACTGTGGTGGGTGTTGACATCTCTGAAACATTTATCTTTATGGCGAACAATACAAATGATTCGTATAAAACGGCGTCGTATCGTTGCGAAAACTTCTATGAATTGCAAGATGAAGGCATCTACGATGCGGTTGTCATGCTAGATACACCACTAGAGGACGAGGAACTCGCCCACATTGCCCATAAAGCGCTAAAACCAGGTGGCATTCTTCTATTTCAGGTGGCAAACCCTCATTATAAGCATACGCGCGGTCCTCTGTTTGTCAACCATCGGAGTTGGAAAGAAAATGAGAACCGCAGCTTTTTGCTAACACGCCACGAATACAACGAGGACATCGACCGTTGGGTGTACGAAGAGTGGAATGTGGACGTGGAGAAGGCTGAAATCGTTGTCCAACATCATCACTCGCGCAATTTGAGCTTCCACCAGTATGTCGAAATGGTGCGCAACGTAGGGTTTAATACGGTGTGTTTCTTAGATCACACAGGCTGCCCCTATGAATACGGTGCGGAAGAGCCACGCAACTTCTTCTGCTTGGCACATAAAGGGATTACGGAATAGTGACAATATTGTCCCTGCGGTGTACCGCAGGGACATTCAAACGCGTTCTTATACTAATTTCAAATAAAAACATGTCATGTTTTTATCACGCGCTGTGCGCGTGTGGCGACCTTTGGTCGCCGAAATGCCGTCAATACTGATTCCTTGCGGCTTCTCCGCAAATCCGGCAAAGCCGGATGATAAAAAT
>JAVBKJ010000166.1:0-6439 GCA_031554075.1 Oscillospiraceae bacterium | reverse complement strand
AATCCATTGATCCTGCTCGCCATCCGCTATGCCGTCTGTCACGAGGATAATCCACTCGTCTCCTGCCAGCTGGATTTGTTGTGTATCTGCCGCCACCTCCTCCGATAACCCGACTGGCAAGGCAGCGCCGCGCAACACAGTCACACGGTCACCCTGTTTGACAAAGGTGGGGGCGGCACCCAATTTGTACGATGTCATGGCACCGTTTAATAAATTAACAATTAATAAATCCATTGTCACAAAGGTCGATGTTTCCATTCCCTTTAGTGCAATCGCTGTGTGCAGTGTCGCAATTGCCACATCGGGCGCGACACCAGCCTTTAAGAATTTTTCAAGAAGTTTTACCGCCCCCACAGAATCGTGGGCGGCCTCTCGTCCACTGCCCATCCCGTCTGACACAATAATGTATAGTAAACCCTCCTCTGTCTTAAAATATGTGCCGCTGTCGCCGCTGACAGCTTGCCCATCGCGTTTATGCGCCGCCACCCCCAATGTCGCCAGCATGGGTTCTGCTTCCCACAGCACGAGCTGTCGCAGTGACGCAACGCTTGTCGCCTCTGGCTCATTGATAAGCCACCCTAGGCAACGGGATACATCTTTAACGAGCGCTCGTTTATCTGTTAGCAACAGCGAAACGTTTTCACCCTCGATGGTTGCGCACATGCGCCCCACCGCGGTGCTAAAGACAGTGACCGACGCGCTAATCTGCCGATTACGCAAAAAGTGGGCAAGCCGTTCTTCTGCCTCATGGTCAAACGAAGGTGTTTTTTCAAACGTCGTCGCAGACGTGGACAGCACATCCCGAAACGCGGCGTACTGTTGGGTTAACAGCTGTCGGTGGTGCTGTAACCGTGCGTGATACTGACGGCGATTCAGCGTCGCCGACAATTCTCGGTTTGCGGTGTCTAAAAACCGTCTAAAATGCAAACAACGGGTGCTAAAATGACCGCTTAAATCGCTGCGATGTAAGCGTCCTCGTTTGCCGCAAAGAGACGCCGCCTCACGAATTGCCGCATACGTCATCGATTGCTCGTAGTCCCAACATTGGGTCACAAGGGCGCAGGTGGTACATACTTCCTTCGAGGTGCGGTCAAACACGCCTTCTATCCCGTCATCGTCAAGTTCGTCCCCCTGCGTTGTTGTTGCCAACGCAGTATGCACTTGGGAAAACGCGTCCGCTGTCTGGTGCAGTTGCTCCTGCATACAGCGGCGCAATTGCACACTTTGCGCTTGATTGTCCGCATGTTGCACTTGCAACACACGACTAAGCCGCGGCAACACAGTATCTGGTATCAACATAAAGACAACGGATGCCACAAAGGCCTCCAGCATGACCGCCAGACGTTGGCTACCGTCTATCGCCCACAGTGCTGTGACCGCGCCAGTGCAAACAAATGCTAAGGCTGTCCATAACTTGCCCGCCCTACGACACACGCCAGAAAGCAGCCCTGCGCTACCGTACGACATGCTGTAGAAGGGACCACCCAACCCTAAGTCCATCACTAGCCCCATGCACAAGCCCGTTGCGCCCCCCATAGCCGCACCGCCGCGGAACGAACACAACATTACCAAGCAGACCGCCACCATCCGCGCAGGTGCTAATATCTCGCCTACCATAAATCCCGAAACCGACAGTAGTGCCACAGAGGCAAGCAGTAGCGCACCACCCATTTGCTTCATCGCCGCCGTCTTGTCTAGCGCATCTATCTTGATAAACGCCATTTGGAATAAGTACGCGCTCCCCAAGGTAAGGAGAAGCTCTGTCACCAGTAGTACTAGCACGTCGGGAGCTAACCCCTGTGCCGCCCAAAAAATTGACCCTGTCGCGGCAACAATGGCAAACGCCACCAGCGGCATAAATAAACGGTGTGACGCCGCCTTTGTGCCGCGAAATACCATGCCCGTGGAGATGAGCAGGATACAAACAGCCATGTAGCGCAGTCCCGTGTCTAGCCCTAACATGAGATATCCCAAAAATGCGCCAATAGCCGCCGTAACTTGTAGCCCGCCGCTCGGCTGTGCGGCGATAAATGCAACACCAAAGGGGGCTAATCCGCCCAGAATGCTCGCTTGCGTTAGCGCAAAGCCCAAAACGATACGCTGTATATAATCCCATGCCGCTGTCTTGTGCGCACGACGCAAGCGACGTCTGACAGCGTGCACCGCTGTCTCCCCCACTGTGCCGAACATCTTTTGTATGCTAAAACCCTTCAAAAAAACACGCCTCCTATTGGTATACACTCGTACGAGTTAGTATAATCCAATTAGTGGGAATTATTTGTCGGGAAATAGACTGTTGGTAATTTGTTGTAAACATAACATTGTTAAATGTAAGAAAATGATACGTGTCTAGTAGACAAGCTGTCCATTTTGTGGTACAGTATTGAGACTACTAAATGAGGTGACTATTATGCTGGATACTGAACAGGAATCTACTTCTTACTTTCCAGATGCGCTGCGTGTAGGGAGTACCAAGGAACACATTTTTATAGAAACTGGACATCGAAAAACGGAATCTAGTGCAGAAATTGTCCCTAGTTTCAAGATTCATATTGAGCCGCAAAATGTTAATGAATTGATATATCGCTTGATTGCGTCTGCTGTCGAATTTGAACAAGAAACGGGACTAAATCTGCACCTTGGTGAAAATCCCACAGAAGAAAGTGGTGACAACGAATGACAACTCAACATAAAACAGAGACTGAAGTACCTTTATACGCCAAAATTCTGACGAAAGAGCAAGAGTTATTTGATATTATTGAACAACGCGTAGAAGATAAATCAATTTTTGGTATTTCAAGTTGGATGTATAACACCGGTTTTACTGAAGGCCAAGAATATGAGCAACAAAGAATATCGATAGAGGGCACTCCACAAGGCATAAACCCCACGGAAACGAATACAATAGTGTCAAACGATGAAACGCAGAAGGATGACATTATGTTGAAAACATCGCTTTCCGCCTTGGTCACTGTTGGCACAATAGAAAAATTGACCCTACATGAACTTGCTTTTTTGGAATTTGCGATATCCCTACCAAATTTGCTAGAAATCGTCATTGTTGATGATTTGGGGTTCAATGATTTTTGGCTTGTTTTCCCCAGTGCTACATTTGACGATAGTATGCGTATTATGAAAAATTGCGACGAAGGCTTTTTTAATTACCATAAGGGAAACTGCACAATGTTCAATATTTTAACGCCTACTAATATTAATGAGGATTACGTTATGCCCGTCGCCAGACTGAAACCAGGAGGTCGCGGCGATGCCAGTACACAATAATTATTATATGAAATATTTGCGGTATAGGGATTTTTCACGCAAGGGGATTGCTAGTAAGTCTGAATTTGCTGACATGTATGTCATAATTCTATTTACATCTATTCACCAACTTATGTGCGCTTATTTTGATTTGAGTATTGTTGATACGAGAGCGCGAAGTGGAAATTCTCAGCCTTGGTCACTACCCATTGACAGAATTATTCCAAAGACCGAATTTCAGCGTAAAGCGCTGCATTGTGCGAATGAGTTTCAAGACTTGCAGAAGATATACCTGAATGCGATTCGCATAAGTTTTCTAATTACCGAAAATGAGATTCCTAGAGCCGAAGCCTGCGCGGTAGCTGTGGAGGAAATGTTGCTTACAACGTTTAATGCACCAACCCCGTAACCCCCTGAGGAGGTCATATGTCACACGCGTCCTTCCTTGAAGCCGACATGTTTTTACCGCTGAAACGTTATTTTGTAGCCCAAGGCTACCAAGTCAACGCCGAAGCGAAACACTGCGACATCGTTCTCACCAAAGATAGTTTGCTGACCATTATTGAGATGAAGCGCGTTTTTAGCGTCGATTTGCTCATACAAGCACTAGACAGGCAAACGATGACAGCCGCAGTCTACATAGCCATACCACGCCCCAAGAAGTGTTACGGAGACAAGCATCGTGGTATGCTCACGCTTGTCAAACGTTTGCGACTTGGGCTTATTTTTGTTGCCATGGATTCTCCTGCGTTAGGGGTTGAGGTCGTTGTCACACCAGATGCCGCACTAACCCAACAGACAAAGCGCGGCAAACGGCGCACCGCCGCCCTGCAAAAAGAGCTCGACGGACGTCAAGCCGACACCAACACAGGTGGTGTCACCAAAACAAAGCTTGCTACCGCTTTTCGCGAAAAATCCATCCACGCACTATGTGTACTCGAACGGGTGTCCCCATTGCGCGTGGCAGAGATAAAACAAATCTGCGGCAATGATGTCGCTGTATTGTTGGGGCGCAACTATTACGGGTGGTTTGAGCGCGTGGGCAGAGGGCAGTATGCGCTTTCAACAAGCGGACAAGCCTTCTTACAAAGTGGTGAATTTGCGACGCTAGTCACCTTCTATCGACAGCAGGTAGCGACGGGGCAACTTGGCGCGATAGAGTCGTTTCCGCCAGCGCACGAATCCTAAAAAATATTTCTTGCTTTTTTCGCATATTTCTGCTATACTACCTGTTGCAAGTACTATTTACAAAATTGAAAGGCAAGGAGGTGCTGTAATGGCTAAGTGCGTCATTTGCGATAAAGGCGTGACCTTTGGTATCGCGCTATCCCACTCCCACCGTCGCACAAACCGGCCGTGGAAACCGAATGTCAAGCGTGTAAAAGCCTTGGTCGACGGTTCCCCACGCCATATACATGTTTGCACACGTTGTTTGCGTTCTGGCAAAGTAACGCGCGCAGTATAACATCATTAAAGAGCGGCTGAAGCTACGGGCTTTAGCCGTTTTTTTATGAGCAAACTAGACAAGTGGAGGGTGTATGAAACGTATTTTCCCCAAAATCATTGCCAGCATGGCACTGCTCCTATTGGCGGTATTTTCCCTGCAATTTTTCCGTATTTGTTTCTTATATGCGGCGGCGGGCTTACAGATTACCGTTGGTTATCTATGTCTTACGGCGGTCGCAGTCGCTAGTATCATCGCCACCAAGCGATACCGCCTGCCCACTTGGGTGACACTAATCGTCCTAGTGATTGTCACACTAACACCGCAATTATTGTTTAGCTTCAATGTCACATTGCAATATGAAACAGACTTGCAGTTTTATTTTAACAACGCGGTCAGTTTTATCACAGGTGAGAACCCCGCGCCAGCGATGTACCAAGCGTTGTTTCCCACAACGGTAACATTCCCCTTGTTTTTAGTCCCCTTTTTGAAACTATTCGACTTGCATCGTCTTGTGCCTATATTCCTAAACCACTTGGGTATCGTCGCACTTGTTTGTGCTACCTTTTTGGTGGGCAAACGGTTTTGTCAGGACACGTGGGCTTTGGCGGCGGCCTTTCTCATTGCGTTGCACCCCATCGTAATCCTCTATGCCAACACCTGCAATGCAGAGCTGTTGTTTGGTGTGCTTGTCATGCTTGCCCTGTTTTCCTTTTGGCAGGTGACGACGCAGAAGCGGCTATTTTGGATGTGGGGTCTATTAAGCGCCGCCCTGTGCGGCTTCGCCAACTGGTTTCGACCGCTTGGCATTCTCATGCTGGCGGCACTCATCTTCACACATCTTTTCTTTGCTAACCAGACGTTAAAACGTTCCTTGCTACTATCCCTGTCTATGGTGCTGCTTTATGTAATCATCGGCGTTGGCACGAATGCCGCTGTCAGCCACGTGACGCACTATGACCCACCAAAACAGGGCTACGGTTGGAATTTATACATTGGCGCATCACCCAATGGCAAGTGGAATGTCGCCGATAGCAGTCTGTTGGTTGACAAAATGAAAACTGCGCAAACACCTACTGAGGTGCAACAATTCTTTGCGGCAGAGGGTTGGGCGCGCTATCGCGAAATGGGCGTTCATGCTGTGCCACACGTCCTCCGTAAGATAGCACCGTGGTATGCCGCCTCGTATGTAGCCGGGGTAGCCACACACACGACAGAAACGTCTCCCACTACCTTAAATAGCTTACAGCCCGCCTTAACGCTACTCATTAGCTTCATTGATACGCCATTATTCTTGGGGGCATTGCTCACCTGTTTTTGGATACTCTATCAAGCGTTTCGAGGGCAGATATCGCGTTTGCTGCCTGTTGTATTCTACCTGCTCGCCTCCTTTTTGGCATTAGGTCTATTGGAAATTGCCCCACGGTATACGATATCCTATCGACCCTTTTTTTGTTTGCTGACCGTGTACGGTGTACACCAACTGTGGACATGGCATACAGCAAGGCAGATTGCGCGCAACGCTTCACGCTAAAATGAAATTAGTACACTTGCAGCTGCAAGCCGCCGAAATGCCGCCAGTATCAGCCGCATTTCTTTCACGCCAAACGCATGAAAAAGAAACTTTAACAAAATGCGGGCAATGGCAATTTTACAAACTCATAGCAATTTCAATGTATTTCATAGGATTGCACCCAACGGCGAAGCGTTTGAGTTTCATGGAAGCTTTTCGTC
>JAVBKJ010000044.1:0-15530 GCA_031554075.1 Oscillospiraceae bacterium | reverse complement strand
AATCCCAAAAGGGTGTATGAAGGGTTTGTACCCATAGTAGAAAATCCAGACCCATCTTATCCTCCAATATGCTGGCATGCAACGAAATGCGGGTTATCAACTCAGCTTGCGGGTTATTGCACGTTGCTCTTATTATACTCGATAGCCTGAGCGATGTCTAGTGCTATCTGCGTTTTCAACGCGTCCAAATCGGGAAAACGCTTCTCTGGGCGTAAAAATTCGTAAAAGGAAACCTCTATATTGTTGCCATATAGGTCGCCTGTGAAGCCCAACAATGTGGTTTCAATGACGACACGACCATGCGCTTCGACAGTGGGACGTACGCCGACGTTCGTGACAGAGGGCCAACTGACGCCGTTTGTCAGCGTTTGTGTTACATAGACACCATGAGCCAATTCCTGCATATAGGGCGGCAATGTTACATTAACGGTGGGTGTCCCAATCGTTGTCCCAATCCGCTGACCTGTCACCACAGCACCGCACACCGTGTAGGCGTAGCCCAAAAACTGACGCGCAGATGCCACATCGCCAGCCGCCAACAAACGACGAATATGCGTTGCGCTTACTTGCACATCCCCAATTGACACTTTTGGAATGATTGTACAGCCAACGCCGTGATGCACGCAGGCAGCGGCAAGCTTATCAGGGGTACCCTTACCCTGATACCCAAAATGAAAATCATGTCCGACGACGATATGTGAAGCGCAATATCGCTTTAGCAAGTATGCCTCGATAAAAATATCCCATGGGACTTGCCGCATTTCGTCATCAAACGGCAGTTTAATAACTTCCTGTATACCATACAGTGTTGTCATCAGTTGTTCGCGCTGCGTTTCTGTATTGATGAGCGGCGGCATTTTGCCAACTGTCAGCATTTCTGGATGGGTTTCAAATGTCAAAGCCGCCGCAATGGCGTTCGTCTGTTGTGCCACATGTACCGCTTCTCGCAATAACGCCGCATGACCCAGATGGACACCATCAAAAAAACCTAATGCTATCACTCTATCTTGCATGAGCCACCTCAAAAAAGCTCTTTACTGTAAACATTTGACCCTCTGTCACCCGACCAAGGGCGCAAAAAGCCCCCAGATTAGAATACAATCTGTAATCACCGTCTGGATAATTACTCTCTGGATATGAATTTCCATTGAAAAACAGTTTCTCGCCGCTCTCGGAAATCGTCACGGCAGGCAGATCTGCAAACAGACTGTCAAGCGGACGCAAGACAGACGTGCGATCCTCTAGCGCTTCGACTTGTTGCAGTGTGAGCGCACCCTCCAATGTGTAGGGACCGCTCCGCACGCGGCGTAGCGAGGCTAACACACCACCGCAACCCAACTGTTGACCAATGTCGTGGCACAATGTTCTGACATACGTGCCTCCCGAGCAATCGACACGTAGTGCAAAGGTATTGGGCGCAAGGGGAGAGACCTGCAAGTCGTAGAACGTAACGGGACGAGGCGGACGTTCGACTTCTTGCCCTTGCCGCGCCAGTTCGTAAAGTCGTTGACCACCGATTTTGACAGCGGATACCATCGGTGGTATCTGCCTTTGCGCCCCCAAATATAAGGCTGTCGTATCAACAACTTGTTGTATTGTGGGTTGAATATCGCTCTTTGTTATCACTGTCCCAGTGATGTCTTGGCTGTCTGTCGTCTGCCCGAGTTGTAAAATTGCTTCATATACTTTGCGCCCTGGCAAAAACGAGACGGCGCGTGTCGCACGCCCCACAAATACAGGCAATACACCTGTTGCCATGGGGTCAAGTGTGCCGCCGTGACCGATACGGCGTTCACGAAGTAAGCCGCGTAATTTCGCAACAACGTCATGTGACGTCCAGTTGCTTGGTTTATCAATTATAATAATTCCACATGGCATCGTGCTATAGCCCCTTTGGATAGGTGGTCTGTACCGCCTGTAAAATTGTATGACGTGCTTCCTGCACTGTCATGGTGACGCTGCAACCAGCGGCGCGAGCGTGACCGCCGCCTCCGAGCTGTGCGCATATCTTGCCCGCGTCATATGTCGGTGCGGTTCGCATCGACATTTTGACGGTGCCATCCTCTTCTTCGCGCAATAGGATGCCGATTTCCACGCCTGCGATTTGGCGTGCTAGTGACGAAATATTGTCCGTATCGCCCGATTGCGCTTTGGTTTGCGCAAGTTTGGCGAGTGTTAGTGTCATAAGTGCGATACGTCCGTCGTCCTGTAGTTCTAAATCTTGCAGAAGTGCGGCTTCGAGCGCTAATCGTGAGAATGTTTTGGTTTCAAATAAGGCTGTGTTAATCTCTGCGGTGCGTATCCCCGTGTCCTTCAAATCGGCGACAAGACGTAGGGTACGGCTACTCGTGCTTTCATAGCGCAGGCAACCAGTATCTGTGACAATCGCAACATATAACGGCAGTGCGATGTCTGTTGTGAGGGGGATTTGCATTTCGTGCAGGAGGAGCGTGACCAGCTCCCCTGTGGCGGCACAGTCCACATATAGCAATACTTGTGCCGCATAAGCCCCACCATTGGGGTGGTGATCTATTGCTAGATCTATATTTTCTAAATACTGAGAAAACTCTTTGGGAAACAGAGCGGTACTCGCCGTATCCACCGCGACAATTGTTTTACCAACAAAGTCGGCAGGGGGGGCAAGGGGTGCGGTGTACTGCCCAAACCGCTGTCCCGCTTCTGGATTAACGGCGACATAGGCCTGTTTGCCCATGCTGCGCAACCCTAGACAGAGACCCGCCGCGCTCCCCAATGTGTCACCATCGGGTCGGCGGTGGGTCAAAATAATATAATCATCATGCGTTTGTAAAAAGGCGACCGCTTCATTCAGCGTCATGTGGCTCCTCCTCGTGCTTTTGGATGCTGTGGAGCACCGTTAGGATATGGGCGCCGACTTCGATAGACGTATCAAGCTCAAATAAAAACTGAGGGGCCATCCTCAATGTAAGCGTGGCGGCAGTTTCGCGGCGTAGAAATCCCGCCGCTGACTTTAGCCCCTTTATCACTTCTTTTGGCTCAACAGTGTTCGACAACACGCTAACGTATACTTTCGCAAAGCGCATGTCCCGTGTGGTGTCCACACGGGTAACACTGACAAGCCCCTGTATGCGCGGATCTTTAAGCCGCGGTATTAGCACACAGAGTTCACGAAGAATTTCCTCGTTAATTTTGGCAAGACGGTTTACATTAGCCATGGCAACCTCACATTTTCTCACAATCGAGAACTATTTAACTTCAATTTTCTCCATGATAAAGGCTTCAATAATATCGCCCTCTTTGACATCGCTATACTTCTCGACGCCGATACCACATTCATAGCCTGTGGCAACCTCCTTTGCGTCATCCTTAAAGCGTTTCAACGAGCCGATTTCACCTTCATGGACAATAATGCTATCACGCAGTAGACGCAATTGCGCATTACGGGCAATCTTGCCGTTTGTAACATAACAGCCAGCAATAACACCAACACCTGTGACCTTGAATACTTGACGGACTTCTGCGCGTCCTAGTAAATTCTCCTTGAACTTAGGTGTTAACATGCCCTTCATGGCGGATTCGATTTCTTCGATACAGTCATAAATAACACGGTAGGTGCGCAAATCGACACCTGCTCTGTCCGCACTTTCGCGCGAGGCTGGGTCGGGTCGCACATTAAAACCGACAATGATAGCACTGGTGGTCGCGGCAAGCAAGATGTCAGATTCATTAATCGCACCGACCGCACAGTGGATAACGCGTACGCGCACTTCCTCGTTGGCAATCTTCTCGAGCGATGCCTTCACAGCTTCGGCAGAACCCTGCACATCCGCTTTGATAATGACATTCAGACCCTTAATTTGACCGACCTTCAGTTGTGCATATAAGTCCTCAAGCGATACCTTCTGCGGTACGGCAGAATCGTCCTTGCCCTCGAACTTACGTTGTTCGACAAGTTCGCGCGCCATACGTTCATCCGCGACAACATAAAATTGGTCGCCAGCCGCGGGCACTTCGTTCAGCCCGATAATTTCAACAGGCACAGACGGACCAGCTTCTTCCAAACGATTACCCTTGTCGTCTGACATAGCACGGACACGACCGACAGTCTTGCCTGCTAAAATAATGTTGCCCTGTTTGAGTGTGCCGTTTTGTACCAAGACAGTGGCCACAGGACCACGACCCTTATCAAGTTTTGCTTCGATGACGGTACCACGCGCGGTGCGGTCGGGGTTTGCGCGCAGTTCTGCCATATCAGCGGTCAAGGTGACCATTTCTAGCAGTTTGTCAATATTCATACCTGTTTTTGCAGACACAGGAACAACAATGGTTTCGCCGCCCCATTCTTCTGCCACAAGCTCGTATTCTGTTAATTGTTGCATAACTTTATCCATGTTTGTGTCAGGTTTATCCATTTTATTGACAGCAACAACAATGGGTACTTTGGCGGCTTTGGCGTGGTTTATTGCTTCGACTGTCTGCGGCTTGATACCGTCGTCGCCCGCTACCACCAAAATCGCAATGTCCGTAATGGACGCACCACGCTGACGCATAGAGGTAAACGCCGCGTGACCTGGGGTATCCAAAAAGGTAATAAATCTATCTTCATAGGGCACGCGATACGCGCCAATATGCTGTGTGATGCCACCAAACTCGCCTGTGGCAACGGTTGCCTTGCGAATATAGTCAAGCAAAGAAGTCTTACCATGGTCGACATGTCCCATAACCACCACGACAGGGTTACGAGGGCAAAGGTTTGCTTCTTCATCAACGCTATCGTCAATGAGGCGTTCCTCAATGGTGACCACCACTTCACGCTCGACCTTCGCGCCAAACTCCATCGCAATCAAGGCGGCGGTGTCAAAGTCTATCATCTGCGACAAGGACGCCATAATGCCGTTTTTCACTAGCTTTTTCACAACTTCAGCGCCAGTCTTTTTCAAACGGGACGCAAGCTCAGCGACAGCAATTTCGTCAGGCACGGTAATTTTAAGCTGTACCTTGCGTAATGCTTCCTGTTGCAGGCGGCGCATTTTCTCTTGTTCCTCTTGGCGGCGTTTGTTACCAAAGGGAACATTGGGCTTCTTGTCGGGCGCTTTTTTGAACTTCTCTTTGCCAGCCCCTAAACGGTTGGCTTTATCGGGGACAAGTGTGTCGATGCGCTCATCATAGCGCGCTAAATCAACAGCACCCCCGCCACGTGTGTCGATAACACGTACTTGACGTTGTGTTGTGCTGGGTCTGGGCGCCCCTGGTGCTACAGTTGTCCCTGTGGCAGGCTCACCCGCAGGTGTTGCCGCGGCAGGAGACGCGACAGGCGTTCCTGAAACAGGCGCAGGCGCACTGGGTGCCGCTACTGGCGATACAGGAGACACCGTTGTCGAGGGTGCTGCTGACACTACTGGCGCAGACGTCACCGCTGCGCCAGGAGACGCGGCGGCAGTAGACGCGGCGGCAGTGGATACAGTGGCAGTAGATACAGTGGCAGTAGATACAGCTGGTGCGTCTGCCACAGTTGGCACTGTCTCAGCAGTGACGGCAGCAGCGGCAACGGGTGCGTCTGTTGAAGGCGCTGGCGCGGTGGCTTCCGTTGCGGCAGGAGACGCGGCGGCAGGAGAAGCGGCGGCTTCCGTTGCGGCGGCAGGAGATGCGGCGGCAGGAGATGCGGCGGCAGGTTCGTGGTATGTTTTGGAGAACACCTGCTCCATGCTCTCAATCTGATGGCTCTGTGTCAATGATTCAAAGACAATGTTGAGTTCTGGGTCTGTTAGCGCGTACATGTGGTTTTTAGGCGTCGTGGTGTGCTTTGTTAGGATATCAGCCACTTCTTTTGACTGTAATCCAAAATCCTTTGCGATTTCGTGAACTCTGTATTTATTTTGTGTGCTCAAACTTTTGGCCTCCTCTATTTCGCGGGTCTGTAAAACAATAAGCGGCTATGACGAACTGTTGCCGCGTGTCTCATGATTGTAATTCTCTCGTGATTGCTTTGCCAAGTTCGCGATGGGTGACGGCTAACACAGCTAGTGCATCTCGCCCAAACACCCCGCCAAGCTCCGCCTTCGTAAGATTCGCCATATAGACTGGTACGTTATATTTCCCCGACCAGTTGCGAATCCATCTATGGGTACTGTCGCCAGCATCTTGCGCAACAAGGACAAGCTGTGCCTTTTGCCCAATCATAGCACCTCTAACGGCTTCTTCGCCTAGCTGTAATCCCCGTGCTTTGCGGCACAGGTGGAGCCATTTTTCAATGTTGGGCATGGGTCACCTCTTCCATCAGTAAATCGTAAAGAGTTGCCGACACAGGAGACGACAACGCTCGTTCAAAGGCGCGTGCCTTTTTGGCTTTGGTAATGCACGCTGGCAAGCGGCACACATAGGCACCGCGCCCCTGTTCTTTGCCTGTTATATCAAAGACTGGTGCGTCTTGCGACGTTTTGCAAACACGCAACAGCTCAG
Source organism: Oscillospiraceae bacterium (assembly GCA_031554075.1). GTDB lineage: Bacteria > Bacillota > Clostridia > Oscillospirales > UBA929 > WRMG01. The sequence continues at coordinate 9,092 of JAVBKJ010000044.1, read as the reverse complement.
ATTTTGGTTTCATGTGGCGACATGCCGCACACATACGCAGTGGTGGTTCTTTCATATACTTGCCTCGACTTTAGACTATTCCGCCTTGATATCTATTTTCATACCTGTTAGTTTCGCCGCCAGACGGGCATTTTGCCCCTCTTTGCCTATGGCAAGCGATAGTTGGTCAAACGGCACAGTAACGCGGCAGCTCTTGTTGCCCTCCAGCACTTCAACGGAAATAACGGTAGAGGGTGCAAGCGCGGCAGAGACAAACGACGCGGCATCGTCACTATACTTTACGATATCCACTTTTTCGCCCTTCAATTCCTCCACAACAGCACCAACACGCGCACCGCGCGGTCCTACACAAGCACCGATAGGGTCAACATTGGGGTCATTCGACCACACTGCCATCTTGGTGCGACTGCCAGCTTCGCGGGAAATACTGCGGATTTCAACCGTGCCATCTGCAATTTCTGGTACTTCCATTTCAAACAGACGCTTGACAAGCCCCGGATGTGTTCGAGAGATAAGCACTTGAGGACCACGTGGCTGCCGACGGACTTCCACAACGTAGACGCGCACGCGGTCACCCTCTTTGAGCGTTTCGCCTGCAATCTGCTCGCCTTGTGCCAACAGCGCCTCGGTCTTTTCGCCTTTGCCTGTTAGAGAAATCATAACGCCGCCACGGGGGTCAATGCGCGTTACTTGTCCTGATAAAATCTCGTGTTCTTTCGAGGTGAACTCTTGGAATACCATGCCACGTTCGGCTTCGCGGATGCCTTGAATGATGACTTGCTTGGCTGTTTGTGCGGCAATGCGCCCAAAATCCTTGGTTTTTACTTCAAAGCTTATCATATCGTCGATGTCCATGGCGGCATCTATGTCCCTAGCGGCTTCTTTGGAAATCTCAACAGCGTCATTTTCCACTGTCTCGACAACTAATTTCTGCACAAGCATACGGATTTTCTTTTTCTTTTCATCCCACTCAACCAAAATGTTATCGCCATTGCCAACACCAGGGTTGTCGCGCTTATACGCCGCCACAAGGGCTTGGGTGATTTTTTCCTGCATGTAGGCCTTGGGAATCCCTTTTTCTTTTTCAATATCGTCTATAGCGTCAAAAAATTCGGCATTCATGTTTTGTGAACCGCTCCTTTATATCCATTAAGTGAGATTTATATGTTTACGAAACTCAAACACCCAGCGCACCTTAGCGATGTCTTTGTTTGGCAAGGCGTGTGTGCCTGTGGCATTTGTGATTGTTGTTGTTTGGTTGTCATGCTGCGTTAATGTACCCTGTAGTTGCTTGCGCCCTTCGTGGGGGGCATACAAGGCAACCTCAACAAGTTTGCCGACACTGCGCTCATAATGTTCGGCGCGTCTTAACGGACGCTCTAGCCCTGCTGATGACACCTCTAAGGTGTAGGCTTCTGCGATTAAATCCTTATCATCTAACACTGTTTCCAGTGAACGAGAGACGGTTTCGCAATGTTCTGTTGAAACGCCCTCTGCGCGGTCGATGTAAATACGTAACACCCACCGTCCGCCTTCTTTTAGGTATTCCACATCCCAAAGGTCGCAACCAGCGGCCGCAACAAGGGGCGCGGCCAACGCTTCGACAATGTCCGCAATCTTTGTCACCCGTTAATCCTCCACTTTCAACAATAAAGAGTGGGGAACCCCCACTCTTCACACGTCGCATCAATAACTACAGTGATAGTATATCACATTTTGGTAGAATTGCAAGCACTATTTTCAAGATACCCATACAACAATGCTTGTGCAAAGCGCATGATTGCTGTATACTAAAAGCAGGCAGTTTCCCGCCTGCTTAGTGCGTCTTGCACAGCTAGGGTACTATTGGGATGACGATTGCCATACCGACCCATACGGTATTATATGCTGCCCAGCCAAATGCTGTGGCAACTGGAGGTTTGTATGTTTCCACAAATTGCGCCCTCGTTACTCGCCGCAGATTTCTACAATTTAGCCCCCCAGCTCGAAGCCGTCGCCCAAGCGGGCGTTTCGATGCTCCATGTGGATGTGATGGACGGTCATTTTGTTCCCAATATCTCCTTGGGGATGCCTGTCATTGCCGCCATTGCCAAAAAAAGCGGACTGCAACTGGATGTACATCTTATGATCACTGACCCTGCCCGCTATCTAAAACAGTTTGTAGACGCTGGCGCCCACTGGCTTACTGTCCACTATGAAGCCATTGCCCCCGAGTCAATTATAGGGGTTCTCACGGATATTCGTCAGCTTGGCGTTAAAGCAGGATTGTCGATTCGCCCCGATACAGATGTGGCGGTGCTACGTGCGTATGTCCCTCACTGTGACATGGTGCTGATGATGACTGTACAGCCCGGGTTTGGCGGACAGCGATATGATGTCAACGGGGATGCACGGATTCGTCAGGCCAGTGAGATATGTAAGGCACTAAACCCAAACTGTGTGCTGTCTGTGGATGGTGGGATAGATACGACGACCATCGGCGGCGCGTTTCAGTCTGGCGCGCAATTACTCGTTGCGGGCAGTGCCGTGTTTGGCACACCCGACCCTGCCGCCGCTGTACGCAATCTGTTGGCGAAGTGCCAGTAAATTACTATATAAAAAGTCGAAACGCAAAAGAGGCGCATATACATACCTAGCCAAGCGAAACGCTCAATATAACACGAGGAGATACGTTGGGGCGTTCCCCCGACGTATCTCCTCGTGTTATATAGCCACTAATACACAATCAAACAGGCCGCAAGCACTGAAATGTTGACAATACCAATTAGAATAAAGTTTCTCACAGAGAGAACAAATGTCTCTGCCTTGGTGTGCTTCTTGATAAACTGTATGGTCGTCCGACCAACCAGAATGGCCGAGAGTATCGTGAGCGCAAATAGCGGTGGCAGCACACCTGCGACCACAGCAACGAGTACGCCCATGTACGCAGCGGCGTAGTACACGACAAACATGATTAGCGCGCGCCGTTCCCCAATCCATAACGGGAAGGTGAAGCGCTTGTTGAGCTTGTCCTCTGCCATGTCACAAATATTATTGGCAAGCAAAATATTAGAAATACCTGCCATTAGCGGCAGTGATAACACCAAAACGGCAAGGCAATCTTGCCAGTTTAGCGAGAGGGTGACCAATGCACCAGAGAATTGTACGCTGAGGAGTTGGCTACCAGCTTGCACCGTGACGGCAATAAACGTGATGAGAAACCCCATGACAACGCCTGAAAACAGCTCTCCAAACGGTGTGCGCGATATGGGCAATGGTCCAAAGGTGTACATGACCCCCGTTACCGCACAAATGCCGCCCAGTAGTAGCACGGTGATATCGGTTCGGATAGCAAGCACGACGCCAAAGACCGTACCGATGATTAGTAGCGCAAAAATGGTCGTAAGAGCCACCTTGGGGGACAGACGAAACTTGCCCATGGCGTTGCCCTCTTTGTAGCCATAGCCGTCTTTGAGATACGCGGTGGTGAAGTCGACGTAATTATTAATGGCTGTGGTGGCCATGTCAAACGCCAGTAAGGACACTAACATGAGCAGAAAGGAAGACCACTGAAACGTGTGGTACCGATAGAGGGCATACAGCGTGCCAAAGACAAAGGGGATGATACTGCAAACCTTTGTTCGCAGTTCGACAAAATGCAAAAATGACGCTATGCTCATAGATTACGTACTTCCCCTCACGCTAGACTAATACGATTACGACCGCCGCCCTTTGCTGTGTACAGCGCGGTGTCTGATAGTTTAACCAAATCTGCAATTGTCATGTCGGAAGAGGGGATGGCGGTGGCTACCCCCACACTAACGGTGGTTGAGGTTTCAGGACTGTTGCTCGTGCTTGGAATTTTCGTTGCTTCGATGGTGGCGCGTATGGTTTCTGCCACTTTCACAGCTTCGTCAACAGAGGTTTGCGGCAGTAGTACGGCAAATTCTTCGCCGCCCACGCGGAAAACGGCGTCCGTCGGGCGGGCTAGCACTAGTGATACTTTTTTTGCCAGCACCTGCAACAATATATCCCCTTGCGGATGTCCGTGCAAGTCATTATACTGCTTAAAATGGTCAACATCCATCATGAGTATGCTAAGCGGCATACCATCGCGATGTGCGTTTTCCCATTCGGCATGGATACGTTGGTCAAAACTGCGTCGGTTTGAGATGTTCGTCAGCGCATCTATCATACACAGCCGTTCGATCGTTCGTATTTGTCTGACGGTTTGCAAATGCGTTTTCACACGCGCTTTCACAATTGAGTTATTAAACGGCTTTGTGATGTAGTCGACAGCCCCCAAATAGAAGCCCTTTTCTTCATCCTGCACACTGGCAAGCCCTGTGATGAAAATGACAGGAATTTCGCGCGTTGCGTCCGATTCCTTCAACTCAACCAACACATCAAACCCGCTCATGTCAGGCATGACGACATCTAGTAAAATGAGGTCGGGTTTATCCTGTCTGGCGCGCGTTAGTGCCACATGTCCCGATTTGGCAACATAAATACGGTACTCATTTCGTAAAATGTGGTTCAGCACATCAATGTTGCAGGACTCATCGTCCACAACGAGAATGCTGAATTTTGTATCGTCACTCATAAAAGGGCCTCCAGATCTGTTTTTATGCCAAGTATCGTTTCATAGGCTAAGTCGAAGTCGTAGCCTGTCATTTGTGCAACCAAGGTGCGATAGCGATCCCCCAAGGTGGCGAGAGCGGACAATTCGTCCAAATGGTCGATACTCTGCGAATCGCCAGAGGATAGCAGCGTTGCCACGCGTTCCACCAATGCCAAAGCCTTTGGCACGTCTAATGGTTGGGGCAAATGAGCGGTCGTTTTCGGGGCTTTCATCAGCGGCAGAATCTGCATGAGTACTTCTTGCAAACGCGATTCCAGCAACTTCATTTGTTGTTCAGAGACGAGTTCCTCATGCCGCAATACTGTTTCCACCGCAAGTGCGGATTCCTTTAGCCGCTCTGCCCCAATCATGGCGGACACACTCTTGAGTGAGTGGGCGGCGCGGTGGGCTTCTTTGAAAAGTCCTGCCTCCATATTACTGCGAATCGCAAGCACGACGCCGCGTTGATCCTTTACAAACCCTGTCAAAATGGTGTGATACAGCTGAATGTCCGAGGCAGTGCGCTCGATGCCTAATCGCGTATCGATGATATCTTTATCAACAGATAACAGTGACACATCAGCGGTTATCGTCTCCTGGAGCGGCAGAATCTTACGTTTGATGGGCGTTAAGAATCTTGCTAGACAATTCCAAAGTTCGATGGCATTAAACGGCTTGCCGATATAATCCGACATACCTTGCGCAATATAGTTTTCGCGTTCTTTCGACAGCACATTGGCTGTCATGGCGACAATGGGGGTTCGTATGCCCATGTTTAACATAAGTTGGGTCGCTTCCAGCCCATCCATCACGGGCATGTGGATATCCATCAAAATAATGTCATAGGGCTTGCCGGCACGATGTCTGGTGGCGACTAAATCAACGCCCAAACGTCCATTTTCGGCAATGGTGACACTCAGACCGATCCGTGTTAAATGTTCTAAAATCACCTGCTGGTTCAGGGCGTTATCCTCGCAGACCAGAACACTGCCTGTAAAGGTGGGGCGCTCAAGATGGGACATGGTTACTTTTTGTATCGGCTGGATGGCGGAGGCTTCTGTGGTGTCAAAGCGCAAGGTGAAGCTAAATTTGCTGCCGATGCCAATGACACTTTGCACGGACAGCTGACCGCCCATTAATTCGACCAGACTTTTTGAAATTGTCAGCCCCAGACCAGAACCGCCGTAGCGGCGCGTTGTACTGTCGTCACCTTGTGTAAAGGGGTCAAAAATGCGCTTGACTTGGTCGTCGGTCATGCCAATGCCGCTATCCTTGACTTCGAAATTGATGGTTAGTGTGGAGCTACTCTCACCTTGCAACGTAGCCATCAGTTTGACCATACCTGTACTGGTAAACTTTATGGCATTGGTTATTAAATTTAACAGTATTTGGCGTAGTTTGGTGGGGTCACCGAGCAAAATACGGCTAATTTGCGGTTCTGCATAGAAATAGAGATGGACGCCCTTTTCCGCCGCCTTTGGCTTCGTAATCGTCTCTAAATACAAAAAAATGTCATGCAGTGTGAAGGGGGTTTTATCAAGTTCAATCTTGCCTGCCTCGATTTTGGAAATATCAAGCACGTTATTAATGATATCTAACAACGAATTAGCACTTAAACTGATTTTATGTAGGTAATCACGCGCTTTTATGGACAATGTGGCATCATCCATCGCCAGCTCTGCAAAACCGATGACGCCATTCATGGGGGTGCGAATCTCATGGCTCATGTTCGCTAAAAAGACAGATTTCATACGCGACGCTTGCTCTGCTTGCTTCGCTGCGTGCAAAAGTGCCTGTTGTTGTTGTCGTTGCGCGGTAAGGTCAACACAATATATGGCAAAGGCGGGCTGCTGTTGATAGACAAAGGGACGTGAAAAAACCTCTACTTCAATCAGTGTGCCATCTATCTTTTTAATGGTACACTTGAAGCTTGCGCCAAGTTCCATACGTTTGGCGATGCTGGTGCGTGAGGCGGCTTTAGATTGTTTGCAGTAATTTGTCAGCGGCGTGTCTGTGAGTAAGTCGGTACTGGTGCTACCACACATGGCAGCAAACGCGCCATTACTGCTTAATATGCAGCCTGAGACTTTGGACACGACACAAATTGGCGCTGGAATTTCATGCAAGATGGCGGCTGTGTCGAGATAGGCTCTTTTTAAGTCCTCTTCGGCTTGCTTTTGCAACCGTTCCGCGTTTTTCTTTTCTGTAATATCAAGGAAAATAGCAATACTGCCTGTGATGACATCATGTTGGTCGCGTGTTGGTGTATAGGAAACGGAACAGGCAATGTGACGACCATCCTTGTGCATTAACACAAGTTCAACATGCCCGATATGCTCACCTTGCAAAATGCGTTCATGAATTTCCTCAAGGGATTTGTGGGTTTCCACTGGCGCACACGCTTTCGTCGAATGTCCGACGATTTCTGCCTTGGTGAACCCTAAGATGTTTTCAGCACCAATGTTCCAATCTGTCACCAAGCCTTCGCAGTCCTTAATGATAAAACCTGCGTCGGCGGTCGAAACAATGGCGGCCAGACGCACGGCGGCGATTTCTGCATGACGCTCCTGCGCCTTATCAACATACGCGGTGCAGTAAACAGAACAACCGCAGTAAGTGTTGGCGTGGGTGTAGGCGGGCGTAACGATGCCACTTATCCAGCGAAAATCGCCATCAGGTGTTAGAACGCGAAATTCCTTATGCTTTGGCTCTGAATCGGGCGGGTGCAGATGACACAGCAGGTCAGAGAAAACCCCAGAGATATCGTCAGGATGTATAATGTCTGATAGCTGGCATGACAACTCTTTTGCGAGTGTGGATTTACGATGAAAAAGCCAGCTGGCATTAAAAAAGATAAAGTTGTGCTGTGCATCCAGTACAAAACTAGGACGCCTCGAGCGGGCAGATTGACTAGCTAGATGTGCGACAATTTGAGAAGCGGTGTCTGCCCCTGCCGTAACAGGGTGCCAAACGGCAAGAACATTGTCTGTGCCATATATTTCAAAGGTTACCCGCCATTGATAGTTTGAATCGGGTTGGGTGGCGGTGTTTGGCTCGAATAGCAATATTTGCGGTTGTCCTGTGGCGAAAACGTTTATGAGTATATCGTTTAGATGTGTGCCTGTATCATTCGGCAGGAGATCTGTCATACATTGATGAAACACACTTTCAGGGGACATCTGAAAAAGACGGCAGGCGGCGGCATTTTGGTAGCACACCTCAAAATCAACGACTTCTTGCGAATCGTTGCGTATGGCATGATATAGGGTAAGTCCCCACTCACAGGTATGCGCATCCACCATCAATGAAAATGAGTTTGCCATGGTGCACCTTCCCTCTCACGATATTAAAATTCTATCTATAAAGTATATCGCATTTATGCGACTTTGTCAATTAATTCAATAAATTACTACATTTGGCGCAAAAGAAGGTCGTATGCCGTGCGCTATGCTGTATTCACGCTAAAAGTAAGACATATCGTGTTTGATACTAATTTCATAAAAACATACAATGTTTTTAACGTACACAAAGTGCTTATGGCGGCTGCAAGCCGCCGAAATGCCGTCAATACTAGCCTCGATAAAAATGATGGAACATTTTATCGAGGTTTAGTACTATAAGGAGTATGCCTATCATACCGTGGCATATATGCCAATTGTAAAATGGTATATTCCTATCGCAATTTTCGCCAAGTGTTCACAATTTTGTCATAAATGGCTAAAATGTTCGTCTCTTTGGTATACAATTACTGATAAAAACGGTTATTATTACTAAAATGGATATATGACAAATGTAACGTTTGTGATTTGTCACAAATAATGCTTGACACTTATACAAGTTAGCGCTATAATGAAAGCCAGATTACACACAGGGAGGGCTACTTATGAATTCCCTTACGCCATTAGTCCAAATGGAAAATATCCAAAAGCGATTTCCTGGCGTTCACGCGCTAAATGACTGCCAATTGACACTTTTTCCTGGCGAAGTACTCGCGTTAGTCGGTGAAAATGGTGCTGGCAAGTCAACCTTAATGAAAGTTTTGACTGGTATATACCAAAAGGATGACGGCGTTATCCGCATTAAGGGCAAAGAAGTTGAATTTCATTCCCCGCGTGACGCACAAGCGGCGGGTGTAGGCATTATCCACCAAGAGCTTAACTTGATGCCGCATCTTACCGTTGCTGAGAATATTTTCATTGGGCGTGAACCCACAAAAGGGTTGTTCCTCGATATGCAGGAAGCAAATCGAAAAGCAAGGGAATTACTGCAAGGGCTGAAAATTGATATCGACCCAGAAACAAAGATATCACAGCTGACGGTTGCCAAACAGCAAATGGTTGAGATCGCCAAAGCGATGTCCTTTGAATCTGACGTTATTATTATGGACGAACCAACCGCCGCATTAACAGAAACAGAAATCGACGAACTATTTCGCTTTATTCGCGAAATGCGCGAAAAAAAGCACAGTATTATCTATATTTCTCACCGCATG
>JAVBKJ010000035.1:0-20444 GCA_031554075.1 Oscillospiraceae bacterium | reverse complement strand
TGCGTTGTCATGCCGTAGTAACAGGCGATATTCAGAACGAGAGGTCATCATTCGATATGGTTCTTCTGTGCCGCGTGTGACCAAATCGTCAATCAGAGTGCCGATGTAGGAACTAGCGCGGCTTAATATCATCGGGGGCTTGTTTTGCACAAATCTGGCGGCATTTATGCCTGCCACCAGACCCTGTCCTGCCGCTTCCTCGTAACCAGACGAGCCACATAGTTGCCCTGCGGCAAATAATCCGCCAAGATGGCGCACTTGTAATGCCGCGGTGAGTACCAAGGGGTCAATGCAGTCGTATTCGATGGCGTAGGCAGGTCGCGTCATGGCGGCGCGTTCCAACCCGGGGATGGTGTGCAGTGCCGTTTCTTGCACTTCCACAGGCATAGAGGACGAAAAGCCTTGCAAATAGAGTTCTTTTGTGTCAAGTCCCATCGGTTCAACAAAAATGGGATGCCGTGTTTTATCCTGAAAGCGCACTATTTTATCTTCAATAGAGGGGCAGTAGCGCGGTCCGACACCTTCAATCACGCCTGAGTAAAGGGGTGACCGATGCAAGTTATCTCGAAATACAGTGTGCGTATCTTCATTTGTCCATGTTAGGTAACAAACCGCTTGAGAGACTGGTAATGCAGGCGTTTCAAAGGAAAACGGCGGCACATCCAACTCCCCCTCTTGGATTTCCATTTTAGAAAAATCCACAGTAGCGGCATGAATGCGCGGCGGTGTCCCCGTCTTAAAGCGGCGTAGCGGGATGCCCAGTTGCGTCAACACCTCCGACAGCGCGGTCGCGGCTTGTAGCCCATCGGGTCCGCCAGCTTGGATGTGACCGCCCGTTATACAGCGACCATTTAGGTATGTGCCCGTGCAAATGACGACAGCGCGCACAGCGTAAGTTTGCCCAAGTGTGTCGCAAATACCAGTCACAGCGCCCGCCGCCGTTAGTATCTGCGCCACTTCGCCTTGCCGCAGTTGTATGTTCGGGTGCAACTCCAACGCCGATTTGACATACTGCATGTAGGCGCGGCGGTCGGTTTGCGCGCGTGGCGACCGTACCGCAGGGCCTTTCCCGCGGTTGAGCATCCGAAATTGAATGCAGCACGCGTCTGCCGCTTTCGCCATTTCGCCGCCCAAGGCGTCTATTTCTCTGACAATTTGACCCTTCGCCACCCCACCAATGGAGGGGTTGCACGGCATATTGCCAACAGCATCTAAATTAAGTGCCATCACCAGAACGCGGCAACCAAGCCGCGCGGCGGCCAATGCCGCTTCAAAACCTGCGTGTCCTGCACCCACGACTGCGATATCATACTGCATTTTTTGCGTTGCCTTTCTTATGATGTTAAAATTTTCAGCTATTTCAATACTAACATTATGACCACTTTTCAAAAAAACAAATTCATTAATACAAAAACAGAATCCAAACTCTCGCTAAATGCCTTCCATGTTCACACGACCACTATTGGGTGGCAAACGTTTGCGGGTCGTACTCACCCATAGCACTCACGGCGATATAATTCTCAAATGTGCCTAGGGCTATTTGAGCGACATCCACAACAGAAGAACCGCTCGCAACACTGCCTTGTGATGGTAGCTGCACGATGGGATACAGGTCATCAAGCCCTGCCGCAACCATGCTATCGTACACTTCTGCTGGGTTTTCCATCGGCAATCTGACAAATAATTGTTCAAATGTATCTTGATAAAATGGGATATCTTGTGCGGCACTGTCCTTTTGTGGTTGGTTGCCCAAACAGACGTCTGGTTGTAACACCGCCCAGCAAGGCACAGTGGCGGCCGCCACTAACTCGCCAGAAAGCGTTTGCAAAGCCGCCGCGCGGGTTGACGTCGCAGTAGACCCCCATGCAATGGTGTTTTGGCGACCATCCGCAGGAAACCATAGGGTGTCTAGTAACAGGGCGTCGAATGACAATGCGTTACATTCAGTAACCTGTTGCACGAGCCAACTATGCACATCAGGTTTATAGGGGTTCAACCAGCGCATGGAATTGATATCAAGCCAATTCACACCAGAAGTGTGTTTTATGCCAAAATCGCTTTTCTGCCTTGTCACTGTGTTGTCTTGTAACACAGATAGATACGCAACAAGCTTCGCCTTGCCGCGCAGGGTTTGCATTGTGGTGGCAAGTTCTGGTGATGCCGTGGCAATCACACCTTCCAGCGACTTCACCTCAAGAACAACGGTATCCACACGACCAGTCTCACATAGTGTCGCAACTTTTGCCACCGTGTCTGTATTCGAAAAAGAGGCTTGCGGCAAAAACACAGCTTTAAGAGATGCCTCAGGGGTGGGGGTGGGTGCTTCGGGGGTAGCGGATACCGTGGGGGGTGCTTCAATAATCACTTGTATGGTGGGGGTGGGGGATGGCGAGGGTGATGCAGTAGGGGCTGTCATCATAGCGCCTTCCCAAAAGGGAAATTCTATAAACACACCCTTATCTGTTACATCCACGTACTGGCGCAAAAAGAGATAGGCCGTGCCGCCCAGTACGGCTAGGATTAAAATTGTTAATCCCAAGCCAGATATAAACTTCGCAAACCCCCGTCGACCACGGTAGCGTGTTGAGCGTGGCATGATACCCCTCCATTATGTCCCAGCATACTTGCTATCTTACAAATCATCCATCGCCATATGCTATCATTTTGTGTTCTTACGTCTCGCCACACGACCAGTATCGGCAACCCTTCAGCAACTGTTTGTCGCACGGTCGATACGCGTGGCATAGTTACCCATACGATTGTGCCTATCAGAAATTTGTGTATTCGTTAATACTAGCCTTATCTGGCAACATTTATTCTGCTTTGTCCAAAACTTCCATCACGCGTGGTCCGCTGTCAAGATTGGCATCCACAATCAGCTTACGTGGGCATTTTTCAGCGCAATCGCCGCAGCTCGTGCATTTTTCATGGTCAATCACAGCTAAATTTTCGCCCACATGGATTGCATCGTGTTGACAAACACGCTCGCACATGCGGCAACCAATACAGCCAATTTCACAAATCTTGCGCAACACAGCCCCTTTGTCCTTAGACGAACAGCAGACGTTTACATCAGCATAGTACGGCACAGGTGCAATGATTTTCTTTGGGCAAATTTTTGTACATTTCAGGCAACCTGTACAACGCTCGTGGTCAATTAACGCAACACCGTCAACGACGCTAATAGCATCAAACGGACAAACCGTCACGCAAGTACCAAGCCCCAAGCAACCGTACTGGCATTCTAATACCCCTCCGCCAATACGAACCGCCGCCACACAATCTTGAATGCCTGCATAGGCAAATTTCTTTTTAGCGCGCACGCCGCCTGAGCATTTCACCATGGCTGTCAACCGTGTGTTTTTCGTCAACTGAATGCCCATAATCTCGCCCAGTGCGGCGGTGGTGGTATCTCCTCCAACAGGACAGCTATTGATCTTTGCTGTACCCTCAAGCACAGCTTGTGCGTATTGCGCACAGCCCGCATAGCCACAGCCGCCGCAATTTGCCCCTGGTAATGCTTTCAAAAGTGGGTCATAGCGCTCGTCACGCTCAACCGCAAAGGCGCGCGCCGCCATCGCCAATATCAGACCAAAGAGCAACCCTAGTCCCCCTAAAATCAGCACCGCATACAAAATGACTATCATACATACCTCACAGCAGTTTTCGTTCCACCAAAGTTATCGTACCGAAGCACAACTAACCATACAGGGAATTATTAACTGCCCTCTAAAAAATTTGCAATCCTTGGAATCCCATAAATGCCATAGACAGCAGTGCCGCCGTCATCAGTGCAATGGGAAATCCATCAAATGCGGCAGGTATATCGGCAAATTCCAAGCGTTCGCGGATGCTAGAAAATAACACAATCGCTAGGATAAATCCAATACCGGCAGACACGCCGTAGGTTACAGAACCAATAAAATTCAATTCCTTTTGCGTGTTCAGAATGGCAACACCCAACACAGCGCAATTGGTTGTAATCAGTGGCAAGTAAATGCCCAGCGCCTTATGCAGGGCAGGCACCATCTTTTGCAAGAACATTTCCACCAATTGCACCAATGCGGCAATGACGAGGATAAACGCCACCGTTTGCATAAACTCTAAATGCAGTTTCACAAGCACGAGATTAATCAGATACGTACATGCCGAGGCAACCCCCATAACAAAGGTGACAGACAACCCCATGCCCAGCGCGGTATCCATCTTTTTGGAAACACCGATAAAGGGGCAAATCCCTAAAAACTTCACTAGCACAAAGTTTTCTACGAGGATGGCACCCAACGCCAACGAAAAAATTTGTCCAAATGTCATCTGCGCCACCTCACATTCCGCCAACGCGTTTACGGCGTTGCAGTATCCATTGTACTAGCGCTATAATACAACCAAGGGTAATAAAGCCGCCAGGTGCCTGTGCCATCAATAGCGCAGGTTGAAACCCGTCGGGAAATACCTGAACGCCCACCAATGTACCAGCCCCTAAGAGTTCGCGGACAATCGACATAGCGACGAGTGCCACCGTGAACCCAAGGCCCATGGTTAGACCGTCTATGGCAGACAGCCCCACGCTGTTTTTAGAGGCATACGCCTCTGCACGGGCTAAAATGATGCAGTTCACCACAATCAATGGAATAAACAGGCCAAGCGCATTGGATAATGATGGCAAAAACGCTTGTAATAATAAGTCAATAATCGTGACAAACGTAGCAATGATAACAATATACGCAGCAATACGAACATTTTCTGGAATAATCTTACGCAATGCAGAAATAGCGACATTGGCGCAAACAAGTACAAATGTAGCGCACAAGCCCATGCCTAACCCGTTAATAATCGAGGTCGTCACCGCCAGCGTAGGACACATGCCAAGCAGCAGCACCAAGACAGGGTTTTGAAATACTAATCCGTTTTTGAACTGATTACCGATACTCGTTTCCATTAGGGCGTCGCTCCTTTCATGGCGTAGTCAGCGGCGCCAGCAAGGGCAGTGGCAACGCCATTTGTCATTGCATTTGAGGTAACCGTAGCGCCTGTCACAGTATCCACCGCGTTACCCCCCTTGCCGCTCACCAGTCCTGCGGTTTTACCAACAAATCTGCCTAGAAATTCGGGCGTTGTGCATTTTGTGCCTAGCCCGGGGGTTTCACTCATTTTTACAATGGATACACCCGCAGCAGTGCCATCCGCATTCACGCCGACAATCATGGTAATCGGTCCGCCGTACCCAGCAGGCGCCACCTGCACACCATAGCCCACGACCGCCCCATCCTTCATGCCCACGTAAAACCCGTCAACGCCCTCAGCCTCGCTCGTTTGTTCTGTAAAACTGTCGGCGGCAGGCAGTACCTCTATAAGTGCGGTGTCAACAGCCGCACGAATATGCGCTGCGATGGAATCTGCTGTCAGTGTGTTTGTCAGCCCTAGCGCAAAGGCGCTAATCGCCGTTATAGCAAAGAGAATCACTGCCGTCTTGGCAATCTGTTGCCCCACTGACAAGGGAATTTTCACAATGGGCACCTTGGGCACAATGTCCTCTACAGGGGGGACAGTGTCAAATGTGATACTATCTGTTTCCACCAGCATCGGCGCATCCTCGTCAACAGGGGTTGCGGCATCGGTGGCAGGCGTTGTTTCTGTCTCGCCGTCCGCGTCACTGTCCGTTTCCTCGATAACTAGTGTCGCCGTATCTTCTGGTGTCACTTCGCCGTCGTCCTGTGATGGTTTCGGTTTGTTGTCAATGTCACTCATTTCCCCGTGCCTCCTTTGCGCGCAAAAACGGGCACCCCAAAGCGACGGGGCATCCCTGCTTTATCTAACAGCCATGCACAAGAATTCATAATCAGGATAGCGTAGCAAACGCCCTCTGGCAGTGAGCCAAAGTATCGAATAAACACAGTCAATGCGCCGCAACCAATGCCGAATAGCAGTTGCCCTCGTTTGGTGACTGGGGACGTGGCGTAATCGGTCGCCATAAACACAGCGCCCAAAATTAAACCGCCCGACAACACATGTGTCAGCATAAACTCCCAGCGCACCGCGCCCTCTGGCGCAAATATATAGGTAAGCACCGCCACCGTACCAATAAAACTCAGCGGGATCCGTGGGGTAATGACGCCGCGCACCCATAAGTAAAACCCACCCAACAGAAGAACGACAGCGGACATTTCGCCCATGCTACCGCCAATTTGCCCCAGAAATAAATCCTGAATGGATTCAGACGGAATCAAATCATGCTTTAGTGCCGCTAAGGGTGTCGCCGCGGTTTGCACATCCATCTCACCCCATAATGGCAGACGCGCGCCCGCCACAGGCCATGTCACCATAATAGTAGGCCACGAAAACAGAAACGCACGTGCCGCCAAGGCAGGATTCATAAAGTTTTTACCAAGACCGCCAAACAGTTCTTTCACAATGACAATGGCGAAAAAAGCACCCACAATCGGTAGCCAATAGGGCGCACTCGCCGGAATACAAAAGGATAAAAGCAAGCCCGTTACCACAGCGGATAAATCCGACACAGAGTTCGGCTTTTTCATCAACTTGCGATATACGTACTCAAAAAATACACAAAACATAACGGAAACAGCAGATAATATGGCGGCGCGCGCCCCAAATTGGAACACTGCTATGCCTAAGGGAAACGCCAGCGCGATACACACATCCAGCATGATTGAGCGTGTTCCATCTTCCGATTTAACGTGTGGCGAGGAGGAGACTATTAATTCACGTTCCACCCTGTACCCCCTACTTGTTAGCCTGCTTAAAAGCGGCTAGTTTTTGTTTGCCTGTGCGGAAGGATTGAACAAGATACAACCGTCCGGGGCAACTGTACGCACAGCAACCACATTCAATGCAGTCATTAATGCGCATTCTCTCTAATTCAGGCATCATGTCTTTTTGTTCGTACATAGTCATGTACACAGGCAATAGATTCATAGGGCAGGTTTGCACACATTTGCCGCACCGAATGCAGATGGGGTTCTCGACACGTATATCCTCTTTTTGAGAAAAGGCAAGCAGTGCGTTTGTGGCTTTTATCACAGGGGCAGTTAGGTTAAATTGAGCTGTGCCCATCATAGGACCGCCTGCAATGACCTTGTACGGTGTCTCACGGAAACCGCCCGTGGCATCAAACACCGCTTGTAACGGTGTGCCGAAGCGTACTAATAAGTTTTTAGGATTAGACACCGCCGAGCCAGACACTGTTAGCACACGGCGCACGAGCGGCAGCCCTGTGGTCACTGCGCGGTGAATGGCCGCGGCAGTCTCCGCATTAAAAATCGCACAACCAACCGAGGCAGGCAGCGACCCAGGTGGCACTTCACGCCCTGTAACGGCTTTAATTAGCTGTTTTTCCGCCCCTTGCGGATAGCGCGTGGGCAGGGTGAGAACGCGAATATTGCTCTTTTTATTTGGCAGGGTATGACGTAACCGCTCGATACCGTCTCGCTTATTGGCCTCCACTGCAATGACAGCCTTGGGCAGATTGAGCATCTTCATAAGCGCACGCACGCCGCCAACAAGTTCTTCAGGCGCTTCCAATAGCAGTCGATGGTCGGCGGTGATATAGGGTTCGCATTCCGCTGTATTGATAATTAAGGTGTCCACCTTGCCCATCACAGAGGAAATCTTGGCATGGGTTGGAAAGGTCGCGCCACCCATGCCGACAATGCCTGTTTCCCTAACAATGGTTAAGAGTTCTTCGGCGGACAAGGATTCAACCGACCCAAAGGGCTTCATATCTTCATGTGGGGTGTCTAATCCATCGTTTTCGATAAAGACAGACAGCACCTTCGTGCCATTAAGATGCGGGTGCGGCTCAATCGCCGTTACCTTCCCTGACACACTGGCATGTATCGGCGCGTAGATACTCGCCTTTACGTCCCCAATTTTTTGCCCCAGTTGCACTGTTTCCCCAACGCGAACCAGCGGCTCGCAAGGGACACCGATGTGCATAGACATTGGCAATATAATGCGTTCCGGGGGCTGCATAATCTCGATTGGCTTGCCGCGCGTAGCGGCTTTGTGGTCATCGGGATGAATACCACCCTGAAAAGCAAACGACATATTTCGTATCCTCCGGATTTCATTTTTTGACACTTCATCAGTTTGTATTATACAGAAAGATTGTACAAAAAGCAATACGAATTATACTTTTAGGCAGTATGTTTTCTGTTTTCGACACTAGGAAACACAGAATCCATACTATTTATTGCAATGTGTGCCAGTTTATTGCACCTAGCCAAATACCATGCCTTTAGCATCTGTTTGGCACCTAATCGTATCGCTTCACTAAAAATGACCTATTAAGACAAAATATTCTTGCAACATTTAATAAATATGGTATACTAATGTAGAACGCCTTGGGGCTGGCGTAATAAACATGCCACTGCACAATCCCCTTTTGTGGTATGCACAAGTGGAATGCCCTAAACTATTATAATGAGGTATGGTCATGACATCAAAACCCTGGCATACGTTATCAGACCGCGAGTGTCTTCAGAAATTGGACAGCCCTGCCACAGGCATTTCCAACGCTGAAGCAGCAAAGCGGCAGAGCACGCATGGTCCAAACAAACTAGCAGAGGGTCGCAAAAAGTCCATTATCGCCATCTTCTTGTCGCAGTTTTCTGACTTAATGATTTGGGTCCTGATGGCCGCAGCGGTACTATCCGCCATTATGAAAGAACCTGTCGATGCCGCGATAATCCTTTTTGTGGTCATCATCAACGCCATTCTTGGTACAGTGCAGGAATCCAAGGCAGAGGCCGCGCTCGATGCCCTGAAACAAATGGCAGCCCCGTCTGCCAAGGTCATGCGCGATGGCAGTATTCAAAAAGTGCCCGCCAGCGAGCTAACAATCGGCGATGTGGTCGTGTTGGAAGCAGGCGATAGCGTCCCTGCTGACTTACGCTTGCTCACAAGTAATTCATTAAAAGTCGAAGAATCCGCCCTTACGGGTGAGTCCGTCCCTGTTGAAAAGGTGTGTGTCACCTTGGATGCGCCCGACGCCCCCCTCGGCGACCGTATTAACATGGCTTACATGGGTACCGCCATTACATACGGACGCGCGACAGGTATTGTCTGTGAAATTGGCATGAACACCCAAATGGGCAGCATTGCAGGTCAGCTAGCCTCCACCACAAAGGAAAGCACGCCACTGCAAAAGAAGCTCAACCAGATTTCCAATATGTTGTCTATCGGCGTACTAGGCGTAGCCGCACTCATCTTTGGTGTGAGCGTTCTTGCCAAAGGCTTAGACAGCATGGGCGACTCCTTCCTTCTAGCGGTATCATTAGCCGTTGCGGCGATTCCAGAAGGTATGGTTGCTGTCGTTACCATCGTGCTTGCCATGGGCATGAGCCGTATGGCGGCAAAGGGTGCGATTATTCGCCGTTTGCCCGCGGTCGAAACCCTTGGGTCAACACAAGTTATCTGCTCTGATAAAACAGGCACACTCACCCAAAACCGCATGACTGTCAAGCAAGTCTGGCCAAATCTGACCCCCATCCTAACAGACGCGCTCGGTCATTGTAACGATTCTCAGCTAAACGACAAAGAAAAACCAATGGGCGACCCCACAGAAACCGCCCTGCATGACTACCTATTACTTGAAAAGCTGTGGAACGCCTCGCAAATTAGAATGCGCGTCCGCGCTGGCGAAATCCCCTTCGATTCTGAGCGCAAACTGTCCACAGTAGCCATCAAGCATGGTAGTGGTATCCGTATTTTTGTAAAAGGCGCGCCCGACGTTTTGTTGTCCCGTTGCATACGCCTTGAATCAGATGGTGCCCTTCGTGACATGGACGCCGCCCAAAGCACCATCATCGAAAAAGCCAATGAGGACATGGCGAAAAACGCGTTGCGCGTCTTGGCCTTTGGCTACAAAGACGTTCCGTCCGCTGACTTTACCGATGTTAAGGGTGTGGAAAGCGAATTGACCTTCTGTGGTCTTATCGGCATGATTGACCCATCCCGTCCCGAAGCAAAGGACGCGATTGCCGTCTGCCGTGAGGCTGGTATCCTGCCGGTTATGATAACGGGTGACCATAAAATCACCGCGGTTGCCATAGCAGAAGACTTAGGCATCCTAGGTAGCGGCGATAAACGTCGCGCCGTAACGGGACAAGAATTACAAGCTATGGACGAAGCAACGCTTGACAAAGAAGTCGAGCATATTGCCGTGTATGCACGTGTCGCCCCCGAGCACAAATCCCGCATCGTTGGCGCTTGGCAGCGTAAGGGTAAAGTCGTTTCCATGACTGGCGACGGCGTTAACGACGCCCCCGCCTTAAAAGCCGCTGATATCGGTGTCGGCATGGGCATCACAGGCACAGACGTTTCCAAGGGTGCTTCTGACATGGTGCTAACAGACGATAACTTTGCCACCATCGTGACAGCCGTTGGCGAAGGTCGCCGCATCTTTGATAACATCCACAAAACCGTGCGTTTCTTGCTATCCTCTAACGCAGGTGAGGTTATTGCCATTCTAGCCGCCACCTT
This sequence comes from Oscillospiraceae bacterium, assembly GCA_031554075.1. Taxonomy (GTDB): domain Bacteria; phylum Bacillota; class Clostridia; order Oscillospirales; family UBA929; genus WRMG01. The sequence continues at coordinate 9,941 of JAVBKJ010000035.1, read as the reverse complement.
AATGGGCTGGCCACTATTGGCAGCCGTCCACATTCTGTGGGTCAACCTAGTGACAGATACTTTCCCCGCGCTGGCACTCGGCGTAGAGCCTGCCGAATCCGACATCATGAAGCGCAAACCACGTGACCAAAAAACACCGTTCTTCACTGGACGTGAATGGATGCGTATCCTGCTTGTCGGTGGTGCAGAAGCCTTGCTAACCCTAGCAGCCTTCTGGTTAGGCAGCGGCGGTCAGCTCTCCTTTGGCATTGGCGAAGTTAGCGCAACCGCCACGACGATGGCATTCTTAACCCTGTCTCTTTCCCAGTTGTTTGCCGCCGTTGGCTTCCAGTCGGAACGTCATAGCGTGTTTTCGGTCAAGCTTAAAGAGCATCCCATGTTATGGATTGCCTTCCTTGGTTCTGCCATGCTACAGCTCGTCGTTGTCCTTGTACCACCGCTACGTGACCTGTTCGGCTTAACATCGCTAAACTGGTTGCAATGGGTGCAGGTCGTTGCGTTGTGCCTGTGTATGCTGTTGTTCGTCGAAGGGCAAAAACTTGTGGTTCGTCTATTTGTCAAAGAACACTAAGCAATGATGTAAAGAAAGCGGCTTGTGCCGCTTTCTTTACGTTCCTCTCCTATCCGCCACATAATTTGACGGCCAATCTTACGTTATCTACCGCCGTCGTTTGACAACACGGCACAGCGAAACACTGTTGCTGTCCTTGCGTAAATACACTGGGTCAGCACATTCTACAACACAAAAGGAGCATGATTTATGGAAAGCATTGACCATCTGCGTTGGTACGAGGCAACGAAACGCCGCATTTCGGTTCGTCAGTACGGCGACGCCCCGAACGCCGAGGAGCGCCAGCGTCTTACTGTGTTAGCCAGCGCTATGGGCGGCGAGGGTATCCGCTTTGCGCTATTTGAAGCCACCCCTAAGCTGTATAGCAGTATTATCGCACGCAACATTAAAAACGTCTCCTATGTTGTCGCCATAATTGGCACAAAGGACGCGCAGTTAGCAAGAGTGGGATACAAGGGTGAAGCCTTTGTCTTAGAATGTACCGCCATGGGGCTTGGGACATGTTGGATGGCTGGCACATTTAACCAAAAAGAAGCCAAGGCGCTGTGTGGTTTGCAAGAAGGTGAAGTCCTGATGGGTATTTCGCCGATAGGGCATCCGCTAACGCCGTTTACAGACATACCAGACGCTGACCGCAAGCGCAAGCCACTCGAAAAAATAGTCACTGCTCAAAAAGGATCTTCGCTTGCAGACATGGAACCGTGGCAAAACACAGCGCTCAAATGCGCCCGTATTGCCCCATCAGCGCTGAATATGCAGCCTTGGCGCTTTGCCTTTGCGAAGGGTCATATCTGCATGGTGGCGGCGGGATTGTTTAGCGCCAATGCGGATGTAGATTTGGGCATCGCCATGTTGCATATTGATTTAGGTGCCGCCTCAGCAGGGGTACGCGGTGTGTGGACACAGGACAAAACCGTCTGGATTTACAGCAAATTAGAGGGCGAGGCACCCCAATGAAACGCATCATCTCCACAGGCATAGCAGTGTTGGTTATTGTCGCCGTCTTGGTTGTCGGTTTCTTCTTTGGTCCTGTCATTGTGTCACGTTATCGACAGACAGAGGCGGCGCGTGCCATTAGTGAAGGGCGCGTGACACGTGCCATAGAACTGCTAGCACCCGAACTCGACCGCGACCCCCAGAATACAGATTTGCGTCTCAAACTGGTGTCACTGTATGAGCAGGAGAACAACTACGCCCGTGCCGAATATCTTTTGGTACATGGCATGAAGGAACTTGGCGGACAAGTTGACCTATATCGGCGGCTGTCTGCGGTGTTCGTAAAACAGGACAAACTACAAGACGCGGTTGACATGCTGTCCACCATTTCTAACCCATTTGTCAAAGAGACATTAGACAAGGAGCGACCCGCGCCCCCCGCTTTGTCCCCCACCCCTGGTAGTTTTCGAGAAGAGTTGGTCATCACCGCCGATGTGGCGTCAAATACCACCTGTTATTTGTCCACTAGTGGCGAAGTCCCTAGCATCGCCACTGACCTCTATAAAACCCCCGTGGCACTGCCGCAGGGGCAGACCGAAATCAAAGCCGCCACCGTCTCGGCGGATGGTTTGGTGTCCGATTGGACAGTGGGTGTCTATCAGCTAGATGACATCCTAGAAGTCGTCGCGTTTACCGAACCACAGTTGGAAGCGCATGTGCGTCAGCAGCTTGGTAAACCAAGCGGACAAATCCTCAGCCACGAGTTGCAAGCCATCAAGGAGTTGCGTCTGGCAACACCAGGCAGCTATACCTCCCTGTCAGATTTACGCTACTTTACACATCTAACCACATTAGAACTCGTCGGCACAGGGGCACATGTGGATATCACCGCCTTGCCAAATTTATCAGAGCTTACCTCCGTTAGCCTGCGCAGCATGGGGCTCGATTCGCTTGACCTCGAAGCCTTCACCGACATGGACTGGCTCACAAGCCTTGACCTAACGGCGAACCATATTGCGACGCTAGGACCGTTGTCACAATTAAAACAAGTGCAAACATTGATGCTGTCCCAGAATAATATTCTGGACATAACGCCCCTTAGTGGCTTGACCAAGTTGACAACGCTTGGCATCGGTCAAAATGGCATTGATGACACAGCCGCGTTTGCAGACCTAACACAGGTGCAGTCATTAGATTTGAGCGGCAACCGTGTCCGTAGTTTAAGTGGGCTGACCAACATGACCGCCCTTAAAACGCTGAACCTAGAGGGCAACGCGCTCGTGTCACTGCAAGCACTGGCAAACGCAAAGTCGCTCACAACGCTGACACTGTCGCATAATAAGGAGCTAGTAACGCTATCTGACTTGTCGGGGCTGACAAACCTAGAAAGCCTCTACGCCGATAATTGTCAAATTGAGGATATTACGCCATTGGCGCCACTTAAAGCGTTACGGATTGTATCGCTCAATGAAAATGACTTAACCTCCGTAGCAGGGTTGGAAGGCGCAGCATCCCTAACGGAGTTTAGTGCCAACAAAAATGAGATAACGTCGCTCATGCCGCTAAAATCGCTTAGCAAGCTGTCCATCGTCCGTGTCGAGCACAACAAACTACCGTCACTGACAGCGCTGACAAATTGCCCCGCCTTAAAGCAAGTCTACGCCTTTGGCAATCCCATCACAGAAAAAGTCACCTTCAAAACTGGCATCACAGTGTACACAGGCTAATACACCGCCCCCGACCCTCTGGATTAACCTTTGTCGTAAACGGCAAGTGGTTACCCAGAGGGTTTAACGTTTGCCCCGCATACACATACACAAACGAGCGACAACACCCAAAATCAGTATAAACATGCCTGTATCACACTGAATCCACGCAAACAATCCCTAGTCAACTATGAACGGAGTGTAAATTGCTAAAATGTGCTTGCGTGCCGCTCGTGTGTACTGTATACTACAGACAGAAAGGAGGGACGCTCAAATGCCCATACGCATTTCCGATTCCTTGCCAGCACGCGCCATTTTAGACAGTGAGAACATATTTGTGATGACTGAGCGGCGGGCTGCCCATCAAGATATACGTCCCCTAAAATTGTTGATTCTTAACCTAATGCCGACAAAAATCGTAACCGAAACGCAGTTGTTGCGCTGTCTCTCTAATACCCCCCTTCAAATCGAGGTTGATTTACTCCAAACCGCAACCTATCAGCCCAAAAATGTGGCAGAGGAGCATTTACTCTCCTTTTACACCACCTTTGATAAGATAAAAGAACAACGCTATGATGGCTGTATCATCACAGGCGCGCCTGTCGAAACCCTACCGTTTGAAGAAGTAACCTATTGGCAGGAACTTTGCGACATTATGGATTGGACAAAAACGCATGTGCATTCCACCCTCCACATCTGTTGGGGCGCACAAGCGGGGTTATATTACCATTACGGCGTTCCCAAGTATCCGCTGGCGCAAAAAATGTTTGGCGTGTTTGAACATCGTCTGTGTGCCCAACATGTGCCGCTGTTACGCGGTTTTGATGACCTATTTTGGGCGCCGCACTCCCGTCATACAGAAGTCAAGGAGACAGATATCGAGGCAGTCCCAGCGCTCATGATGCTCGCGGCGTCTGAAAAAGCAGGTGTCTACATGGCGGCCAGCCGAAACGGACGACACATTTTTGTGACAGGTCATGCCGAATACGATGCCGACACGCTGGCGCGCGAATACTTCCGTGATATAAACAAGGGCATGACCATCGACATGCCGCACCATTACTTTCCGCAGGATGACCCAACGCAAGCCCCACAGCAAACGTGGCGTTCGCACACGCATCTTCTCTTTGCAAACTGGCTAAACTACTATGTGTATCAAACGACCCCCTATGACTTAGCGACGCTCGGGCAATAATACGACAGTCATGAACAAGGAGGTGCTTGTGTGGCAAAAAAAGACCCAAAAGAAAAAGCGCGCCGTTCTGGTCTTCCCTTCTCAATTGTATTTCTGCTCATTTTAGGGTTTATCTTAGGGGGCGGCGCGGTTTGGCAGCAGTTTATGGTTAAAAAGGATATGGAAACCTTTCCACCCCCGGGCATGTTACTAGAAAATGTGCCGCTCATCGACCTCAGCAAGCCTAGCCCCACGCCCGACCCTGACGTTTCCCCCTCTCCCGAACCAACCGCCGAGGAGGACGCCGCCGCGGCAGAAGAGGAGACGGCAACAGAGGAAACAAAAGAACCCAAGCCCGAAAAAACTGGCTCACTCCATATTTTTGTCACTGGTGAAAAAGTGGAGGGTCGCCCCACCGTACTACTATTAGGGGGTTGGGGCAATGTCTCCCCTTTGCTAACATACGCACCGCTTATCGATTTACTTAAAGATCACACCCGTGTTATTGTCTTTGAGCGCCCAGGCTACGGTTGGAGCGGCAAGGCATTTACCACGCGCTCACTCGAAAACATGATGGCAGATTTATTGTACGCGCTGTCCTCAACAGGCGAGACAGGTCCCTTTGTCGTCGTAGCGCAAACAACAGCAGGACTAGAAGCCCTTCATCTGGCACATGCTAAGCCCGAGATGGTTTCTGGCGTCGCATTTATCGATGCCATGCCCCCAGCCGCCTACGTTTACAAACTAGACGGCGCGCTAGATTTCTTAAAAGCATATACGTATCCTGTGCCGCGTCTGACAGGCATTTTCCGCGCGATTGGTATTTTTGCACCACATCTATTTGTACCGGGGGAGCTCGTTGAGCCGCAACCCTATATCGCGATGTACGCGCGAAATGTCATGTCGAATGCCATGCGGATGGAAGCGCACATGTTGTCGAGCAACATCAAAACAGCTATGACAGAGGCAAGTCTTTCTGTCCCCGTTGTAGCCATAGTGGATACAAAGGCATACAATGCAAACCCCGAGCTTCACCGCCTGTGGGCAGGCTTTAACGGTAGCGTGGGTGCTACTGTTATCGAATCCGAGCAAGGCGAAAACATGTTGCAGCTGGAAACCCAAGTCATTGCCGATGCAATACTCACGCTCGTCGGCTAGCGACACTCACCCAACAACCAATAGAAAAGGAGACGAAACATGAACGAACAACCATTTCAAAGTGTCCCGCGCGATATGAAGCCTGTGAATCCGCGCTTTAACCCCAAGCTTGTGAAGCTATTTGTCACGCTTGGCGTCATTGCAGTGTTGGTGCTGGCCGTCGTATTTAACGGTGTCTATACCTTGAACACAGGTGAAGAAGCCGTTATCACGCGGTTTGGGCAGTATCAGGACACCATAACCTCCCCTGGCTTGCAGTTCAAAGTGCCGTTTATTGACCAAAAGTACATTGTCAATGTCGAGCGTATCCAACGCCTAGAGTTTGGCTTTCGCACCCAAACTGAGGGGGAAACAACGGATGTCCTAGAAGAATCCTCCATGCTAACAGGTGACGAAAACTTAGTCATTGCAGACTGGGCCATTATGTATCGTGTGAAAAACAGCTACAACTACACGTTTAAGGTAAATGACCCCATACAGGCATTACGTGTGATTGCAGAATCCTCTTACCGTCGTGTGGTCGCCAGCCACCCACTAGACGATATTCTCACAAACCAAAAAGAGTCGATGCAAAACGAGATTATGACCGACCTGCAAGTGTTGTCTGACCGATACGAGCTAGGCGTGCTTATCTCTGCCGTGCAGCTGCAAGACGCCATGCCGCCAGATGAGGTAAAAGCCTCGTTCTTAGATGTTTCCTCCGCCAAAGAGCAGAAAAATGCTAAGATTAACGAAGCCAGCCAGTACGAAAACGAACAGCTCCCCATGGCGCGCGGTGAAGCCGCCAAGCAAATAAACCAAGCAGAAGCCTACAAAGCGCAACGTATTAATGAAGCACAGGGTTCTGTCGCTCGTTACGCCGCGATCGAGGCAGAGTACAGCAAGCAACCGCAAATCATGCGCACACGACTGTATCTTGAAATGATACGAGAAGTGTTGCCGCGCGTGCAGAATGTGTATATTGTTGATGAAGGTAATAATACACTGCAATTCTTGCCGCTAACAGGCAATAAGTCTTCCTTGCCAGTAGAGGGGGTAGCACCATGAAAAGTTTCGTAAGATGGATTGTACTCGGTGCCATCGTTGTCTTGCTCGTTATCGTTGGCACAGGCACACTATTTCAGCTTAGCGAAGATGAATCTGCCATCATTCAACGATTTGGACGCATTGAGTCCATGTACGTGAAGGAAGCCACCCCCGAATTGTACAAACAGTTAGAAGATGCGGGCTATGGGTATGTCACAGTGCATGAGGGAACAGGGTTGCGCGTCAAAGTACCCTTTATCGACACCGTCATCAAGTACACAAACCGCTGGATGACGTACGACACCAGCCCCCGTCAGGTTATCACTTCCGACAAAAAGAAGCTAACCTTTGATAACAATGCCCAGTGGCGTATCGATAACCCCTTGCTATTCAATGTTGCCGTGCGCAACGTAGCCACCGCGCGTGACCGCATAGACAACATCCTATACTCGCGTATGAACGAAAAAGTGGGTAAGATGGAGTCGCATGTGCTAATTACAGACAAAATGGCAGTGGCACAAATGCTAAACGAACTATCCGAAGAAGTCACCATCGCGTCCAAAGAATTTGGTGTGACGGTGTTTGACGTGCGCATCAAGCGCACAGATTTACCACCCGAAAACTACGAAAGCATCTACAACCGCATGATTACCGAACGTAACCGTATCGCCGCTCAGTACCGTTCCGAGGGTGAAGAGGAATCCATCAAAATACGAAGCGAAACAGACCGTCAAGTCACCGTGCTAACCTCCGATGCCAAGCGCAAGGCAGAAATTCTCAAGGGTGAAGGCGACGGCGAAGCCGCTCGTATCTTTAATGAAGTATACGGCAAAAATCCTGCCTTCTTTGAGTTTTACAATCTGCTAGAGACGTATCGGCTGACCGTAGGCGAAGACACAACGTTGGTGATTCCCAACACAGCGCCCTTTGCCAAATACCTGCTGGGTGCGCAAATCCCTAACGCCCCGCAGCCCACCACCCCTCCCAGCAACACACAAAATAGCGCAGAATACCCAGAACCGTAATTACAAAAGCGTCGTGTAGTCCTCGAAAAACACTGGTTTTTCGAGGACTACTTTTTTGTATTCACCAACAAACGGTAGCACTTTCATCTTCCCTTGAATACAATGACGTGAGAGGAGGGGGACGATGAGTCAATCATTTGCGATTGTGTCTGGCGACCAACGTTTGGTGCGTCTGGCACGCCTATTGCTGCAAGATGGGCATAGTGTGTACACATGGGCGTTAGCGGCGCAAGGCAGTATAGCCACCAAAAGCCTGCAAGACACCGTGGCGCGCGCGCATTGCATCATCTGGCCTGTACCCTTATTAACACCCGAAGGTAACGTGCTCATTGGGGATGAAATTCTGCCTGCACTGGCAGTACTACAGTATATGCGCAGCGACCAGATTGCCGTTGGCGGTCGGATTCCGCAGTCGCTCATACAGCAGGCACGGGAAAACGAGTTTACCCTCGTTGACTACACGACGCGCGAAGATTTCGCCATAGCAAACGCCGTACCGTCGGCAGAGGGGGCGATTGCGCTAGCCATGGCACAAACAGAACGCACCCTGCATACAGCTAATTGCCTGATTATTGGTTTTGGTCGCATTGGTAAGGTGTTGGCGGCAAAATTACGTGCCATGGGTGCAACGGTAACGATTGCAGCACGAAAGTTGGAGGACTTCCTCTGGTGTGAAGCCCAAGGTTACCACTGGGTAGAAACAGGGCATTTAGACGGTCGACTGGCCCCCTATGCCATTGTCTTTAACACCGTGCCGCATTTAGTCCTCGGCGATGGCAGGCTGTCACAGCTACAGCAGGATTGTCTCGTGGTTGATTTGGCATCTGCCCCGGGTGGCGTTGACTTTCAAGCCGCCAAACGACGCGGCATTAATTGTCATTGGGCCTTAGGATTACCCGGTAAGGTAGCCCCTGAAACAGCAGCAGAAATTCTGCGCGACACGATTTATCATATTGTGGCAGATCATCAAGCCTCGCAGGCTGTGATACCGCGAACATCCAAGCGCGAAGTCTAGCACTTCTATGAATTATCAGAAAGGCAGGAAACGAGTGTATGAAAGGTTTGCGCGTCGGCGTTGCATTAACAGGTTCCTTTTGCACGTTCACCCAGGTCATGCCGCAAGTAAAGCGGCTTGTGGATATGGGATGCGAAGTGTTCCCCATTATGAGCCAAACAGTGTACGACACTGATACGCGCTTTGGCAAGGCGCAAGACTGGCGCGAAGAGTTAGAGGGCATTACAGGTCGTGTTGTGTGGCACACGTTACCCGATGTCGAGCCAATTGGTCCTCGTAAGCTGATTGAAGTGCTGTTAGTCGCGCCTTGCACAGGCAATACGCTGGCAAAACTGGCATTGGGTGTAACCGATACCAGTGTCGCTATGGCGTGCAAATCACAGCTGCGAAACGAACGCCCCGTTGTGTTGGCGGTGTCAACCAATGACGCCTTAGCCGCTAGTGCGCCCAATATTGGTGTGTTGCAAAATCGCAAAAATATTTTCTTTGTGCCATACAAACAGGATGACCCCTTTGAAAAACCCTGCTCCGCTGTGGCAGACTTTAGCTTGCTATACGAAGCGGTAACCGCCGCCTATGAAGGCACGCAGTTACAGCCTGTGTACCGATAATCGGCAACCACTGCCAACAAGACGAGGACGCCAAGCGTCCTTTTTTCTTGCGCCATATTGTTTACAAAATCGTCATTGCGTCGCCACGCCATTGGGCGTATAATAGCGGTATGTTTGTAATACTAATCCTCGATAAAAATGTTTCATCATTTTTATCCTCCGGCTTCACCGGATTTGCGGCGAAGCCACAAGAGGCAAGTGTTGACTGCATTTCTGCGGCTTGTAGCCGCCAAGCGCACTTTATTCACGTGAAACACATTGTATGTTGTTAGATGAAATTAGTATAACACTGTCTCACACGCGAAAGGAGAAAATATGGATACAGTCACACTATTAAAAGAGCGCCAATCACTGCGCGTTTATGACAAACGCGGCATACCAAGTTCTGTACGCACCCGAATTTTAGAAGCGGCCGCCTCCGCCCCTACTGCAGGCGGACTACAGCTTTACGCCATCCTCGAAGTGGAAGATGCCGCGCTTAAACAACAGCTTGCCGACAGTTGTGACGATCAACCCTTTATCGCCAAAGCGCCGTGGGTTGTCATCTTTTTGGCAGACTATCAACGCTTGTACGCCGAATGGGATGAAGCGGGGCTAACGCCGTCACGCACACCGGGCATCGGCGACTTTTTTCTTGCCAATGCAGATGCGATTATCGCCGCACAAACCGCTGTCATAGCGGCACATAGCATGGGCATTGGTAGCTGCTATATTGGCGA
>JAVBKJ010000020.1:0-12031 GCA_031554075.1 Oscillospiraceae bacterium | reverse complement strand
CTTTAGCCGAAACACGCAACAAGGTTGTGTTTGGTGCAGGTGACAAGCAAGCACCCATTATGTTTATCGGTGAGGGACCGGGGCAACAAGAGGATGAGCAAGGGATGCCCTTTGTGGGTCGTGGCGGTCAACTGCTGGAAGATATGATGAAAGTCATTGGGCTAACGCGCGACCGTGTTTACATTGCCAACATGGTCAAATGCCGTCCTCCCGAAAACCGTGACCCCTCAAGCGCGGAGCTAGATGCCTGTCTGCCCTATTTGCGCAACCAAGTGTACTTAGTCAAACCCAAAATCATTGTTTGCCTAGGGCGTGTCGCCGCGTGTCGACTGATTCGTCCTGATTATAAAATAACGCAGGAGCATGGGCAATTTGAAGAACGCGGTGGCGTTCTGATGACAGCAACGTTTCATCCTGCCTACCTGTTACGTGACCCCCGCAAAAAGCCAGAAGCATTTGCGGATCTATGCGCCATCGAGGATAGATTAAAGGCGATTACCACCAGTCATGCAACACCCAGTGAACAGTAACAACACGTTTACGCTGTGTCGAAAGTGGTATACCGTAGACATCCAATCCCCTGTGAAGCATTTATGTCGCTTGATGGCAGGATATTTATATTAAGAAGTAGATGACAATGCACCTCCTTTTTGCATACAATAGGGCAAAGAGGAGGTTTTCTCATGCGTTTTTTTCTCGGAACCAATGGCCCGAATGGATTTTTTTCCTATTTCGACCAAATGATAGAATACGGCAAGGCGCGCCACGTGCAGTATATTAAAGGCGGCCCAGGATGCGGTAAATCCACGTATATGAAGACAATCGCAACGCATTTTTCTCATTTGCCACAAGAATGTATCCTTTGCTCGTCAGATCCCGCCTCATTCGACGCGTTGGTGCTACCCGAACAGGGTATCGCCTTTGTTGATGCCACAGCCCCTCATGCGTTAGAACCACGTATGCCTGGTATTGTTGACAATTATGTCAATTTGGGGCTTTATACAAAAGACTTATCAGAAAAACGCGACGAATTGGAACGCTTATTGGTAAAAAACAAGCAATGCTACAGAGACGCGACACATTTAATCAGCGCGGCGAATACATTAGAGTCCAACGCCTTTGATAAAGTCGTGACCAGCCTTCTTATCGAGAAAATTTCAAGCCGTGGCAAAGCATTAGCCTTGCGCGAAATACCAAAAACGATGCGCGCCGCAGTTACACAAACACCACGCTTCTTGTCCTCAATCACACCAGAAGGATGGGTTTGTCATTTTGACACTGTTACAGATAATTTTGAGCGGGTCATTGCTATAGATGACAACTTCGGCTTGGCAACGTTCTTATTAACGCCTATCGTACAATATGCTGTGCAAAACGGCTACAAAACATTTGCGTGTTACAGCCCATTGCAGCCCGAAACACAGCTTGAGCATGTTTTGATTCCAGAACTAAATCTCGCGTTTGTGACGAATAGCCGTATGTTACCCTATCCAACAGAAGCAACAAGGCATGTGCGTATGGATGCCATCATTGCGCCAGAAACGATACGTAAATACCGCTCTACCATTCGATTTCTGCAAAAATCTATGCAAGTTTGCATACAGGAAGCCGTTGCATTATTGCAAGAAGCAAAGCAAATTCATGACGAAATCGAAGCATTATACGCAGACAGCGTGGATTTTGAAACAATTGACGCTATGGCACAAGCGAAAATCGCAGAGATTACGGAAATGTTGCAGCATTCGTAGTAAATTACATACAAAGAAGCCGTCCTTAAATGGGGCGGCTTCTTTGCAATGTAAGCACACATGAAGTAAGCGGCGCCTCCTTTCAGCTGTGATAATTGGCAAAAAACATGTGAAACGGCGGTCGTTTCAAAGTTCTCTCTAGGTTCACACATTTTGTGTTGATATGTCTTGTTTGCCATAAAAAACTTGATTGATGGGGTAATTTGTGCTAGTATTTCAAATAACTAAGCGATTAGGACACTTTGTCTATTTGAGGTGTGAACATGAGAGAACAAATACAACGTATTAAAGATAACGCATTGCAAGCGCTAAAGGCGATTGATAGCCAATCGTCTTTGGAGAACTTGCGTGTGCAATATCTAGGTAAAAAAGGTGAATTGACATCTATACTAAAACAAATGGGGTCGCTTTCTGCTGAAGAACGTCCGCAAATTGGAGAGCTTGCGAATCTCGTTCGCGAGTCGTTAAGCCAAGCGCTTACAGAGGCGGAGACACAGTTAGTGCAAAAAGCGACACAGCTAAGACTTGCCGCTGAAACGATTGACGTTACACAGCCAGGGGTCGTCGCAAAACGCGGACACCAGCACCCTAGCGCCCTTGTGCTAGAAGAAGTTGTGGATTTGTTCATCGGGATGGGCTTTTCCGTCGCCGAGGGTCCTGAAGTAGAATCGACATATTACTGCTTTACAGCACTCAATACTGACGAAAACCACCCAGCTAGAGATTGGCAAGACACGTTTTACATCGAAGAGGATGTTTTGCTGCGCACGCAGACATCCTCTGTTCAAATTCGTACCATGGAGCGCACAAAACCACCCATTCGCATCATATCTCCCGGACGTGTGTATCGAAAAGACGAAATTGATGGCACGCACTCCCCTATGTTTCATCAAATTGAGGGGTTAGTGGTTGACAAGGGAATCACCTTTGCAGACCTAAAGGGTACACTAGAAACCGTTATGAAAGGTATCTATGGTCCTAATGCGGTTATTCGTTTTCGCCCCCACCACTTCCCCTACACAGAGCCATCGGCGGAGGTAGATTTGCAATGTTTCTCCTGTGGGGGCAAGGGTTGCAGTCTTTGCAAGCAAGAGGGTTGGATTGAGTTATTAGGCTCGGGTATGGTTCACCCGCAAGTGCTGCAAAACTGCGGCATTGACCCAACTGTCTACAGTGGTTTTGCGTTTGGCATTGGCTTGGATAGATTGACGATGGGACGTTTTGCGATTGCCGATTTGCGGCTATTATTTGAAAATGATGTTCGCTTCTTGAAGCAGTTCTCATAGGGGGGTTCGGATATGAATTTATCGTTACAATGGGTTAAGGACTTTGTGGCAGTTGATGCTACGCCCCATGATTTTGCGGCGGCAATGTCGCTATCTGGCTCAAAAGTCGAGGGATATCTCTGCCAAAAAGATGCCATTCACAATGTTGTGGTTGGGTTTATTGAGTCGGTGGAACCGCACCCAGACGCTGACCGTCTGAAAGTTTGCAAAGTATCGGTTGGCAAGGGAAAAACCTTGACAATTGTTACAGGTGCGCCTAATGTGGCGCAGGGGTGCTATGTGCCTGTTGCGCTAGATGGCGCAAGGCTTCCAGATGGTAAAGAAATTCAAACTGGTATGTTGCGCGGTATTCTCTCTGAGGGTATGATGTGTTCTGTAAAGGAACTTGGCTTGACACTTGATGATGTGCCTTATGGCGCTGAGGCAGGTCTACTCCTGTTGCAAGAAACCTGTGACGTAGGACAGGATATCTGTGATGTATTACTACAAAACGATACGGTTGTCGAGTTTGAAATTACACCCAATCGCCCTGATTGTCTGAGTGTGCGCGGTTTGGCGCGTGAGATTTCGGCAACATTTGATACCCCTCTTACCTTGCCTACCCCGACAGTAAAAGGCGGTGGCGGTCATATAAACGAAATGCTAAAGATTACGATTGAATCCCCCGAACTGTGTCCGCGCTACACCGCGCGCATGGTGAAAGATGTGAAGATTGAACCATCGCCAAAGTGGCTTCGTGCCAGACTGCGCGCGTCGGGTGTGCGCCCCATTAACAATATCGTTGATATAACAAACTATGTCATGCTAGAGTACGGACAACCTATGCACGCTTTTGATTATAGCTGTTTGACAAATGGTCAAATTGTCGTCAGAACTGCCGCGGAGGGTGAAACACTTTACACCCTTGATGGACAAGAACGCAAGCTCACCCCCAACATGTTACTAATTGCTGATGCGCAAAAAGCTGTCGGTGTTGCAGGTGTGATGGGCGGTGCAAATTCTGAAATTACGGACAAAACTACTTGCATAGTCCTTGAATCTGCAACATTTAATGGGCCAAGTATTCGTAAAACAGCGCTACAGCTTGCTATGCGGACAGATGCGTCAGGGCGATTTGAAAAGGGATTGGACGCAGAGAATACCATCCCTGCCATAGAACGCGCCTGCGAACTGATAGAAATGCTATCAGCTGGCATAGTGTTAGACGGCTTACTTGATGTGAATATCACCAAGCCAGAGCAGGTACGGATTCCACTCGAACCCGACCGCATTAATGCCTTATTAGGGACAGATATTTCCGAGGAAATGATGATTCGATACCTAACATCGCTCTCGTTTGTGGTGGAAGGGTCAGTCGTATCTGTGCCTAGCTTCCGTTCGGACGTGCGTTGCATGGAGGATTTAGCGGAAGAAGTTGCGCGCCTATTTGGCTACAATAATATTGCGTTTTCACTTTCCTCTGGCGGTGCGCTGGTTGGGGCGCTTAGCCCAGCACAACTGCAAAAGCGTGTGCTTGGTAGATGCTTGCGTTCGCAAGGATATGATGAGATGCTTTCGTATTCCTTCGTATCCCCTGCTGATTTTGACCAAATTTCGTTACCTAAAGATAGCGAATTACGCAATTGTGTGACGATTTTGAATCCTCTTGGTGAGGATAAAAGTATTATGCGAACAACAATGCTCCCCTCGTTACTCATGATGTTGGCAGGCAATGCGGCGGTTCGGAATGCTGACGCACGTCTTTACGAAATTGGTATCGTATTCCACCCTACAAACGATAAACTCCCTACAGAGAAAACTATGATTGTCCTCGGCTCGAATGGTCAAGGGAACGATTTTTACACCTTAAAAGGCTCGATTGAGACGATTTGTGGTTTGTTTCATATCGAATCAGTACGATTTGTAGCCAATACTGACGGCACAACGTTTCATCCAGGACGCTGTGCGCAAATTTTCGTCGGTGAAACGCTTGTTGGTATTATGGGTGAAATTCACCCACAGGTACTTGAAAACTATGGGCTTGAATCTCGTGCGTGGGCGGCGGAACTAAATTTTGATATGTTGTTTGCGCTGAAAGGGGCTGAAAGTCGATACAAACCTCTGCCGCGCTTCCCTGCCATTCGCCGCGACATTGCGCTTGTGTGCAACAAGGACATTCCGTCAGCGGCCATATTGGACACCGTTGCAACCAGTGGTTGCCAATTATTAGAGTCGTGCGAATTATTTGATGTCTATACGGGTAACCAAGTGCCTGACGGGCGCAAAAGTATGGCGTATAAGTTAGTATTCCGTCACACCGATCGAACACTGACAGATGCAGAAGTTGATGCCGAATTGCAACACATTATGGCTCAATTGCGCCAAAACCACGAGGCAGTGTTGCGCTAAATGCCATGGTATAGATGAAACGCTACTTGTACAAAACTAATGACAAACTTGTCAAATACGAAAAACTTATCTGCCCCCTTTACAGATAGGAAAAAACTTGCTATAATAGTAACAGTAATAAAGGAGGTGCGCTATGGATGAGACCCGTAAATTTTCAATTGTGGATGATAGACAAGTTGAAATAAAAGCCGCTTTATTGCGTGTGTATGATGCGTTGCGCGAAAAGGGTTACAACCCAGTCGACCAAATTGTTGGGTTTTTATTGTCGCAAGACCCAACTTACATTACCAGTCATAACAACGCGCGTAGCATTATCTGTAAGTTAGACCGTGACGAATTGTTACAGGTTTTGTTAAAAAGCTATTTAGATAAGTAGTGTTTGTATCGTTATATTCAAAAGGCGAGGGTTACCTCGCCTTTTTTGTGAGGTCAAATCCAAAATACGGGTGTCCTACTGTTTAGAATTGACAACAATATATGTTGTGCGAAAGAGGTGTCATGAATGGAATATCGTATATTAGGAAAAACGGGGTTACGTGTTTCGCGTCTTTGTTTTGGGTCGCTCACCTTTAGGCAGGCGCAGATGTCGCCAGATGCGGCATTACCCGTGCTTGAATCAGCGTATAATCTTGGTGTCAATTTTATTGACACAGCGCAATTGTATGATAATTACGAACATTTACGACGTTTTATTTCGTTGCATTCCGATGACACAGTCGTCACGTCTAAAACCTATGCGTATGAAAAAGAGACTGCCATTGCCGCGGTGGCAGAGGCTAGACAACGTCTGAATCGCGACTATATTGATATCTTTTTGTTACATGAGCAAGAAAGCGAGCACACGTTGCGTGGTCACGCACCAGCGTTGGACGCATTGATGACACTAAAGGCACAGGGCATCATTAAAGCAGTAGGATTATCAACTCACCACGTAGCAGGCGTCAGAGCCGCCACGGCTTGGGGGCTTGATGTGGTGCATCCACTCATTAATATAGATGGATTTGGCATTGCAGATGGCACACGAGACGACATGTTACAAGCAATTGCCGAGGCACATGACAATGGGCTGGGTGTGTATGGTATGAAAGCGTTAGGCGGCGGTAATTTATTTCGGAAAGCGGCGGAGAGCCTCACGTTTGTGAAGTCGTTACAAACATTAGATAGTATTGCAATCGGTATGCAATGTGTTGAAGAAGTGCGCGCTAACGTATATTTTTTTGAAAATAACTCGTTTACAGCAGAACAACAGTGCGAAATTGAACATAGGTCACGACATCTGCACATCGAAAGTTGGTGCGAAGGCTGTAGCCAATGTGTAACTATTTGCAAAGCGGGCGCGCTGTCTGTCGCTGACGGAAAAGTGCAGTGTACGCCGTCGAAATGTAGGCTCTGCGGCTACTGTGGCGCGGTGTGCAAAAATTTTTGTCTAAAAATAGTTTGACAAATTGATGTTTGTGTGTTACAATTTGGTTACAAAACAAAAACGTAATATGTGAGGTACAATATGGCAGTGACAAAAAAGAAAACAGAAGACGGTTTGATGTATAAGGATAAGCCGCTGATGCGTCTTGGTAATCTGATGTATTATGGTAGCATGGCTGATAAATACATTATCATGCTACAAGTGTTGGAATCCAAAAAAGAGAATGAATTAGACGTGGCGAGCCGTGTTGCTGTGCAGCTACAGTTGACATCGCCCGATTTGAAGGCAAAAGACCGTATTGTTAAAAAGGCTGAAAAAGAAGGCTTGTTCCCTGCGATGGATCTAGCAAATGTCTGGCTTGACCGCGCGTTGGCAGCCAAATAGCACACAAATGAATTTTTTTGTTGGAGGCTCACGAATGAATTCCTTGCTCAAGAAATGTATCCAAATTGTGTCGGTGGCTACATTAATTGGTTCTATTGCTACGGTAAGTGCTTTCGCGGCTGATGTAAAACTTGCGAAAGTTACAGGTAATAATCTTCGTTTCCGCTCTGAACCATCCATCCAATCCACTGAAATGGGTCGCCTTACTGCTGGCACTGATGTTGTTGTCACAGATGTTGTTAAAAACGGCGAATGGTTTGAAGTTGTACATAATTATAAAATTGGTTATCTCAACTCACAATATGTTACCTTAAAAGCTGATGCAGACATTGCACTTGGTGATGGTCTTTCCACTGGTAATAAAGTTAACGTGCGTCAAGCACCGTCCACGAACGCATCAAGCATAACGAAAACCTCCAGAGGCAAGCGCGTTGCTGTCATCGGTGTGTTGAATGGTTGGTACAAAGTCTCCATTAATGGTAAGGTGGGCTTTATGCACCCTGACTATTTAGACCTTGTGAAACCTGTCAAGACGAAGGTGTCCACTGTGGCTGCTGCGGTTGTTGAACCTGTAGACGAAGCAAACGACCAGCTTGAGGGCGACGGCGAAGAAGGCTCAGAATTAGAAGATATCGCCGATGCAGTCGCAACCCCTGTTGTGGCGCTGGATGAATCCGTTGCGGTGGACTCCCCTATCCGCGCACAAATCGTGACGTTAGCACAAAGTTTTTTGGGTACGCCATATCGTTATGGCGCGATGAATCCCAAAAAAGGGTTTGACTGTTCTGGGTTTACAACCTATCTCTATAAACAATTTGGTTATTCCTTAAATCGCAGCGCCGCTGGTCAGACGAAAAACGGGACTGCCATTGGTAAGGAAGCATTAAATCCTGGTGATTTAGTTCTGTTCCGTGACCCGAAGATCAACAGAGCCGCAGCAAGCCATGCTGGTTTGTACATAGGAAATGGTAAGTTTATTCACGCGTCTTCCCGTGGCGGCGGTGTCAAAATTAGTTCGTTAAACGACTCTTATTACGCACGATATTTTATCGGCGGACGCAATATACTATAAGCATAACAGAGTGGGGATGTTTTCCTCACTCTTTTTTGTTTATAAGTGGGAACAATTTGCTGCGATTGCCGTCATAGCATATAGAAGTAAATCAGACGAATCAAGAATAGATAAATGAGCAAGGAGTGACGAAAAGATGACGAAACTATCGAGAGTAATGTTGCAAGTTATTGTGGCCGTCTTAGCGGTGGGACTATTGGCAAGTGCTGTGGCGTATGCTGTGCCAGCTTGGCGCAAGACGAATCCATTAGCGCCGACAATAAAAAACCAACCAACCACAGTTACGTTTCTGGGGGAAACCTATGAGATTAGTGACTTAGGCACGATGAAAACTAACACTGAAAAACCCTATGCCATTGGAACGCCTGAACAACTATGAACGACGCTCAAACAAATGGGGGCGCTTAATTTTTATCAAACTAGTAATGGCGATTCAGAAAAGGCACTGGGCGGCATGATTCAACCTGAAATGACAGCAAGTGTCGCACCAGACGCTGCGCCAGCCCCAACAGCCGCGACCGACGGTCGCACATCTTTCACTAATACCAATGTGCAGGTGGCTGGCGTTGACGAAGGTGATATCGTCAAAACAGACGGTACATATCTGTATGTGTATTCGCCACAACAGATGAAAATTTCTATCCTAAAAGTAGCAGGCAAAGATACATCAACCATCGGTACTATCAACTTGACAAACGAATCCATCATGGAGATGTACATTGCTGGTGATAAGCTTGTGACCGTTTCAACACGGTACGAAGATAGCAAGCAGACTGATAACGACAAAATTGCGATTGAAATCTGGCGACCAGGCAAGAGTTTTGCTACGTACAAAATTTACGATTTGACAAATCGTGCAACCCCTACCCTGTCACGCACGGTTGAGACGACAGGCTCACCGCTGTCCACACGATTGGTAGATAATATGCTCTATATTGTGGCCACACAATATGTGTACGCCACCAACCCCGATAATCTCGAAGACGGCATTCTGCCAATGACAAAGGATACCGCTGTGTCAAACGATGCCACCTTTGTTGACCCTCGTGTGATTACTTGTTTCCCTAATCCCGTGGAAGCCTCCTATCAAATTGTAGGTGCTGTCGATGTCACTAAGCAAGATGCTTGCGAATTTCAGACATTTTTGGGGGCAGGTTCTATCCTGTACATGACAAAATCAGCGTTATATGTGACACGTAGTACATGGGACGACAACCGTAATTTCACAGAAATTTCAAAGTTTACAGTAGACGGCGCGACGCTGACACTGTCTGCCACAGGGAAAGTACCTGGCACTATCGGCGGTCAATACGCTGTTGATGAATACGAGGGCAATCTACGTATCACAACATCCGATTGGCAGACAACTTCCACAAATACAGTGTATGTGTTAGATAGCAAGCTAAGCATTATCGGCAGTTCTGAGCCGCTCGCGCCCGGCGAGACAGTTCAATCGGTACGTTACGCAGGTCAGTACGCCTATGTGGTTACGTTTCGACAGGTTGACCCCCTATTTGTGATTGACTTGGCAGACCCCACAAGACCTACCGTTGTAGGCGAATTGAAAATACCTGGATTTTCCACTTATTTGCACCCTGTAGGGGATGGATACCTAGTTGGGTTTGGTCGCCACACGCAAGAAATGTATGTAAAAGACAAGGATGGCGTCGAGACTGTCGTTGGCGTTCGTGATGCTGGCGCGAAGGTGAGTTTATTTGATGTTCGTGACCCAGCCAATCCAAAAGAAGTTTCTGTGATACAATTGGGGGAGAATAGTTATTCGGAAGCGTTTAACAATCCACGTGCGATGATGGTGGATGCGACTCGTGATCGATTTGCCTTTGACTTCCAATCCCACGACAGCAAAGTGAATTTTGGCGGTAAAACAGTCGAAAAGTCCTTTTTTGGCGGCATCGTCATTGATGTGAAGGACGGTCAATTGACATTAGCGGCGCAACTGAAAACAGGTGAGGATTATGCCCAACGTCGCTTGGTAGCGATTGATGACGCGATATATCTTATTAGCGGCACAACGGTTTCTGTGTATGACTACAACAACTTTGCCGAGTTGGGTAGCGTATCGTATTAAATCGCAAATATAAAAGAGAACAGTAGAGGATGGGTATGCAACCTGTCCTCTACTGTTCTCTTTAAGCATTTGTTGAAATCTGGCACGAGAATCCCCTATTTTACTGTGGTTCGTTTATTAGAACTACATTAATTTCAGAAAATGTTCTTGCAATCGGAAAACGATATGGTATAATAAACGCAACGCCCACAAGGCGTCGTAGCGTTTATTGACGGCTAAAAACGCAAGCATACGCTTGCGCGACTGCGTCGCCCTCTGTCTAGCGACAGCTTTTTATGGTATAATAAACGCAGGCGTTATACAAAATAGTTACACGTCTTGTTGTTTAGTCTTTGCTAACTGCCACACTAATAAACCATCTTCAACGCCAATTTCTTTGAAGCCGCAAACCTCCAGCACACGTTGCGATGCAAAATTTTCACGATATGTACAAGCCTTAATGGAAGTAATGCCTGCTTGTGTAAACCCAAAGCGGCAAAGCGCGGTGACTGCTTCGCGCATGTAGCCGCGGTTGCGATATTGTTCTTGTGTGCCATACCCTAATTCGATAGTGCCATCCACCGGAACACCCTTGAAACCAATTTCACCAATCACACAGCCGCTCGAAAGTGCCATTTGCCATGAGGTACAGAAAAGCCACTCTGCTGGATGTGCGGCTATGTTATTGCATTTGATAGCGTAAATTTTTTGGCTCAACTCAATGTCCTGTTGCGGTACATTCGTGATGTACAAGCCTAACTCGGATAAAACGTCCGTCAGATTCGTTGTGGCTATGGCAAGCTGGGGTGGCGTAAGTGCTATCAGCCGTAAACGATTTGTTGTTAGCGTCATTTGATCACCTCGTTTTTGTAGTAGCATCAGTATAGCATTTTTGGTAACATTTGAAAAGCATTTCTAGGGGGGTACGTATGAAAAAAATTCTTATCATCTCGTCGAATAAGACGGGGCATGGACACAAGAGTATTGGGGAATCTCTTGTTGAACAGCTGAATCTCTCACCTGACGTTTCTGTTGAGGTGGTAGAGGGGTTTCTGCTTTTTGGACGATTAGGGCTAAAAGCAGGAGAATTGTATGGTCCAATCACACGCCTTGGTTCAGATTTTTGGAAGCTAGCATGGGATATCTCTATTTCCAGTCCCAAAGCCATGACGCAACTACTAGCACCGCTACTGCACGACCGTTTTATGCAGCGACTCAAGGATGACCCGCCGGGGCTCATCTTGAGCATACACCCTGTTTTTAACTCCACCATCTTGGATGCACTGAAACAGCACAGTATCCATATTCCATTTATGACGTTGTTGGCAGATTTGGTGGATATTCATCCACTGTGGGTCGATTCGCGCGCGTCTGCCATTTTATGCCCCACCGCCGAATCACTCAATGCGTCTATTATGCTGGGTGCGCCGCGCTCAATCCTAAAACAATGCAGCTTCCCTACCAGAGGTCAATTTGTGGATGCCGCTCGTTTGGTGGAACGTCAACCCTATGTCAATGACCGTCCGCTTGAATGCTTGCTTATGTCAGGCGGTGAAGGCTCAGGGAATCTGAAGAAGATATCTAAATTGCTACTCTCGAATTTCAACTGTCGGGTGACAGTGATTTGCGGACGCAATGTGCGTTTGCAAAAAAGTTTACAAA
>JAVBKJ010000160.1:0-11000 GCA_031554075.1 Oscillospiraceae bacterium | reverse complement strand
TTGGCGGTGTCACATGCGGCACTGTGTTTGGCTCTATTTACATGATAATAACGCGCCCGCGAATCGAAAAGCCAACCGTAACACAAGCGCCAGGTCGTCCTATTGGCACAATCTTCAAAGAATTGCTGCGCATCTCGATTCCGATTACGATTAGTGCTTCAGTGCTGAGCCTAACGAATCTGCTAGACACCGCGCAAATTCAAGGACGACTTAAATTTGCGGCGGGCTTCGACGAAGCCATGACAGAGAAGCTTTACGGCTCGTATACCTTTGCACAGACGTTATTTAATCTGCCGCCTGCCTTTATTCTGACCTTGGCGGTGAGTGTCATCCCTGCGGTTGCTATGGCGATGGCAAAAGGCGATAAACTAACGGCAGGCAAAACTGTGGCCACTGCAACAAGCATCACAGCGTTACTGTCGCTTCCGGCGGCGGCTGGTTTGATGGCACTGTCGGGTCCTATCATGTCCATGCTGTATCCCAAACAGTTGGATGCGGCGGCCGTGGCAGCACCGCTGCTCTTTACCCTTGGGTTTGCGATTCCCGCGGTCTGCTTGGTGTCTCTCACCAATGCCATACTGCAGTCCATGGGCAAGATTTACGTCCCCATCATTAGTATGACCATCGGTGCTGTTGTGAAAATTGTCAGCAATTACGTGTTAGTGGGCAATCCCACGATAAACATTAGCGGCGCACCCATCGGTACGGTGCTGTGCTATGTGTTGATTGCGGCTGTTAATTTGGGAATGATTATTGCCACGGTGAACCCCCCGAAACTGTTAGGACACTTTGTAAAACCGCTGATAGCGGCCTTGGGGATGGGTGTCGCGGCATATTTTTTACAAGCCGTGCTTTTGCCGATAACGGGCAATCGAATTAGCACAGTTATTGCTATCTTAATGGGCGTGGTACTATATATTGTGTTAATTCTACTCTTTAAGGGCTTATCGTACGCCGACGTACTTCTTCTGCCAAAGGGTAAAAGCATCGCCCGTTTCCTAAATATTCGCGAAAATTAGCAAAAAATACTTGCAAAAGAGGAAAAATTGTGGTAGATTTTCAATGTAAGCAAAAATACAGCTTTGATGACTTACAGCAACTGATGTCAATGTTGCGCCGCGAGTGCCCTTGGGATAGGGAACAAACCCATGCCAGTATCGCCCAAAATCTGCTAGAGGAAAGTTGCGAAGCCATGGAGGCTATAGACTTACAGGATAGCGACTTACTCTGCGAAGAATTAGGGGATGTGCTGTTGCAAGTGGTGTTCCATGCGCAGATGGCATCTGAAACAGCATCGTTTACGATGGACGATGTGATTACAGTGCTATGCCAGAAGTTGATATTACGCCACCCACATGTGTTTGGTAACACGCAGGCAAATGGGGTTTCTGATGTTCTCTCTAACTGGGAGGACATTAAACGGGTGAAAAAGGGACAGGCTACCATAGCCGACGCAATGGTGGGTGTGGCGAAAACCTTACCGCCAAGCTTGCGCGCGTTGAAACTCAAAAAGCTTGTGTCACGCGGCGGGCTGTCTGTGTCGAGCGAAATTCTGGACGAGCGTGTCGCTGGGGTGTTGGCGGCAGAGGAACAGCTTAGTCTTGCCTGTCAGGACTATATCGAGGCCGTGCGTAAGGCGCAAGATTAACGAATGTGCAAAGGGCTGACCTTATCATCATTTGCATTTGAGAGTAACGCAAGTAACTGCTTAAATATGCCGCCGCTTTGATGTAAAAATCAAGTAAGCGGTGCAGCTGTAAGGTTCACCTTGCTATAGACCCACTTAATATGAGGAGGAAGAACTAATGAACAAAACTGATCTAGTCAACATTGTAGCGGAAAAAGCGGGAATTTCAAAGAAAACGGCAGAGCAAACCATCGGTGTCGTGTTCGATGCTATCACTGAGGGGCTTGTCACAGAGGGTAAAGTGCAATTGGTTGGCTTTGGGGCGTTTGAGGTCAAAAACCGTTCGGCACGTATGGGTCGTAACCCTAAGACCAAAGAACCAATTCAAATTCCTGCGTCAAAAGCACCAGTGTTTAAGCCTGGTAAAGTTTTAAAGGATGCCATCAGCGGCTAAGAATGTTGATGTGCCTATGTGTTGTACCATAGGGCTATCTGATGAGGGAGGGTTCATGAAAGTGAACCCTCTAACCGTATTTATAGCAGAACTGTTTCGGAAAGATTTTTGTATGCACTAAGATACGAGTGTTTGCTGAAGAAAATTTGCACGAACACAAGTTAGTTGCCCCTAACCCCAATCAGCTATTTCGCCGACGAGAAAGGAAGCTGCGCACATCTTGGATTCGTCGGAGAAATGGTGTCGATCATGAGATTAGATAAATTTTTGAAGGTATCGCGGCTCATCAAGCGACGTACCATCGCCAATGAAGCATGTGACAGTGAGCGTGTCACCGTTGGTGGCAAGCCTGCCAAGGCGTCGTACGAGGTGAAGGTGGGCGATATTCTTGAAATTCGCTTTGGCGCACACCGTACACGCGTTGAAGTGCTGTCTGTTGCGGAACATGCGTCAAAGGAGCAGGCGGCGTCCCTGTATCGGGAAATACAGTAACGAGGGCTTGTCATACACACGCTCATTCCTTCATATACATGTGTTAGATAGGACATGATGTGCCTGTTAAACCGCATGAGGAGGTAGGATATGAGCATAGAGGATAAAAAGCATGTCGAGGCACCCCACCACATTATCATGGAGGGGCGTTCACGCATTACTGTTTCTGGTGTTGAGGACGTGGAAAGTTTTGATGAAAACGGGGTCACCATGGTCACCAATCGCGGCACTTTGGTTGTCCGCGGTCAGGATTTGCGCATCGATAGACTGAGCATCGACAAAGGGGAATTAAACATCGAGGGTACACTGGATGGATTGCAGTATCTGGAAGAACAACAGAGTGCAGGCTTCTGGTCGCGCCTATTTCGGTAACGAACGTGGAAGTGTCCGTCAGCGGTCAACTGTGGGGCTTTTTGGCGTCTTTATTCATGGGCGTGTTACTAGGGCTGTGGTATGATGTACTGGCGCTGTTAGCACGAAGACTGCGCAATGACATAGTTCGTGTGTTGTTTGATATTCTGTTTTGGATGACCAGCGGCATTGCTTTGTTTTGGTTTGCCATGTCCATCGGTCAGGGCGAATTGCGCATTTTTGCCGTGTTGGGCATATTTGCGGGAGGCATACTCTACTTTTTAGCGTTTAGCAAACTATTTAAGCGCGTGGGAGATTTCGTTTTAGATTTGATTTTGGGCATAATTTGGGTTTTACTGCGCCCGATTGTGTTTCTTTTTAAAATTTGTATAAAATTTTACAATTTTTCAAAAAACGTATTCCATTATTGGCAAAAAAGAGGTATAATGGAGGAGCGGGCAGCAAGACCGAGTGCGATCCGTTTGCGGCATTACAGAAAGGGTGAATGGATTGCAGAAGAAAAAACGTACAGGGATTATTACAAAAGTAGCCATCGTGGTGTTTTCCATTTACGCCGCTTACATACTGATAACGTTGCAAATCGACATCAACCAGCGCAAGCAGACCAACCAAACACTGGAAACGGAGTTGGTCAAGATAGAGAGCGAGAACGAAGCACTCAAGGCGGATATCGACTCTGAGCTTACGGACCAGATTGTCGCACAGCAAGCCCGCGAAAAATTAGGGCTTGTACTACCTGGTGAGCGTGTTTTTAAGGATACTAGCAATTAATACATTGGTTTTACAACAATGTCGATGTATGTTTATCAACTGTTTTCAACACGCTACTGTTTATGGCGTTGGGCATGATTTGAAATTCGTGGTGCTGACATTAGGTTTCGGCGCCTACAAAAACAAGTACACAAAGGAGCTTTACAATTCATGGCTATTGGCATTGGTGAAATTGTGGAGGGTAAGGTCACTGGGATTACCAAGTTTGCTGCATTTGTATCCTTGGGTGAGGGTAAGACGGGCATGGTACATATTTCGGAAATTGCGCACAGCTATGTGAGTGAAATCCGAGAGCATTTACAAGAAGGACAGGATGTTACTGTCAAAATCATTGGCATTGATCCCGAGGGGCGTATTAATCTTTCGATTAAGAAGACATTGGCGCCAGTGGGGGCAGATCGTTCTCCTCGTCCTATGTCGCGCCCGATGCCGCCGCGGCGTCCTCCTGTAAAGGAAAATTTGACATTTGAGGATAAGCTAAAGCAATTTATGCACGATTCCGAAAGCAAAATGTCAGATTTGAAGCAAAGTACAGAGCATCGCACCTCACGCCGAAAGGGACAAAAATAGTCTTTGTCGTCTCTTATCTATTCAGATAGGAGACGTCTTTGCGCGCTTCTTTGCATAGGGTTATCATGGAAAGTATGATTTTTGCCCCGTTGTACTAATTTCAAATAAAAACATGTCATGTTTTTATCACGCGCACAGCGCGTGTGGCGACCAATGGTCGCTGAAATGTCGTCAATACGAATCCCTTGCGGCTTCGCAGCAAATCCGGCGAGCCGGAGAAAAAATAATGGTATTTTTTATCTGGGATTAGTATTATCAAAAACTATGATACAGGGCTTGACAATCTTCGTGAAAACAGGTATACTAATCAAGTCTTTGGAGAGATGGCTGAGCTGGTCTAAGGCGCACGATTGGAAATCGTGTGTGCTGGAAACAGCACCGGGGGTTCGAATCCCCCTCTCTCCGCCAACATGTTTGGTGTAAGCCAAATGGCAATAATCCTTGTAACCCAATGGTTATAAGGATTTTTTGTTGCCACTATGCCCCTATATCTGGCGCAGTGATAACCGCATCAGGCAAGCCAAGACGTCGGGCTGACGACATTCGCTCTGCCTGTATGAACATTGGAATGGTAAGACACACATTTGAATAAAACAGGAGGAACACATGGGAAATATCATCGAAGTTAAAAATTTTGTGAAATCCTACGGAAAGTTCACCGCCGTAAAGGATGTGAGCTTTGAGGTCGAAAAAGGTACTATCTTTGCCTTTTTGGGACCAAATGGTGCGGGAAAAAGCACCACAATTAACACGCTTTGCACTATCTTTGACAAAACAGGTGGCACACTCACCATAGATGGCCATGACGTATCAAAGGACAAGGACTATGTGCGCAGTGTGATTGGTGTCGTCTTTCAAGAATCCACATTGGATAACAAAATGACTGTCGAAGAAAACCTCGTTATGCACTGCCATTTCTATAATATCCCCCATCATCTAGTGGAGGAACGTCTTGTCTTTACACTGACATTGGTGGACCTATTGGAATGGCGCAAGTCGACAGTATCTAGCTTGTCGGGCGGTATGAAGCGTCGTGTCGAGATTGCCCGCAGCTTATTACATTTTCCCAAGGTGCTGTTTTTGGATGAACCAACAACAGGGCTTGACCCGCAAACGCGAGCCAATATTTGGGAATACATTGTGAAGCTTCAAAAGGAAAAGGAGATTACCATATTCCTAACAACGCATTACATGGATGAGGCGGAAATTTGCAGTAAGGTCGCCATTATGGATCACGGCAAAATTATTGCCTATGACAGACCATACCAGCTTAAACAACAATACACGAAGGACAAAGCGTACATGTCCGTTAAGGACGATGTAGCACTTGAAGCACAGCTAACAAAGTTCGGCTTGCCCTTTCAAAAAAAGACACATCATTACTCCATCGAGGTAACGAATTTATCAGCACTGCTCGAAATGTTAAGTGTTGAAAAAGATAATATTGTGGATTTAGAGATTAAAAAGGGGACGCTTAATGACGTGTTCCTAGAAATTACAGGAAAGGATATCAGGGGATAACGAATGAGAATTGTATACGCGCTTTGGCTTCGTAGTATCAAGCTGTTTATCCGCAACAAAGTTCAGCTTGCTTTCACGATTATTATGCCGTTTTTCTTCCTTTACGTGTTTGGGAACATTTTTAAGGCGGGGAATATTGACGATCCATTTATCCATATGTTGGTAGGCATTGTCATTACCAATGTATTTCAAACATCACTGACAATAGCCTCCTCGACCATTGATGATATTGTGTCAGGCTTTATGAAAGAGGTCATTGTCAGCCCTGTCAAACGCATACAAATTGCGCTGGGTCAAATTTTCGCCGCCGCCACCATTTCGGCATTCCAGGGTGTAATCACGCTGGCCATTGGTATGCTTGTGGGGCTGCGGTTTGAAAGCGCACTTACGCCGATTTATTCGATTTTGACAATGATTGTCGTTGGTATCGTGTTTTCTGGGTTGGGGCTGTTCATTGCCACCATGGTCAAAAATTCTCAAACATTTCAAATCGTACTGTCGGCGATTACCATGCCGTTTACCTTCCTCTGCGGTGCGTATATTCCGATTGTCATGCTGCCAGACATCCTGAAATATGTTGCCTATATTAATCCCATGACATACACAACAGCATTTTTCAGAGCTATTACAATGGAAAAAATGTCGCATAGCAGTGAACAGCTGTTAGCGGATGAAATCGCCTTTAAGTTTGGCAATTTTGTCGTGACACCTTGGATTAGTGCCGTGATTATTCTTATCTTTGGGGCGCTGTTTCTGCTCATGTCAACAATTGTATTTTCAAGAGTTGATTTCTCCAAAATCAACCGTTCTAAGAGCAAAGAGGACGATATATATTCATAATAGACACAGCGCCCCACAAAATTCGTATGTGGGGCGCTGTGTCTATTATGATTGCGTAAATACCATCTTGTTTGTATGGGATAGATGTGGCGCAAACGCGAAGCCGTTACTGGTGAAACCAGCTAACGCCTGCGGCTCTGTTAGCTGCTGTTCTAGTATGTAACGCACCATTTGTCCGCGTGCCATTTTGGTCATGGTGGTGGCGACGCGCTGTTTGCCACGTAGGGGGCTGACAAACACAATGTCAATCCATCGGTCGTGGGCGCGCAACTGTTTGCGGATGATTTTTGCGTACTCCTCGGAGGCGAGATTTACGACACAGT
Organism: Oscillospiraceae bacterium; assembly: GCA_031554075.1. Classification (GTDB taxonomy): domain Bacteria; phylum Bacillota; class Clostridia; order Oscillospirales; family UBA929; genus WRMG01. The sequence goes on along the minus strand of JAVBKJ010000160.1, from coordinate 4,030 downwards.
CACCTTCTTGGTAGAGTGTTTGATATAATCTGTCACCCCAGAAGGCATAGAGGTTCTTGCCGTCAATGCGCACCTTACTCTGTAATTCCAAGCGGTAGGGCTGTATGCCATCCTGTGGCCGTAACACGCCGTACAGCGCGCTTAGGATACGAAGAACGGACGCGCTGTGCGTTACGGCGCTATCGGTTAGCGTTTCTGGCACAATGTATTTGTACACAAGCCCGTCATACGCAAAGAGGGCAGGTGTGCCACTGACGGACGCACCGTACGATTGAAATTCAAGCAGCGACTGAAACGCCAGTTTTTCGTTGGCGTTCAACATTGTTTCAAGCTGCCATGGATTGTATTGCCTGAGCTGCTCTATCAAAACGTCAGCTTCTGATTGGTATAGGGGCGTCGTAATCGGGAACGACGTGGCGAAGGTTCGCATCGTTCTGGCGGGCGATATGATGACTTTCAAGGGGTGTCCTCCTGAATCGTGTCGTGATATGGGTTACGCCGTGGCGCACAAAATATTTTCAAATACCCCCCAAGTTTTGTCTGTTAGTATCGTATACTATTATTGCAAACCAAAGGAAAGGAGGACGTATTTTTGAAAAAATTGAAATTTCTCATCATCGTAGCGGCCTTAATCGTGAGCATTGGTGTCACTGCGCTGGCAGCGCCTGCAGCCACAAAACTTGTTGCAACGAAGCCAACAACAACGACGACACAAGCCGAGGATTGGGCAGTGGAGCGCGACGCCTTAATTGAAGCGCAACGCACCTATTATGCGGCACTGGTAAAGGCAGGCAAACTGACCCAAGCAGACGCAGACGCAAAGCTACAAGCCTACACAGAGTCCCTAGACAAGACCGATACACAAAGTGAAGTGAAACCAAGCAACGGCACAAAATCGTATAGCGGCTGGCAATGCTGGAATGGCAATAACGCTGGCAACGGCAACTTTGGACGCGGCGGTCACTGCGGCGGACGTAACTGGTAATATGAGAATCAAATGCCACGATAGTGAGAAAGCTCGCTATCGTGGCATTTTAGCGTCGTTTCAAACAAAAAAACAACACCAAAATTATAGCATAGCGGACAGTCGATTTCAAGAAAGCAACAGCTTTTTTGTGGCAATCCGTTCTACAAACGCGCTGTCATGCTCCACAAAAAGTAGGGTAGGTTGATAGGTGAGTAACAAGGATTCGATTTGCATACGGGTAATCACATCGATAAAGTTTAGCGGTTCGTCCCAGATATGCAGATGACTGCGCTGACATAGGCTTTTGGCAAGTAACACTTTTTTCTTTTGACCGCCACTGAAATCGGACATATCTTTTTCAAATTGCACGCGCGGAAAGTCAAATTTTCGTAAAATGGCCTTGAATAGGCTTTCATCAATGGCGTGCTGTTGCGCAAAATCGGTGAGTGACCCGCGTAAAAAAGAGGTATCCTGCGACACATACGAAATCGTGAGTTGTCGCCCCTTTTGAAAATCGCCTTGGTAGGTCAGCAGCTCGCCGCATATTAACTTGAGCAAACTTGACTTACCAGACCCGTTTTGACCGCAAAGTGCAATGCGATCTCCCATTGCCACCGTAAAACTGACAGGCTGGCAGGCGATTTTGTCTCCATAGTGGATGCTGACATCGCGGAGAGACACAAATGTGTTTGTGTGGTAGGGGGTTTGTGTTAGTTTGAATGTCTCCACGGTTTCCACATTTTTGAGTAGCTCTGTTTTTTCGTCTATTGCGTTCGTTTGGCGGCGCTCTAAGTTTTTGCGCCGTTGCTGCATTCTGCGCGATTTCTCACCCACGTAGGCGCGGCGATCGCAGGACTTTTCGCTGTCTGAGTAGCCAATTTTTGTCGCCTCTACTTTATCTGCCCATGCACCGCTTTGCTTGGCGGCCAATTGCAATCGCTTGATATCTTTTTGTAGCTTTTCGTTTTCCGACAGTTCAAAATTGTCGTTGCGTTCTTTGTTGGCAAGCCACGTTGAAAAATTGCCGCGCTGTACATCAATACTGGCTTTGTTGATAGACAGAATATGGTCAATACAGTTGTCTAAAAACGCGCGGTCATGCGAAACCAGAATAAAGCCTTTTTTGGCGCGTAGGTATTGGCTGACGAGCGCGCGTGCGGCGGCATCTAAGTGGTTTGTTGGCTCATCTAACAATAAAAAATTGTTTTCACGCAGAAAGAGTGCCGCCAACAGCACTTTCGTTTGTTCTCCGTTTGAGAGTGTGCAAAAAGGGCGTTGCAATAGTTCTTCTGATAGCTGCAACAAACCAAATTCACGCAGCAATTGCCAGTGTTCAAACTCAGGACAGCACTGTGAGACAACCGTTAGCGTGTCTGCTGTCGGGTCGACTACTGTAAAGGGGAAGTAGGAAAAATCAACGCTGGCGGTGATACTGCCGCTGTATTCCAACTGGCCCATTAATAGATTCATAAACGTGGTTTTACCCCTGCCGTTGCGCCCTGTGAAACCAAGCTTCCAGTTGGCATCAATCTGAAAACTTACATTGTCAAATATAGTATCGTAGCTACCCTCATACGCGAAAGTGAGATTGGAAATTTGAATTAACGACATGTTGTTTGCCCTCCTACAAATCAATTGAGCGGCAAGAAGTAACCTTCTTGCCGCTCAAACGATACCTATCCTCCCTTGGTAGAGGAGACAACTGTAGAGTGGAAAAAACGTAACTTTCTTGCCAAAGGACAACAAAACGAAACGACCCTAACGGTCGCTATCTATTTCAAGTCCCTGTTGTTAGCAAGAAATATTACGCATTTTCCCAACTCCCATCTCATGTTATACTAATTTCAGTTAAAAACATACAATGTTTTTTAACGCGCACAAAGTGTACGTGGCGGCAACAAGCCGCCGAAATGCCGTCAATACGAGCCTTTTGCAGCTTCGCCGCAAATCTGGCGAAGCCGGATGATAAAAACGATGGAACATTTTTATCGAGGATTCGTATTAATCATATGGTAGCACAAAATAACGTGTACGTCAAGACTAGCCGCGCAGAACGCCGTCCTCCATGAGTGCAAATGTGAACTCCATTTTTTCGCCGTTACGGTTGATACTAAGGGTAATCTCGTCGCCGACCTTGTGTTTGTTCTTTTCCTCATTGAGCTGGTCGCCATCCTCGATTGACACATCATTTATCGCATAGATGATGTCATCTGGTCGCAACCCTTCTTTGTAGGCGTTTGAATTTTCATTGATAGAGATAACGCGAACGCCCTGCGGAATATCAAAAAAGCGCGCTTCTGACGCCGTAATGACCTCAAAATTCGTGATACCAATGGTGGGACGCCCCGACACATAGCCAAGCGTGACCAAATCATCAATCACTGGTTTGGCAATGGTAATGGGAATCGCAAAGCCTAAGCCCTCTACTGTGCCAGAAAAATCTCCCATAATCTTGGAGGAAATCACGCCCACGACTTGCCCAAACTGGTTAAACAGCGGGCCACCCGAATTGCCTGGGTTGACTGACGCATCTGTTTGTATGGTGGTCATGGTGCGGTTTTGGATACGAATATCACGATTGATGGCAGAAATCATGCCGCCTGTGGCTGTTCCTTGCAGTTCCATGCCCAATGGGTTGCCGATAACGACAATGGGGTCACCCACTTGCAGCTGCCCTGAATCACCAAATTCCGCAGGAATTAAGCCTTTTGCCTCAATTTTCAAGACAGCTAAGTCGCTGAGTTGGTCACTGCCAACCTCGTGCGCTTCGTAACGTGTCTTGTCGCTGAGTAGTATTTCAATACTTGTCGCGCCAGAAATAACATGATAGTTTGTAATAATGTAGCCATCGGCTGTCATGATAATGCCAGAACCTGTGCCTGTTGAGCCAGAGTTGGCATCCTCAACAAGGATACAAACGACGCTCGGCGCACCCTTATCCACAATTTCGCGGTTTGTAAGCAATTTGCGCCCTGTCGCGTCCGATTGAGGGGTGGGGGTGATGGTTGGCACAGGGATAATTTCCAGTGTGGCGTTGCCGCCGCCTGTGGGATGTGTACGAGA
>JAVBKJ010000019.1:0-22874 GCA_031554075.1 Oscillospiraceae bacterium | reverse complement strand
AGGATGCGGTTGCCTCTATAACCTTAATGGGTCGTGTTACGCAGCCAGCGTTGCCCTTGCTACGTGTCTTGTTTGCAGTTTTGGAAAAAACTGCGGGCTAGACACTTATTTTTTATAAAGTATAGTGAAAATGCCCCTTGTAGTGTGAGTTCTTTTTATGTTATAATGGCTGAGAATGACATAATACTAACGATAGCGAAACCTTGTTTGTTATTTTGCTTATGCAAAACAGCATGACAGTGGTTACACAGTCATCATTATGGGAAATTGGTATTGTAATAAGGCGGTGGCGTGATTTGGCGCAACGGAGCAAAATCCTTTTTACCGTCTCTGGCAAAGGCGGTACAGGCAAAACATCCCTGACCGCGGGCTGCGCCACTTGCTTGGCGGCATTGGGGCATACGGTTTTATTAATGGACGGCGACATCGGCTTGCGCAATGCGGACATTGTTCTTGGCGTTTCTGACCTTGCGGTCATGGATTTTGGCGACATGCTAGATGGACGCGTTCAACATCTGGAGGATGCTGTGATTGCGCATCCGCGCATTCCTAATTTATCGGTCTTGCCGGCACCGATGACCCTGCGCTCTGTTGCCTTAGCACCGTTACAGGAACTACTGCAAGGGTTGAGCGCCGCATTTGACTACGTTTTCATTGATGGTCCTGCAGGTCTGTCAGACTGGGTGGCGACTGTTGCCAGCTTGGCTGACCAGCTCATTGTCGTTGCGACGCCCGACGCTGTTAGTATGCGTGACGCCGCGAAGCTAACAGAATTGCTCTCATCAGACGCGCGCGAGGATCGTCTCGTGGTGAATCGGGTGCGTCCACATCTCTTTGCAGGAAAAGGCGCCATGTACATTGATGATATTATGGATGCTGTCGGGTTGCCATTGCTTGGCATCGTGCCAGAAGATGAGCGCGTCATCGTAGCGGGCAATCGGGGGGTGCCGATTGTTCAGGTGAGCATGGACGGCGCGGCCGCCGCCTATCGCAACATAGCGCTGCGATTAACGGGTGCTCACGTACCGCTAAGTCCTATTCGTATGACCAACAAAAGCAAGCGCGACTTCCTGCGTCGGATTGACTATTACTTGCAATAGCGCGATGCAACTGCCGTTGGTATTCAGAAAGAGGAGGAATTGGTTATGAATATTGCACTAATAGCACATGATAAGAAGAAGGAGCTGCTTGTTCAGTTCTGTATCGCCTATTGTGGTATTCTATCAAAGCACCAACTTTGCGCAACGGGGACGACGGGTCGTCTCGTAGCGGAAGCAACAGGGCTAAATATTAAACGCTTTTTGTCAGGACCACAGGGTGGCGACCAACAAATAGGGGCGCGTATTGCCTATAATGAAATCGACTTGGTTCTGCTGTTTCGCGACCCACTGACAGCCGCCCCGAACGAACCTGATATATCCTTGCTCCGTCTTTGCGATATACACAGCATACCGATTGCCACAAACGTGGCAACGGCAGAAGTGTTACTGCATGGGCTAGAACGAGGCGATATGGATTGGCGCGATATCGTCAACCCGAAATCAGAGTAACTCGGCGGCTGCGTTGATAAAAAGGAGGGATTTCTCTGGGATTGTTTAAATCCACACCCAAGACGCCAGTCATTGATAAGACAATAACAGAGGTCGGCTTGATAACAGGCACACGCCTTACAATGCAGGTGCCCAGTAGCAAGGCTAACGGCATGGAGCTGACACTCTTTAGTTCCTATGAAATAGGCATTACGCGCGAGCAATTTTTGGTAACGGCCCCTATGTACGGCGGTGAATTGTATCCATTGCACAAGGACGAGGTCGTTACAGTAGCGTATGTAACCGAAAAAGCATTCTTTCAAATTGACGCCGTCGTGTTAGAACGATTGCGCAAGGGCGACTTACAGTTTATCCGATTGCAATGTATATCGGGCGTAAAGCGCAACCAGCGGCGGAATGATTTCCGCGTGGACGTTTTGATTGAAACCACGCTATATCCCTGCTTGCAGGATGACCCAAAGAAAATTGACCAGACCGCAGCGCCCATGCGTGGGCTTATTAATAACTTGTCTGGCGGTGGGGCCGCGCTCTATATTAACGGCGATACCGAAGCAGGCAATTATGTCGCGCTGACCTTGCCACCAGAAGTGTTAGGCAAGGAAACTCTAATGACTGCGCAAGTTCACTGGGTGCGCGAACCCGACACAAAGGTAGTGTATAAACACTATATCGGCGCACACTTTATCTACGAAGTGGCAGGCGAAAAGGAAACGTTAATACGCTACACCTTTGAGCAACAACGCAAGCAAATTCAAAACACATAAAATGGCGCTTCAAGCAAGCACCGTTTATTACAGGGGGTATGACTATGTTATCAGTGTCACTACAAGGAACACAAAACTTTGCCACCGCTGAGGAGATTGCTAGCATCACAGCCAGTTTGGCGCAAGCGCACGACCATTTATCTAACGGCACAGGGGCTGGCAGCGAGTTTACTGGCTGGCTAAATTTGCCGCGCGACTACGACAAGGACGAATTTGCCAGAGTGAAGGCCTGCGCCAAGCGTATTCAGCAGGATTCACAAGTGTTGCTCGTCATTGGCATCGGCGGCTCTTACTTAGGGGCGCGCGCCGCCATTGAATTTATTCATTCTTCTTTTTACAACCAAAAGAAAAAACAAACACCCGACGTCATTTTTGTGGGCAATAATGTCAGCTCCTCTTACGTGCAAGATGTCATGGGATTGCTAGAAGGGCGCGACTTTTCCATTAATGTTATTTCGAAATCAGGCACAACGACAGAACCTGCTGTCGCGTTTCGTCTTTTCAAGAAGGAAATCGAAAAACGCTACGGCGTCGAAAAAGCCGCCCAACGCATCTACGCCACAACAGACAAATCACGCGGCGTTCTCAAGCAGGTGGCAGATGCCAACGGCTATGAGACATTTGTTGTGCCTGATGATGTGGGTGGTCGTTTTTCTGTGCTAACCGCCGTCGGCTTGCTGCCTTGCGCTGTGGCAGGCATTGATATTGACGTGTTAATGGCGGGGGCGCGCGAAGCGATGGACGCTTGCAATGTGCGTGACATGACAAACCCTGCGTGGGTTTATGCCGCAGGTCGCAATGCGCTGTACCGCAAAGGCTACAAGGTGGAAGTACTGGCTTGCTACGAGCCAAATTTCCGCTTTATGGGCGAGTGGTGGAAACAGCTTTACGGCGAGAGCGAGGGCAAGAACGGGTTGGGTATCTTCCCTGCCAGCGTGGAACTAACAGCGGACTTGCATTCTATGGGGCAGTATCTGCAAGATGGCGAACGCTTTTTGCAAGAAACAGTCGTTACCTTTCAACGTTCTGTGAATGACCTATACATCGAAGCGCAGGAAAACGATGGCGACGGACTGAACTTTTTAGCAGGGGAAACCTTGCACAAAGTAAACCGTCAGGCGTTTTTAGGCACGATGTTGGCGCATGTGGACGGCGGCGTGCCGAATATCGAAATTGCCTGCGAAGTGCTAGATGCGCATACGCTGGGTCAACTTATTTACTTCTTTGAAATTGCCTGTGGGCTGTCTGGCTATGTGCTGGGGGTCAATCCTTTTGACCAACCTGGGGTAGAGGCCTACAAACAAAACATGTTTGCGTTGCTTGGCAAACATGGCTACGAAGAAAAGCGCGAAGCGTTACTGAAAAGATTGCCAAATTAGTATATTTGTAGTATACTTTAGATAAGCAGACTTATTGGCGTGTATTTTGTAAAAGATTTAACAGGAGGATTTTAGTATGGTGAAGTTAATCGTCGGGCTAGCTGGCTCTGGCAAGACAAAGACAATGATTGATATGGTAAACGCCGCCGCAAAAGAGGAACATGGCAATGTTGTTTGTATCGAGCGTGGTGACAAATTGCGTTTTGATATTTGCAACGAAGCACGCTTGATAGATTCAACGGCCTACGATCTTAGCGGCTACAAAGTGATGCGCGGCTTTATTACGGGGCTGTACGCGGGCAACTTTGATACAACACATATCTTTATTGACAGCCTTCACAAAGTGGCAGACAGCAAAGATATCGCAGAGCTTGAAAAATTTACAGAGTGGCTAGAACGCTTTAGCAACCAAGAGGGTGTAGATTTTACAGTGTCTGTGGGCATTGAAAAAGAGACATTGTCTCCCTATTTAGCAACACTGGCTGATTAATCTCCTGACTTCTCCCTTGTGTATACAGGGGAGAAGTTTGATATACAGCGCAACTTGTTGGTGTGTGGGGATTGCACACGAAACATGGGTGAAAAAGCATATACTGTCAGAAAAGTAGAATATGGTAAGTTTGGCAACGGTTTTGTTGTGCCAAGGAGGAAGCATTCATGAGCGCATTGGTGTTAGCGTCGTCTTCGCCGCGTCGTTTGCAGCTGCTGCAACAATTTGAAGGGCATACCATCCGCGTCGCGCCGCCCGACATAGACGAAAGCTCGGGGTTGCCTGCCAGCCAAGCAGTGGCAGACATTTCGCGCCGCAAGGCCTTGGCGACAGCCTTTCACCCTGGTGAAATCGTTATCGCCGCGGATACATTGGTCGAGCTAGGCGGGCGCACCCTAGGCAAGCCGTCAGACGCCGCCGCCGCGCGGGACATGCTAACCAACATGGCAGGTCGTTGGCACATGGTATACACAGGGATTACGCTACACAGCGACAGCCATACCCTAACAGAGGTTGAACAAACGAGGGTGCGGTTTGCACCGCTAACGGAACGTGAGATAAAGCGATATGTGTCTAGTGGCGAGCCACTAGACAAGGCCGGTGCGTACGGCATTCAGGGGCGCGGCGCGTTGCTCGTGTCCGCTATTGAGGGTGACTTTTATAATGTCATGGGCTTGCCGCTGTACCGGCTGGGACAATTGCTCGTGAATTTTGGTGTGCGATTATAGATGAGGTTTTTTGTTGAACATAAGTGGATATTTGCGTTACTCATTGTAGCGGTATTGGGGTTGTCCATTACCGTTATTTCGGCAGTAACCCCGGGGCAGGCTGTGGGCAGTGCGCGCGTGTTAGGCGGCATGTTACAGCCTTTTCAGCTTTGGTCTACCTCGCTGTCTGACTGGTTCTCGTCGCTTTGGGGCGATAACAGCACCATAGACGAGCTATTGGCGGATAATCAGCGTTTGCGTCAGCACGCCGCCGAGGTAGAGCAGGATGCGCGTTTGTACGCACAAACGCTTGAAGAAAATGAACAACTGCGGACGCTACTGGGCTTGGCGGAACGTCGCCGCGACTTTACCTTTGCCGCCGCCACGGTTATTTCGCGCGACTTGGATAATTATGCACGCACGCTCATGCTATCGCGCGGCAGTGACGACGACGTAATCCCCGGCATGGTGGCAGTCACGGCAGAGGGTCAGATGATTGGTGTGATTAGCGAAGTCGGCTCAAATTGGGCCACACTGCGCACAGTTGTTGATGTTGATTTTTCGTGCGGCGCGTATGCCTATGACGCAGAGATTGATGCCACCTGTGAGGGGCGGTTTGACCTAATGCGAGCGAACCAACTGGCACTGAGCGATTTATCCCCACAAGTCAACTTAAAAAACGGCGATTTAGTTCTCACCTCTGGGGTGGGCGGACTATACCCCCGTGATTTAGAAATCGGCACGGTACAAGAGGTACAGACGGATATCACAGGCATGACCGCAACGGCCATCCTATCGCCTTCCGCTGACCTTGCCCACTTGGAAAAGGTATTTATCATCCTATCCTTTGACATACAGGAATAGGAGGGGGACGAATGCAACCAAGTAAAAAACGACTGCTGGTGATGAAGGGGCTGTTCTATACCCTGCTGTTGATTGTCGCGCTCGTGCTGCAACAAGCTTTGCCCGCGCTATCACCGTGGCAGGTGCGCCCGCTAACACTACTCCCCTTTGCTATCCTCATCGCCCTGTTTGAGGGCGCGCAATGGGGCGGTATTTATGGCTTTTTGGCGGGGATGTTATGTGATTGGCTGAATGTGTATACGATTTCATTTTACGCCATTATCGCCATGATACTGGGGGTCATTGTTGGCATTTTTGTCGAATACAGTATGCGCAAGAATATACTAACGGCCACCGCCTTACTGCTGTTGGGGCTAATATTTGTGCAAGGGACATTTTTTCTGTTTTATCTGTGGATACCCAAGCGTGCCACACTGCAAGCATTGCTGTCGGTAACACTGCCAGAGGTGCTGTATTCGGTGGTGGTTGCTGTGCCGTTGTATATGATTGTGCGACTTGTCTTTCGCAAAACGACACCGCGCAGACGGTAGTTAGCGACGCGCTGGAGCTACACCGTTTGACTGATGCCACCTGTGAGATTTGAACAGGCGTGGCTGTTTCGTAGACTAGGGGAAGGAGTTATTATGGAAGGCTCTCGGCTTACATTTCGATTGATTATATTGGGGTTTATCACCATTGTGTTAGCGGCGGCCATGGTGGGTACGCTGTTTAACCTGCAAATGGTGGCGGCATTGCCCGAAAAAACGTTGGCATCAGAGCGCCGTTACACAGAAGATGTGTCTGTTGTGGCGGCGCGCGGCGAGGTGCGTGACCGCTACGGACGTCCGCTGATTACCAATGAGCTAAGCCATAATATTGTGCTGAATGTCAAGCAGCTTGAAAGTGCCGACCGTGATTTGTTAGCACCGGGGCGATCGTCCCAAGCGTTGCTTGACTTGGTCGCATTATGTCGCGAAACAAACACCACACTAGAGGAACAACTACCTGTCACCCTCTTTCCTTATCATTATCAAGCAGACATGACAACCAACCAAAAGCGACGGTTGACAAACTTTTTAACCCTAATCGAAAAGCCAGAGATGACGGCAAGCGAGCTGATTGCCTACCTGCGCGAGCGGTACACCGTGCCTAGCCATTGGGGTGAGGATGATGCTCGCCTTGTGGTGGGGTTACGATACGAAGCTGAGTTACGGGTGCTGTTTCCGACCATAGCGCCCTATGTGCCTGCCAAGCATATCACCACAGACTTAAAGATTATGGTGGAGGAACGGGCACTCACAGGCATTTCCGTCGTCGAAACGACCTCACGCGCCTACCAAACAGACTATGCGGCGCATTTATTAGGGCGCACAGGTCCGATTTTTGAGGATCAGTATCAAACACTGAAGGACAAAGGCTATGCCTTAGATGCGATTATTGGCAAAGATGGATTAGAAGAAGCGGCAGAGACATGGCTGCGCGGCATTTCTGGTCAGATGCGTGTCGAAACAGATGTCGAGGGGCGCATTACCAACCAGACATACCTAACACAGCCTGTGGCAGGCAACCACTTGCTAACGACGCTTGACCTAAGATTACAAGAGGCGACAGAACGCTCCCTAGAGCGCGGCATCCTTGCCCTGCGTCAAAATCCCGAGATGACAGGCGGTTTGTCACAGGGGGGCGCGGCAGTGGTGATAGATGTCAACACAGGCGAGGTACTGGCGATGGCCTCTTACCCCACCTTCCAACTAAAAGCGTTTAACCAACAATACGACACAATGATGCAAGACCCCCTAACCCCCATGGTCAACCGTGCCATTTCTGGTGCGTATGAGCCTGGTTCGATATTCAAAATGTGCACAGGGATTGCCGCGTTGGAAGAAGGCATAATCACGACTCGAACACGCATTGTGGATAAAGGGCGATATATGTACTATGCACCAACGTACACCCCTGTTTGCCATATCTTCTCCTCTGGGGCAACACACGGCTCGGTGGATGTTGCTAACGCGTTGCGCGTCTCCTGTAACTACTTCTTTTATGAAACAGGCAGACTGCTAGGCATCGACAAACTGGCTGAGTACGCGGCAAACTTTGGATTAGCCCAAAAAACAGGCATCGAGATTAGCGGTGAGCGACTAGGCAGTTTGGCAAGCCCTGCGTATACCGCCGCGCATGACATGCCTTGGAACCCCGGTGACACGATACAATCCGCCATCGGGCAGAGTTATAATAACTTCACACCCTTGCAAATGGCGGTGTACACAGCCACCGTAGCAAACGGCGGCATACACTACCGCCCCCATCTGCTAAAATCTGTCCGCACGTACGATTATCAGCGCACAGCCTTTGACATTTTGCCCGAAGTGTTGTACGACTTCCACTTTACGCCCGAAAATATTCAAGCGGTGCAACGTGGTATGCGCATGGTTGCCTCCCCCGGCGGCACAGGCTATCGTGCCTTTGAAGGGTTTGACATAGCGGTTGCCGCTAAAACAGGTACAGCGCAAACAATTGCAGGACGACCCAACAACGGTGTGTTTGTTGCCTATGCCCCCTATGAAAAGCCTGAAATCGCGATTGCGGTGGTGGTTGAAAAGGGCGCTGGCGGTTCTCGTGTTGCGCCGATTGCCCGTGATATTTTTGAAGCATATTTTGACATTCAATCGCGCATGAAAGAAAAATAGGGCTTGAATTAAAGACGGAAATCTGGTAAAATACACTAGTTACTAAAATAATTTGGGATGCCGTGTTTGACGCGGCAGGTTAGAAATGGCAGGAATACGAATATGAAATATGGTTTTTCCATTTCCATTGCAGTCATGCCGCAATATGATGATGCAAATGACTTTTGCGAGGGTCTGGCCGCGATTAAACATAACGGCAAATGGGGCTTTATCGATACGAGCGGACGCATTGCGATTCCCTGTCAGTTTCAAGGGGCGCAGTCGTTTTCGAATGGGCTGGCGGGCATTAAAAAGGACGATAAATGGGGCTTTGTAGACGCCCAAGGGCGGATCGTGTTTCCGCCGCAATTTGAAACCGTATACCCCTTTGTAGACGGGCTGGCACGTGTGCTACGCGATGGTCATTGGGGCTACATTAAGGCTACCTTTGATGAACGATACGCAGAGGTTACCCCTAGCGAAGCTGCCCCCAAAAAGGCAAAAGAACATATTGAGGAAGAAGTACCTGTCACACAAGTACCGCGTGTTGAAATTGCACGCGATAACCTCGGCTTGTCACGCGTTCAAAAAGACAAGCTATGGGGCTTTATAGACAAGGACGGCAACGAAGCCGTCGCACCGCAGTATGAGTATCTTGGTGATTTCTTTGACGGTTTGTCCCGCTTTAAGCGCGAGGGGAAATGGGGATTTTTGGACACAGAGGGTGTTGAGGTAATTGCCAATAAATATGATTCTGTCGAGCCTTTTTCAGATGGTATGACGCGCGTTCGCAAGGGCAACAAATTAGGGATTATTGACAAACAGGGCAGGGTTATTATTGAGCCTGAGTACGACATGGTGTACACATTCTTTAAGGGGCAAGCACGTGTTAAAAAGGACGGCAAGTGGGGCATTATCGACAAATCGGGTCGTCTGCTTGTACCGCCCCGTTATGACCGCATAGACCCATTTTTCCAAGGATTGGCGCGTGTTGAAAAGGACGGGCTGTGGGGCTTTGTCGATAATGATGGTGTTCTTGCCATCCCACTGCAATATGGCGCGATTGGCGATTTTCACGAGGATTGCGCCCCTGTCTGCATGGGGAATCCATGGAGCGACGGTCGTTGGGGTTACATTGATATTGATGGCAACGAGATTATTCCACTTGAGTACGAAGCTGCAGAAGCGTTTTCAGAGGGACTAGCCCCTGTTATGCTTGGCGGTTTATGGGGCTATATCAACAGAAGCGGCAAGGATGTTATCCCCTTTATCTTTGACGATGCGCACGGCTTTTTACATGGCAAGGCAAGAGTTACCATGCAAGGTTCTCGCAATGTCATTGACCGCGAAGGCAATTTAGTAAATGAATAGAGGTTTCACGCATGAGTAAACAATATCATATCGCCTGTCAGGAGGGCGATGTCGGCGGCTACGTCCTGTTACCGGGCGACCCTGGTCGATGCGAGGCGATTGCCGCCCATTTTGAAGGTGCTGTTAAAGTATCTCAAAACCGCGAGTACACGACCTACACAGGTACGCTAGACGGCGTGAAAGTGTCTGTTACCTCTACAGGCATCGGTGGTCCCTCTGCTGTGATAGCACTAGAGGAGCTTGTTGCCATCGGGGCGCACACCTTTATCCGCGTGGGGACCTGCGGCGGTATCGCGCTACCTGTGAACGGCGGCGATGTCATCGTTGCCACAGGCGCGATACGTCACGAAGGGGCATCACGCGAATACGCACCCATCGAATTTCCTGCTGTGCCGCATTATGAAGCACTTAGCGCGCTATGTGACGCCGCTGCCCAAACGGGCAAACCTTGGCACGCGGGCATTGTGCAGTGTAAGGATTCGTTTTATGGTCAGCACAGCCCAGCACGTATGCCAATTGCAGACACATTGCTTGCCAAATGGGAGGCATGGAAACGCCTTGGTGTTCTAGCGTCTGAAATGGAATCCGCCGCGTTGTTTGTTGCCGCGTCGGCGCTGAATGTACGTTGTGGCTCTTGTTTTGTCACCGTTTGGAACCAAGAACGCCGCAAGCTTAACATGGACGACGGCGAATGCCACGACCCAGCCGCCGCGATTTCGCTGGGCATTGACGCCATCCGCTTACTGATAGCACGCGATGCCAAGAAAAAGGCATAGTCGCGTTTACCACACATAAAAAGAAAGCACCTCCGTGTTGCCGTTGCAACGCAGTGGTGCTTTCTTTTTGAATGAATTAGTGTTAGACACGCAACTCCAGCCCGTCGTACGCGACAGTAATGCCATGCAGACGCATTTTTTCGTCGATTTGCATGTGGGATAACCCACCGTTATGTGAAAAGTGGGTCGCCACATAGCGTGTGCGATTATTAGAACTCTTTTGCTGAAACATGCGGCGTTTTAGCGTAATGTTGTCCTCAATGGTCATGTGATTGGGGGTATCGCTAAACACTGGGTTGTTGCAGTCCATAGAGACTAGGTGAATCATCTTGCCAGCAAGGAAGTCCCATGTTTCTTCGGGGAAAAAGCCGGTATCTGTCGCGTAGAGCATGGTGCGCCCGCCTATTTCCACAATGTATGTAAACGCACCAACGCAGTGGCGGGCTTTGAGTGGTGTTACAATGTATGGACCCACTTGCACTGGCTCAAAGGCACGCAACAACGAAAATTCCAAGTTGGGGCGTAGCCGCGCCACGATGTCGTCGCCCAACACTTCGAGCATTGTTTTGCGTACTTCGTCACTGCCGTAGAGCATGATTTTATCGGGTGGTGGCTTTAGGGTGTAGGGCGCAAGCATGTTGCGCAATTCGGCAGGGTAAAAATGGTCGTAGTGCGTGTGCGTGATTAATATATACTGCACCTGACTAATATCGTGCTTGAAATTTAACGCCTGTGAATAAAGGTCGGGTGGCATGTCAATCAGAAGCTTTTTATCCACCATCATGCTACAGCGGCGGCGGATGTTTTTGCCGCCCTCCTTGCGGGCATGATTGCAAATATTGCACTGACAAAATATACCCGGCAATCCCTCGGATGCCCCCGTCCCCAGATACTGAACCTGCATAGTGCGTTCCTCCTAAAGTTTGTTATACTAATGTCACTAAAAAACATACTATGTTTTTTAAAGCGCACATTGTGCGCGTGGCGGCAACAGACCGCCGAAATGCCGTCAGTACTAATCTCTTGCGGCTTTGCCGCAAATTCGGTGAAGCCGAATGATACAAATGTTGGTACATTTTTTATCGAGAATTAGTATTACATTGTTGCCACCCAAAAATAACAGGCAAAGTGGCATCCTAGCTGTTTGGGGTGTAATTTGTTGTTTGACGCCTAACCAAATAACTGCATGTAGAGATTGCTGGCGTCTGCCTCGCCAAAGGGAAACGAAGCATTTTGAAACTGTGATGCGCCAGCAATGCGCGACGCGAAAAGGGCTGCCTCCTCTTGCGACATGTCAATTGTTTGGCTTGTCAGCTGCCGCAATAGTATGGCGATTTCATTTGGCAAAATTTGAAGTGTAGCTGAAAGCTGCTCCACCTTACTCGGGTTTTCTGCCGTACATCGTTCAATAAAGTAGGGCAAGAAGTAAGCCGTTGCTGACCCGTGGGGGATGCCGCACTGAAGCGTTAGATTGTAGCCCATTGGATGTGGCAGCGCTGTTCCTGTTGTTTGTATCGCCATACCCGCTAAGCACGCGCCCATGGATAGCTGTTCCCAATTAGGGGACGCCCCTGCTTCAAGGTTGCGTAGGGAGGGAAACAGCAGCGTTGCCGCACGTAGTGCCAGCATTTCAGAAATCGGCGTCGTGTTGTTGAGTAAATAGGATTCCACCGCGTGGCATAGCGCGTCTAGCGCACAGCTGATGGTCATAGCGCGTGGCAACGAGGGCAAAAACGACGCATCGAGCATACTAGCGCGTGGAAACAGGGTTTCATGCTTGAGCGAACGTTTATAGTTGCCATCCTCTGTTGTGACGACAGCGATAGCGTTAGCCTCTGAGCCTGTGCCTGCTGTTGTCGGGATAGCGATGATAGGGAGCGCCGCATGTGTTAGGGGTGACAGGACATGCGCTGGGGTTGTCCACCCATTGCCCACAATGGCGGCAATCACCTTGGCGGCGTCTATGGCAGAACCACCACCGATGCCGATGACCATATCCGCGCCGCAGGAGGTGGCGACGGTCGCACCACGCAGACAGGTTTCGATACTGGGGTTTGCTTCTATCTCATCAAATAATTGAACGTCTATTTGACTAGACGCGAGTGCGGTTGTCGCCTCTGCTAGCGCGCCTGCCTGTTTGGCACCTGTTCGACCAGTCACCAGCAAGGCCTTGCGTCCAAACTGTTGAAACACCTCCGCCTGTGCTACAACACAGCCCTTGCCAAAATACAGAGCGGTAGGCAAATGAAATGAATAGTTCTTCATAGGTTCGATGCCTCCTTCTTCTCCTCTATTTTAGTTGATTTTGAAACGTTTGGCAAGTCACTCTTGAATTATTGTGAAAAATAGTTTATACTCAGCATAACAGATGTCATGTTTGACAGTTGTTAGGAAATGATTACGAGGTACGAACCACAAAAGGCAACCAGGCAGGTCTACAAATAGGGGGGATATTAATGTTTTCATCAAAGCAATCCTTCAAAGAGCATTATCATAAGCGTATTTCATCGTTGTTCGGCAAGTCGCTTGTTGATGCGACCGACTCTGATAAGTATGTTGCGCTGGCATCCCTGATATCCGATCACATTAATGGTTATTGGGCAGAAACGAACGACACCTACTTGGCAACAGAGCAACGTATCGTCTACTACTTTTCCCTAGAATTTTTAGTTGGCAAATTTTTGGAAAACAATTTAATATACTTGGGATTACGCGAAGTCTGCGAGGATGGTTTGGCATCCTTGGGGATTTCCTTGCAATCGTTGCTGGATGTCGAGCCAGAGGCAGGTCTTGGCAACGGCGGGCTTGGTCGCTTGGCGGCCTGTTTTTTGGATTCTATGGCGTCTCAGTCTATCGCGGGCAATGGTTGCGGCATTCGCTATAAATACGGTCTGTTTCAGCAGAAAATTATCGACGGCTACCAAGTCGAACTCCCTGACAATTGGCTGCGCGAGATAAACCCATGGGAAATCCGCAAGCCCGACAAATCGGTGCTTGTGCCGTTTGGCGGCTATGTCCGCGTTGACTTCGCAGAAGATGGTCACGCCCGTTTTATTCACGAGGGGTACACGTCTGTTCGGGCTGTGCCATACGATATGCCGATTTTGGGCTATCATAATAAGACGGTCAACACCCTGCGTCTTTGGAGCGCGGAAGCCCCTGAGCAAACTTTCGATTTTGCGTCATTTTCACGTGGCGACTATGTCAACGCTGTTTCCAGCCGTTATGCAGTGGAGGCCATTTCCGAGGTGTTGTATCCAGACGACTCTAACTATCAAAACCGTGTCCTTCGTTTGAAACAACAATATTTCTTTGTGTCCGCTGGATTACAAAGTATCGTGCGCCGCTACCGCCGCAAATTTGATACGCTTCATAATCTAGCAGACAAAATTGTGATTCAGATAAACGACACCCATCCTGCCTTGGCAGTGCCTGAACTAATGCGCATTTTGCTAGACGACCATGGCTTTGCATGGGACGACGCATGGGCGATGACAACGCGGATGATCGCGTACACCAACCATACAATTCTACCCGAAGCATTGGAAAAGTGGTCAGTGGACACCATGCGCGAGCTGCTACCCCGCGTGTACATGATTATCGAAGAGATTAACCGTCGTTTCTGCGCAGATGTGATGCTGCATTTCCCCCATGACCAAGCCCGTGTGACGCGCATGTCTATTATCGGCGATGGGCAGGTACGCATGGCACATCTTGCCGTTGTAGGCTCGTTTTCTGTCAACGGTGTTGCCGCTGTGCATACGAAGCTTCTAAAAACCTCAGTCATGCGCGATTTCTTTGAAATGTATCCACATAAGTTTAACAATAAAACTAACGGCATTACCCACCGTCGTTGGCTGTTAAAATCCAATCCGCCGCTATCGAACCTTATTTCCGAAGGAATCGGCACGACATGGATACACGACCCACTCCAATTAAACTTTTTAACAAAGTTCCAAGACGACGCCTCCTTTAAGCAAAAATTGCAAGGCATTAAGGACGATAATAAGCAGCGCCTAAGCGACTATGTCAAAGCCCAAACGGGTCTTATCCTTGACCCTACTTCAATTTTCGATGTGCAAGTGAAGCGGATTCATGCCTATAAACGTCAGCTGCTGAACGCGCTCCACATTATGCACCTTTATAACCAGATTAAGGAGAACCCCAATCTGGACATCGTGCCACGCACCTTTATTGTGGCAGGCAAGGCAGCACCTAGCTACTACTACGCCAAAAATATAATCAAACTGCTCTCTGAACTGACGAAACTGATTGAGAATGACCCCCAAGTTAAGTCGAAGATTCGTCTTGTGTTTTTAGAGAACTACGGTATCGAGATGGCGGAGCACATTTTCCCAGGTGCGGATGTCAGCGAACAGATTTCGACAGCGTCCAAGGAAGCGTCAGGCACGTCCAACATGAAATTTATGCTCAACGGTGCGTTGACCATCGGCACAAACGACGGTGCGAACATTGAAATTCGTGAGCAAGTGGGCGACGAGAACTTCTTCCTGTTTGGGATGAACGTTGAAGAAGTGTTGCGGCTGTATGTCAATGGCGGCTATCAGTCCATGCAGTACGCGGGGGAACGTCCTCATATCATGCGACTGCTCAACCAACTGCGTGACGGGTCACTCTTTACGCGTGTCCCCCGCGACGAATTTAACAACATTACGCGTGCGCTCACAGATTACAACGACGAGTTCTTTATTTTGCGCGACTTTGATAGTTATGTCGCCGCGCAAAAGCGCGTTGACGCGACGTATCGTGACCGCTCACTCTGGAACAAGATGTCGGTCAATAATATTGCAAAAGCAGGCGTGTTCTCGTCTGATAACACAATTGCGCAGTACGCTCACGACATTTGGCACATCGAACCCCTACAGTAATAAGTACGAATAGCAAAAGGCAGCACATCATTTGATGTGCTGCCTTTTGCTATTCGTTGTCGTCGTTTAGCCTTTGCTGGCTGCTTCAAACGCTTTCATATCGACTGTGACATTCTCTTTGCGCGATTTTTCTGCCGCAAATGCCATCAAGTGGCTTTGAACGGACGCATTGGGTGATGCTGTGGCATCGTCGTGGATACCCGCTCTTACCAAGCGTACAAAGTTTTCCATGATGCCAGAGTCGCCACCCGAGTGGCCTGTGGCAGACGGTGCTAATAGATGCTCAGTGACGTCCCCTGTTTTAAAGTCAATAACTTTGACTTCACCTTTTTCCATGTGACCACGAATTTCGCCGTGAGTACCCATTAGCTTGATGGTACGGGATACCTCGTTTGTAAAGGCAGACATGTTAAAGGTGGCGGTTACGCCGTTTGCAAACAGCATGTTGACAGTTTGATGGTCAACAACATCGTTATCACAGGCGTAAACACAACGCCCATAAGGACCTTCTTGCAAAGCCTTAATCACATTTTCACGTGTGGGTACATCGGTTATCACAGAGGCAGGCCAGCCGTTTTCGTTGTTGTGGCGACCCTCCAAGTAGATTTTAAGCGCCGAGTAGGGGCAGGTTGACTCAACAGGGCAATTTTCAATACAACGCTTCGCCGCACCTTCTGGCGCGCCGCTTGGCTTAAAGTGCGTCAAGCCGCCGTAAGAGCTTAAGCTTGTGCAGGTGTCACCAGCCAACCACAGCAGAATATCCATGTCATGACAGCTTTTTGCTAAAATCATTGGGTTGCTTTTAGCCTCATTGCCCCAGTTGCCGCGCACAAAGCTGTGAGCCATGTGAAAGAACCCGACGTTTTCGCTGTGCGTAATCGTGACTAGTTCGCCAATCACGCCGCTATTGAGTACTTCTTTGACTTTTTGGAAGAATTTCGTGTAGCGCAGTACATGGCAGATGACAAGAATGCGCTTGTTCTTTGCCGCGCATTCCTTTAGCGCAACGCATTCCTGCGCTGAGGGGGCCATTGGTTTTTCGAGCAACAAGTGGTAGCCCGCATTCATAAGGCGGATAGCGGTATCAAAATGCTGACGGTCTTGGGTGCAAAGCAGGACAGCGTCGGCCTCAATTTTCTTAGCAAAGAAGTCGTCTTCATTGGTGAAAACTTGGTCATCGCGTAATCCATGGGTTTTCTGGAAACTATTGCGACGTTCGTCGTTTGGTTCGACAACCGCCACAAACTTGGCGTCTTGGGGATGGCTAACGGCATACGGTCCATAAGCAAACTGCCCGCGCATTCCTGCGCCAATGACAACAAGAGATAAAGCTTTCATATCGTTCATCCTTTTCGTATTACCGAATATCATACAAAGCCCTGATAAATAGGGGTTTATCGTTTGGCATAACCAACACTAGCGGTTAAGCAACAAAAGGCAAGTATTGACGGCATATCGGCGGCCTGTGGACGCCCTTCACTTTGTAGGTGATGTATAAACTTGGTTTGCTTCACATGATATTAGTATAAGCGATATGGGCGATTTTCATCGCCCATATCCAAAAACCAGTATGTAACTATTTAGCAATCTCAGCGTTGATAGCAGCATCAACAGCTGTTAGCTTGTCGCCTAGGTCTGGCTCTGTGTATAGTGTCTCAAGTTGTTTCTCGAAAGCAGCATAGACAGGACCAGCGTTTTTAGCGGAAATTTGCAATGGGAAGGCGTATTCAATGGATTCAGAGAACACCTTCATGTTTAGGTCTGGGAATGTTGCAAACCAAGCATCTTGGCTTTGGTCGTAGGCAGGTAGGAACACAGGAGCAAGGAAATCAGCATGTTCTTTTGTTGTTGTGTATTCCAAGAACTTCTGCACAGCGTCTGGATGTTTTGTCTTGGCAGACGCAACATAGGCAACGTTGTGGAATGTGCTAGCTTCTACCTTGCCTTTTGCCATGTGAGCAATGCCTAGGTCAGCACCCAACGCATCATGATATGGCTTGACTCTCCACATGCCAGAGATTTCCATAGCAATCAAGTTGTTGATGAACAGCTCGCCCATTTGGTTTTGTTGCAAGAATTCAGCACCAGTCAACAAGGATTTGTCTTTGAACTTCATGTCAAGCACAAACTGAATGGCTGCCTTGGCTTCTGGAGAGTTGGCCAAGTCGCTCTTCATGTGGTCGTCTGTAAATACATGACCACCGTTTTGCATAACAAATTCAAAGCTACCAGCTTGCACGCCAGGGGCAACAGCTAAACCGTACTGGGTAACTTCGTCGCCATCGGTCTTTGTTAGCTTCTTAGCTGCTTCGCGCATTTCGTCCCATGTCCAGCCACGTTGTGGCTCAGGAACGCCAGCTTCAGCAAGCAACTTCTTGTTGTAGAACATAACAACAGTGTCAAAGAAGATGGGCACGCCATAACGCTTGCCATCCTTGCTAAAAGGAGCAACAAGGTTATCGGCAAAGTGGGTGAAATCGTAGTTGGCAGGTGTCATATCCATTAGGTTGCCAGAAGGCATGTAGGACACAGCATTAGGATGATTCATCCACATTAGGTCAGGACCTTCGCCTGTTGGCAAAGCGGTTTGCAATTTTGTCCAGTAATCGTTCCAAGGCAAGATCGAAGCTTCGATTTTAATGCCAGGGTTCTTGGACTCGAAATCAGCAATAATCTTTGTGTAGGCTTCTTCAGCAGAGCCGTCCCAGTACCAGAACTTTAGGGTAACGTCTTCCCCTGCGGCAGCTGGGGTAGCTGATGGGGTTGGGGTAGCTTCAGCGGCTGGTGTTGCTGAAGCACCAGGTGTGGGGGATTCTGCGGCAGGAGCAGGTGCGCAAGCAACTAGTGTTGCCAGCATTAGAATTGCGAGAACTAAACTTATGCGAGATTTGAATTTAGCCATTTGTATTTGCCCTCCTTAATTTATATGGTAAAGACTTAACGTCCTTAGCCCTTAATGCCCGAGGAGGCGATGCCCTCCAAGAAATAACGTTGCCCGATTAAGAACACGATGACAATCGGAATCGTTGCCAATGTCGCGCCTGTGAGCAAAATGTTGAGCGGTGTGTTCGTTTGTCCCTGTAGTGCCGCAATACCAACGGCCAATGTGTATCTTTTTTGGCTGTTGACGACAATCAAAGGCCATAGCAAGTCGTTCCATGCAAATGTCATGGTGAGAATACCCATAGCAATCATCGTGGGCTTGCAAAGGGGCATTAGGATAGACGAGAAAACGCCGTAATAGCTACAGCCGTCAAGGTATGCCGATTCGTCTAACTCCTTTGGAAGGCTCATCAAGTTTTGTCTTATAAAGAACGTGCCGAAGATACTCGGGATACCAGGGATAATAATGCCCCACAGGCTGTCGATCCAACCAAACTCTATCATCATTAGGTAACGTGGCAGGATAATCATTTGCAGCGGTACCATCAGTGCTGTCATCAGCACCATGAAGATTGCATTTTTGAAGGGAAATTCGAGCCTAGCAAAGGCGTACGCCGCCAACGCAGAGAAATAAAGCTGCGGTATACCTATACCAATGGTCACCAAAATGGTGTTAATATAGTAGGTATCAAAGTGATATTTGCCAAAGGCTAACACATAGTTATCGAAATTAAAGGCATCGGGGAACCATTTTAGGGGAATACGCATAATTTCCGTCTGTGTTTTAAAGCTAGATAAAATCATCCAAAAGAATGGGGCCATCATTATTACTGTCAAAATTGACAAGATAACCACAATCAGGATGGTCACGGTACGTTTTGTTTCTCTCACTTTCACCACTCCTAATCTAGTTTAATAATGAACCCATTTGTCTTGCATTCTGAATTGTAGAATCGTTACGCCAAGAATAATCACAAATAGAATCATCGCTTCAGCAGACGCATATCCCATCTCGTGATACGTAAACCCACGGTCAAAGATACCGTACACCATGGTTCTAATACTGCTGCGTGCGAACTCTGTCTTGCCAAAAATATAAACAGGGTCGAACACGCGGAACGCGTTAATCATGGCCATGGTTGTAACGAAGAAAATTTGTGGCGTAAGCAATGGGATGGTAATTTTCATAAAGGTGGTAACGCCGTTTGCGCCGTCAATTTTCGCGGCTTCATAGTAGGAGACAGATAAGTTCTTGATGCCGACTAATAGGATAACGGTGTAATAGCCGACATTGACCCAAACGCCCATGGCAATAACAATCCCCATGATCAACGATGGTTCGGTCATCCATGGCACGCTTTTGCCACCAAATAGCTTGATAATGCCGTTAATCATACCAAAACGAACATTAAACATGCTCAACCAAACGAGCGCGGCGGCTGTTGGCAGGGTGACGTATGGGACGAAGATGGCGGCACGGAAAAAACCGACACCAGGGATTTTTTGATTCAAGAAACTAGCGATAATTAAACCAAAGATTACAGTAAGAGGCACAGAAAATACAGTGTAAATCAGCGTGTTTTTAAGTTCTAATAAAATTTCGGGGTCTTGGAACATTCGTATGTAGTTATCAATACCAATAAACTCTGGGGGGGACAGATTATCCCATTTTGTCAAGGAGATGTATCCAGAAAAGAAAATTGGACCAATTAAGAACAGCAGCAAACCAATGACGGTGGGTGCAATAAATAGGTAAGCCCACATCATTTCCCTTCGCTGTCTGATCCCATAGTGCGGGCGGTTTTTGGAAATCGTCGCCATGGTCATCCCTCCAAATTTTTACTGTGTGATTGTCTAAAGTGCTGCGGCATGTGGATTATTTCATGTATTTGAAACAATCACACATCTAAATATATACCAATTTCGTGTTACCTTGGTACTATATTTTTGCTTTATGATAAGTTTAGCATAAAGAAGAATTGCTGTCAAGCATTCTTTTTTGTCTATTTCGCATATTTATTTATAATTGGTACATAATATTGGTACAGATAGAGGGCATTGTACAGTCATGTTTCAAAAGTACACACGTGACATGTTTGTCATGAAAAGCACAACATTTGCAAATGAATCTAAGAACATAAACAATATATGTAATTTCTGTGTAGCGCTTTGGGCGGTTGTCCTACGGTAATGGATAGGACATAATCCACCTGCAAAGCTGACAAGACATCATAAAATTTATTTGACACCGACGATAATTCACTATACTATTACAAATAGAATTTTTGACATCACCAGAAAGGCAGTGTGCCATGCAATACGTATTGCTGTTTTTAGAGGGTATTATCACGTTTATTTCCCCCTGCCTCTTACCAATGTTGCCGATATACGTTTCGTTTTTTGCCGCGGGGACGTCAAACCGCGCCAGAACCATTCGCAACGCGCTTGGGTTTATCGCAGGATTCACACTCGTGTTTGTCCTACTCGGGGCGTTTGCTGGCGCGGTTGGCGGCGTCCTACGGGCGTATGGCACGGCAATTAATATCGTGACAGGTATCGTTGTCATTCTCTTAGGGCTTAACTTTATCGGCGTATTCAAAATTGGTTTCCTAAACCAAACGCGCTATCAAAACATGAACACACAGAATCTAACCTTTGTGACATCCTTACTCTTTGGTATAGTTTTCTCGTTGGGATGGACGCCGTGTGTTGGGGCATTTTTAGCGTCTGCACTCATGATGGCGTCGCAAAGCGGTGATGTCGTACAAGGCGTTGTCATGCTGTTGCTCTTCTCGCTCGGGTTGGGTATCCCATTTTTTGTGAGCGCGTTGCTCATCGACCGCGTGAAGTCCGCGTTTGATTTTATCAAGCGGCACTACAATATCATCAATATCGCGTCTGGGGTTTTGCTCATCGTTGTGGGCATTCTCATGGCAACAGGGTTGTACGGCCGCGTGATCGCCATGTTGTCCATGTAACACAGTAAGGAGTGACTTGTATGTCGACAAAAGTAAAAACAATAATTGGTCTAGTGGTCTTTGCTGCCTTTATTGCCGCGGCTGTTTGGGGCTATAACCTGCTAAAGGAAGACGTAGCCCCTGTGACACCCCTTGAATCTGCCCCTAGCAGTACCCCAGAGGCAGATACGCCCCCCACGCCGCAAGCTGAGACGTTAGCCGCACCCGATTTCACATACTACGATAAGGACGGCAATGCGCTGAAGCTGTCGGATTTAGTCGGCAAACCTGTTGTGATGAATCTTTGGGCTAGTTGGTGTCCCCCCTGCCGCGACGAGCTACCAATCTTTGAGGCGTTACATCAAGAATTTGGCGAAGATGTCACCTTTTTGATGCTGGATCTTGTTGACGGGCAACGCGAAACACAGGAAATCGGCGCCAAATTTGTCTCAGACAACGGCTATACATTTCCTGTGTATTTTGATTTAGATCAAGAAGGCGCTGCCACCTATTTGGGCAGATACATCCCTGCGACCATATTTATTGATAAGGGCGGCAATCTCGTTACTGGCTACGAGGGCGGCATCACAGAAAAAACGCTACGAGATGGTATTGCGTTGATAACAAAGTAGAAAGCAAGGTTGCACGTGGGGGAATCACATCTTTACCTTATATGTACTTTAGAAGAAACTCAACAAGCTGATAAACAGTTGTACACGGAGACATGTCTGATGGCTCTGTACCTGCAAGAAAACTTTGGTGTTGATTTTTGGCTCGTTTAATTGCGTCACCTGTGTGACATTGCAACGTGATAAAAATGTCTTCTGATGTTTTTGTGTAAGATGGGTAGTGAGATTTCAGCTTGTCCTTGTAGCAATCTCTGCTTATATTTGCTTCTAGTTCTTGGAAATGAAGTAGAAACCACAATTCTATACATTCATTTGACCAAGCAGTATAAAACTGTGTGTATCCTTCTTTGGACAATTGGTCAGCCAACCGCGGCGCTTCATTAAAATGCTTTTTAGGGAAATCATCTTTGTCATACACTACCCACACACACTGAATATGCTTGCCTGCCTTAGTTTTTGCGTATTTTAATAGTGTTTTATTACTTTGTCCAACACCTTCAATGCAGAACAAATCGTCCATTTTTATGCGATTCTGTGCAGCATAGGCGCTATACCGCGCCTTAATAAGTTTGACAATTTCACCTAAATAGAGTGGTTCTGTTTTTGCCCCTTCGCAAAAAATCATGGTGTATGGGGGCAATTCTGGTATGGCACCAGTCCCCCTGCTTTTTCTTGCCGTTTTTTCTTTCAGTCTCTTTTGTAAGGCTTTTTGCTCATTGACTTTAAGCGGCTTTTTGCTCATGTTACACCTCCCATTTAATGATTTTTTTCAAATAGGGGTCTGCGCCGTATTTGCCCTCAATATACCGTTTTGAATAACTTTCGTCTTTTCGCGTCTTCTTCTTATCCTGTCTAAAATCTGACAATGAATACAACCGAGATGACAAATCCTCCCCTTTTGCTGCAAACCAGATTTCATCCCGTCTAAACACTGTGTTATTCATTGTGTAAAGGTCATGTGAGGTTA
>JAVBKJ010000112.1:0-5805 GCA_031554075.1 Oscillospiraceae bacterium | reverse complement strand
TCTTTCCAATGTAGATGTAAGCGACACAAGAGCGCAATGGAGTACACTAACCCTTGATTATGAAATTAATGCGGCAATGATGAATGCCGTTTCTTTGCTGACACCAATCATCAACGAGGAACATAACGGGATGTACTTTGTAGCGGTTGAAATCCTAAACGGATTCGTTGTTGCCGCTGGACAGTCCGATATGATTCATTTCGTAGTACCCGACACAACGCCGCCAGTGGCGTCCATCGCATCTTTGACAGTTGGTTGGCATTCTTACATTAGCATTCAGTTTGATGAGCCACTTTCATCAGAAACGACATCCATCACTGACCTTGCAGTGCTTATAAATACTATCTCTGTCAGTGGGACGATGGGCAAGAGAGATTTCATAGTCCCGTCAATGCCAAATACGGTTGTGTGGAGCGCTGACGGCACATTCGCAATTGTGAGAATCCCCTTGATTCACATGGAAGTTGGAGAGGTACTAACACTGGAATTTTGCCAAGTTATCACTGACAGTGCAGGAAACGCCATGACGACACTAATGGTAGATGGACCAATGGTCACGGAAAATGCGCCCGTTGATGACAGTGAGGATACAAATCCTCCAACGCAACCTGCCACGCCGACGTCGCCAATCATAATAAATGAAACGCCAGTAGAGAAACCAAATCTACCAAGTATGGATGATGCTTCCGACCATGTATTCACGGTTGAGGATTCTCAAGCGGAGACGATTTATGCGGCTACCATCCTGTCGCATACAGAAGATACCATAGCCGTTGCGACTGTCAATGAAGCCTTGATAGCACAGTTTTTAAAGGCAAATGTGTCTGATACTACCTCTCAGAAACCAATACAGTTACATATTACAGTCCCACCAAGTTCTGATGAAAACGACGCAATACAAGTTAACATGCCAATTGCCTTGTTGCAATCGGTGTCTAAACGAACAACTTTACGACTTACTGTGGGTTCACTGGCTCAAATCACCATTCTACCAAGCACACTACATGCAATTGTGCTACAAGAAAAAGGGGATTTGCAGTTTATCATTCGTAAGGCGTCGTCTGAAAATATGCCTAAATCGACGCATTCATTTGTCAAAACTGCGCCTGTGTTCGAGTTGCAGTTATTTAGCGGCGATGCACCTATTAAAAGCTTTGGGGGCGGCACTGTTGAAGTGCGCGTCCCGTTTATTGTCCCTGAGGGGAAACAGCCGTCTACATTTGCTGCCTATCAGATTGACGATAGCGCAGTTTCTGCAGTGTTGGGGTCTGCCCATGGTACGTACTTTACCATGAAGTTGCACCACTTTTCAATGTATACAATCTTGGAAAGAAGCCGTCAATTTGTCGATATTCCTGACAATTCGACTGCAATCACGTATCTTGACGCGCGTGGCTTACTCGACGTTTTCTCCTGTAATGACATGTTCGTGACAGGGGAGACGGTGACAAGGGCGGAATTTACCGTCATGTTGTTACAAGCATTCAGTTTTGAGGTACGAACGGAGGGCTTCACTGTGCCTGCCTTTACAGATGTAACGGGGACACACAGTAATGCAATCAGAACCGCACGACAATTAGGGATTGTCAATGGTGTCGGTTATGGCGAATTTGCACCCAATGAGCCATTAACGCAAGAACAGTACAACAAAATGCTTTACAATGCCATTGCAAAACGTAAACTGCTCCCAACTTTGGACACAGGGGTGCGCCTATCCGACCATATTGATGGTAATACGGTGGCGTCATTTGCCATCAAGCCAACAGAAGCGCTGCTAAAGGCAGGAATCCTACCAACCTCGTCATCGGAGTTGCGCCCGAAGGACACGATGTCACGTCTCTCATTTGCACAACTGTTTTATAAGGGACTGAACACAGTCTAAATGGGCAGGCAGCCGATGGTGTAAAAACAGGTCATGATGTTAATAGTCACACGAATGGGTGGCTATCTATATTCATGTCGTAAAACACTGTTACTAAGTGTAAATACTTGACATTCGCGCGTATATGTAGTATATTTGCTACAGTACCAAATAATATTGAGTACAAGACGGTGATAGATTGAACAAGGAAATGTTAAAGGGTACAATCGATATTCTCATACTGAGCGTGTTGACCGATAAGGACAATTATGGGTATGAAATTTCCAAAACGATTAAAGCGAAATCAGAAGACTTGTTTGAGATTTTAGAAGCCACCATGTATCTTGCGCTCAAACGGCTAGAAAAACAGAACGCAATTGAAGCGTATTGGGGCGACAAAAGCGGTGGCGGCAGGCGACGGTACTTCAAAATCACCGATTTAGGCAAACAGCAGCTGCATGAGTTGGAATCAGATTGGCAAAAAACCGTTCGTTTAGTGGACAAGTTTCTGTAGTCTTTTGACTATTTCTATAAATATTGTAACATTGTAGGGGGATTACCATGCAGGAACTCATTATTGATATTATGAATCAATTCGGATATCTTGGCATTTTCTTATTAATTGCCATCGAGAATATTTTTCCCCCTATACCTTCCGAAATTATTCTGACATTTGGCGGGTTTATGACCACCTATACCGCCATGAATGTATGGATTGTGATACTGGCGGCTACGGCTGGTTCTGTTGTCGGTGCGGTTGTATTGTATACTGTTGGCAGATGGCTGAATGCCGACCGACTGACGCGTTTGGTCGACAGCAAATTGGGCAGAGTATTGCATTTGCGCAAACAAGATGTCAAACGAGCGGAAAAGTGGTTTATCCGTCGAGGCAACAAGGCCGTGTTTTTTTGCCGCTTTGTCCCGATTGTGCGCAGTTTAATATCCATACCAGCAGGCATGGCCAAGATGAAATTTAGCTCATTTTTAGCGTTGACGCTTATTGGCACTTCTATCTGGAATGTGGTACTGGTGTATCTTGGAAGATTTGCAGGAAACGCATGGGTGTCTATCGCTCACTATTTTGATATCTATTCAACGATAGCCCTTGTGGCACTTTTGGCAATTATGATTACAATTGGGGCTATCTTTATCAAAAAACGCTTTTTGAATAAAAGCAATAATGTGCCAACAAATACCGATAAATCTGATGTGGAGTAGTTGTTCTAATACACGAAAGTTTGATATCGTATGTAAAAAGCCTGCTAAAGCAGACTTTTTTATCAATTCTACAAAAACTCTTTCAGCTTCGTCAGGTTACCCTCTTCGTGAACACGAAGCCTGTCCATGAGCCCCAAGGCTTCGGGCGCGGCATTGGTATACTCCTTGGTTTTCTTAATCGAATCTATGACGCCCATGGTGCTGCCCGTTATCAACATTTCGGCAACATGTGAAGTTGATTTGTCGGTCATGGTCTGCGCACCGATTGTAAGATAGGTTTTGACCTTATTCATAGCACCGATGCCCTTTTCGCTCTGCCCGTCTTGATTTAGCAGGTTTTTGGACTCCGTATTGATTCTCATGTATTCTTCACGCTGGGATTCAAGCTGACTATTAAAATTAACGTCCTTGGACGTTTCGAGCAACTGACCAATGGTGTCCATGCCCATTTGAGAGTTTTGGTACACGTAATTAAGCAATTCAGTATTTGCGTTCATGATATCACCTCGTTTTTAGTTTGCGTAGTTGTGCGATAATTATTACTTGTTTTGTACGTTGAGGATGCAGAACAGGCAATTCAAAATAAATGAGCCTACCTAAGCAGACTCATTTTACTGGGGGTATTCATGTTTAGCGCTTAACGATTTTGCTGAGGGGTGTTAGGCACTTTTTCATTAGCCAACGACTTTTTCTCTTGATGCATATCCGTTGAACCAAGGGGATCTTCTGGCGCAGGGTTTGGGGTGTTTTTGGTGTTTATCTTAGCATTCATAATTGTATCTTCCTTTTTTCAATGAGGGATAAGCCCCATTAAGCGTTTTTATGCCCACCGCCAGAAGGCTTGTCATGTGTTGTTTTTTTCTTTTGGGTGGGGCTACTTTTGGTATTAGCCATGTTTGGTATCCTCACTATTCATACGCTTTGCTTTTTCAAAGGCACCACCAGTTGTACTCTCCACTGATTTGTCGGCGAGAGAAAACTTAGTTTGACCTGTCTTTTGAGGATGCTGCTTGTTTTTCAAAAAAATCACCTCATAGGTTAGAATATGTCGTTTGACCTTAATTATTATGAATGATAGTGGGATTTTTAATAACTGTTTTTGTTATTTGAGAAACTGAGATACGCGCAAAATCCGCAACAGTTCCACTGCATAGTTAGTAAGTGTTCCGAACAAAACAGTTTCGCTTGATATACTGTCCCCCCTTGTCAAGATACGAAAGTGCAACAGTGTCGCGTACCAGATATACCCATTTTCAGGTTTTAGAAAGAACCGCGCCTTAGTGGTTGCCTCGGTTGTGGGACTTGTGGGAAAGTCTCGCGGCTTTTCCACAAATTTTACAACGCAAATGTTACGCAGCGAAGCACCCGTTAAATACTTGGATTGGTGAAGCGTAGTCATGGCTCTGGTGTGGACGCATCGTGTTGTAGTCACCGATGTAGCTCGTTATGCCCGATCTAAGCTCGCGCTCCTCTCGCAGTACCTCTAGCACAATGTGAGCCTTGAGCTCTGCTGTAAATTTTCGTTTTCCCATCTCTTTGAACCTGCCTTTCTCTTGTTTTAATTCTATCAGGTTCACGATGGTTTTGCAAAAACGTGTCCGGTTTCATGGGGACATTATAGACAATAAAATCGAAGTTGCTGAAACTGGTAATAAATATACCAATCTCAAATCTGCTATAAAAGCAAAGCATGTTTGCCTAACATGTGACAAAAAAACACGCTATGTAAAATTGTGACCAAATTCTCTACAAAGCAAAATGCTCTCTTTTCGACTGTTTTTAGTCAAAAGAGAGCATGTGTGGTGGAGGCGATTCCTTACCCATACAAAACCAATCCGACTGCCATCAAACCTTTGCAATTACAGGTTTTTATATGTCATATTTTTTAGAACCAATTAAAGGTACGGAAAACAGTCAGAAAAATTTATCTGGATAACTCTTTGGACTATTATTTGCTGTAAGAATTTGTAATATTTTCTATAATTCATCAGTTGCTCAAAGGTTAATTTGCAAGAATTGACTCGCGAATTCTTGTAAATGCTTCCTTAAAAAGTGCAGACCGTTTACTCCTTAATTGTTCCACATTTGAAATATCTGAGTAGATGAGAAATTCGTTTTCCTGAATTCCTGTGTATTTCTCGATCTCTGCTTTTAACCAATCGTCTGAGATTTCTTTTAGAGCTTTGGATTTTTTCGAAATATTATCTTTTGTTGGTAATAGAGCTAAATTTGCCAAACTGTTTTCAAAGTTTTGAGGTGCTAAATTGTTGTTAACAAATCTTTCTTTGGGGATAATATGGTCTACATCATAGGTTGTATTAATACTATTAGTAGGCCTTACCTTTTTTAAAGAGTAATAGTGATATAAGATCGGTCTTAACATGTCCACTGTTGTTGGTGTTCCCGCAACAATGCCTTTACAACAGTCATTGATTAGTGATTCCCAATCATTTTGAGAGATAGGGAGTAGACGAGGAGCTGGTGTCTTTATGTCACTCGCCATCCGTGAATCACCTGAGCCTCTCCAGCCTTTAGTTGCATTTTCATAAATAAGTCTATCAAATAGAATTACAGCATCTCGTTTCAGACTTTTTAGTTCGCCAGAGTTTGCCGTAGGCATTCCTTTTGCTTTCCATTCGTTAAAAAGAATAACTATAAACTCAAGTGCAATGGCGTTGGTCGTAAGATCCATAATTGACTTATCCCAAGATTTCAAATATTTAAAA
>JAVBKJ010000052.1:0-15517 GCA_031554075.1 Oscillospiraceae bacterium | reverse complement strand
GTAGCTGCTATATTGGCGATATTATTGAAAATGCAGAAAAGCACCGTGCCATACTGCACTTGCCGCCGTACGTATACCCTGCCGCGATGCTATGCTTTGGCTACCCCCCAGACGGCTACAGCCGTGACAAAGTGCCTCGGTTGCCCATCGAAGGGATTTGTCATCGCGATACCTATGACCTTGTGCAGCCAGATGCCCCAACAGCCGTGAAACGTAGCTTTGCAAAATTTGAAGCCCCCTTTTCAGTGGAGATGAATCGCTCTGCCGCCGTGTGGCTGACAGATTGGCGGGTTACGCCACCTCAAGTCGCACCACCTTTACCGCTGAAGGGTTCATACAACACCCGTGATTTGGGCGGCTATCCCACACCAACCGGCATCACAAAGTATCATCGTCTCCTTCGTAGTGACGGGTTGCAGTCACTCACCACGCAGGATACACAGAGCTTGTATGATTACGGCGTCCGACGTATCATAGATTTACGGTCAGACGGGGAACTCCTGCAAGCCCCCTGCGCCATGTTAGGAATGCCAGAGGTAACATACTTACATGTGCCGCTCATTGACGAAATCCATGCGAACAATTTGCAAGGGTCGTTTCCTGAGAGCCTGTTTATGCTGTACCACAATCTGCTGCTCAACAGTCAAGGCTCTATCGCCGTCGTGTTGCGCGCCATCCTAGACACCCAGCAAACTGTGCTAATTAATTGCACAGCGGGCAAGGATCGCACAGGGGTCATTGCCATGTTGTTATTATTACTGGCGGGGGTGTCTCCCGAAACCGTTGTTGCCGACTACGCCGTGTCGCAGGAGAACCTAACGCCGCTTGTGACGCAACAAAAAGCCATGATGCGTAAATTAGGGATAGAGGTTCCCGAGCATGTGTTTGAATCGCCCGCTGTGCAAATGCAGCAAACACTGGCATTCCTAACAGAGACGTACAAGGACGCGGCAGGCTACCTAGCCGCCATTGGGCTAACCTCTGATGAGATTCAAGGGCTGATGCAAAAGCTACACCACGCGTAATTCGTTGTGTCTGCCTTCCGAATGTTATGCGGTGAGGGTCATTTTTTGAGGCACAGGAACCGTATGGAAACGGGCGACAGAGAGTATGGTTGTACGAGCTCACATTGTATTCAAATGATGTGAACTCGTACTTTTTACGGGCAAAGCCATCGAAATTCAATGACAACTGCAATTTACGAGTGCAATTTTATCACACCCATGTACCGTCGGTCGCTTGTTTTTCATCAACGTTTATGGTATACTACCGCCAACGCCCAAGGGACGGCGTTGCCAGTAGTGACGGCTAAAAAGCAAGTATTCACTTGCGCGACTATGTCGCTCGCTGTCTTTCGACAGCTTTTTATGGTATACCACGCTACACGCCCTTTCTTCTTATGATACTGTTAGTTTGACTAAAAATGGAGTGTGACTATTTTGCAAAAATCAAAATTCTTTCCGCTAATCCTGTTGGTGTTGGGCATTTGTGGTGGCATCGTACGCACCTTTGAGTTGCGTTATGTATATGATAAAACCACAGCGTTAGCAGCGCCCAATGCACCCCTAACGCTTGCCCTGTGGGGACTTTCCTTTCTTGCTGTTGTACTGGCCATTGTGTTTACAGTGCGCGTGCGTCCTGTCCCAATTCCTGACGGCGCAAAGCGCGTGCGTATCCCCATGGTGATTGGTTCTTTCCTCTTAGGGGCGAGTGCGGTCATGGATACCGTTACAGCGATGGATGTTCAGCATACGCTGACACAGTTTATTTTAGCAGGTCTTGGGTTTTTAACCGCCGCAGTACTTGTCTTGATGATAAATGGGTCTTATGAAAAACTGACGCTCGGTCTCTTTGCCACAGTTGCCGTCTTTTGGTCGGCGTTCTACCTTCTCACTGTGTTTGCAAAACATGGCGGCAACCCCATTTTGGGCGAGTTTGTGTTTGAATTTTTTGCTGTGCTGTTTATCGTCCTGTCCTTCTACTTCTATGCAGGCGCATACTTTGGACAACAGCGAACAAAGATTTTACTAATCTGCATCGGGCTGGCGTCCTACTTCTCGGCAGTGGCCGTTATCGGTCCTACGCTTGCGTATCTGCTGTTCCCGTCTGACGCCCTACAAGGGACAATAACGCTATCGAGCGGACTGCGTCTTGTGTTTGCCTGCCTATATGTCACCTG
Organism: Oscillospiraceae bacterium; assembly: GCA_031554075.1. Lineage (GTDB taxonomy): Bacteria > Bacillota > Clostridia > Oscillospirales > UBA929 > WRMG01. The sequence continues at coordinate 13,338 of JAVBKJ010000052.1, read as the reverse complement.
TATGCCCACGCTCTTTGGTGCCGTGACCGCCATGCCAGAAACAGCCACCACACAAACCGTCTTGGAGGATGCTGAATAAACCACCAAGCGTCTCACACAAACGAAACAAACTGACTACAACAAACAGGAGGTAACGTATGCCTATTCTCAAGCCATTTAAGGCCTTACAGTATGACACCGCCGTCGCAGGTCGTTGGGAGACACTTTGCTGCCCCCCTTATGATGTGGTATCACCGCAAGAACAACGCATATTGGAAGCCCAAAACCCCTACAATGCCATACAGCTGGAACGCCCCCTTGGTGATGACCCCTACGCGGACGCCGCGGCACGACTGACCAAGTGGCAGGCAGAGGGCATTCTAAGGGAGACGGCAACGCCAGCTTACTACATGATGCAAATGGATTTCACTGTGGCGGGGCAACCCTATACCCTACGCGGTTTTACAGCACGTGTGGCGCTGTCACCCTTTTCAGAGGGGCACATTTTGCCTCATGAAGAAACCCTGTCTCATGCGAAGGCTGACCGTCTCGCCCTGTTAGAAGCGGCACAATGTAGCTTTAGTGCCATCTATGGTCTGTATCAAGATGCAAACCAAACCGTGACAACACTGCTGACCCACATTGCCGACCGCACACCCGACGCACATTTTGAAACTCGTGATGCCGTCACGCACCGTCTGTGGCGTATCGACGACCCCGCGCACTGCGACACGATTACCCGTGCGCTTGCCACACAACAGATTTTCATAGCGGATGGACACCATCGATACGAAACCGCCCTCAACTATCGTCAAACACTGCGCGACAAAGGCGTTGTCGTTGACGAACACCATCCCGCCAATTACTGTATGATGACGCTCGTGGCGCTCGACCACACAGGCTTGGTGGTGTTCCCCACGCATCGGGTCATCACAGGTGCTGCCCCAGACGCGCCAGAGAAGCTCCTCAAGGCGATGCAAGCGGTGTGCGACACCATAACGCTCCCGTCCCTATCCGACGTGCCTGCTGCCTTGCACGCCGCCGAAGGGGCTATCATACTCTACCATAACAAGGTTGCGACAGTGCTCACCCCCCGCAACAAACAAGCGATGCTTGACCTGTTGCCGCAGCAAAGTGATGCCTACCGCTCTCTCACCGTGGCGGTGCTACATACCATGATGCTCGCACCGCATTTTGGCATTACCGCCGAGAACATGGCAAAGCAAGAAAACCTCACCTACACGCGCGACTGGCAGGAAGCGGTCTCTCTTGTTGACACTGGCGCAGGACAATGTGCCTTTCTACTCTCGCCAACACGCGTCAGCCAGATACGCGACGTCTCCTTGGCGGGGGAAAAGATGCCACAGAAGTCCACATACTTTTACCCGAAGCTGATAACAGGCTTGCTCTTTAATCCGCTGTCTGGTACACTGTCGTAGTCTGTCGATTTTGCGTGTAAAGCGTCACCACTTGTCGTTGCCACGTTTTTTATAGCGCAAAACGCTGTCGTTTTTTATTGCAATATCACGATATTTTAAAGTCGTAAGGTGCAACGCCTTTACATGCCAAGCACATTTCGTGTAATTTTGGAGGGTCACTCATGAGTACAACGGTCTACTGGATTCGTCACGGGGAGGCAGAAGGCAACCTCTATAGGCGCTGTCATGGTCATTATAATTCACTGATCACCACAAACGGCAAAGCGCAGCTAGACGCCCTACGCCGCCGCTTCGACGGTGTGACGATTGATGCGATTTATAGTAGTGATCTCTTTCGCGCATGGTACACAGGGCAATCCCTTGCCGAACCTCGTGGGCTAACCATCACAACACACCCTGGTCTGCGCGAGATTTCCCTAGGACCATGGGAGGACTTAACGTGGGGTGTGATAACACACCGCTGGCCCAAAGAAGATGAAACCTTCTCGATGCGCCCATGGGATTTTAAGATGGCGGGTGCGGAATCCATGGCGGAAGCCACAGAACGCGGCTACGCGGCACTATGTGAGATTGTGGCGCGCCACCCCGACCAGACAATTGCAATCTTTAGCCATGGCGCGCTCACACGTGCTGTCATGCTACGGGTGCAAGGCTTACCGTCCGACCATATGAACACGTTGCCGCATGGGGATAATACCTGCGTCACCACCCTATCAGTTGATAGGGGTGCCTTAACACTTGTCAGCTATGCCGATAACAGCCACTTGGGTAGCCTGTCCACCCTTGCCAAGCAAGTGTGGTGGCGCGGGTCTGGCGCCTTCCACGACCCAGGCTTTTCGTTTCGTTCTGTGGACTTTAGCCGCGAGGGACATCTCGTCTCCGCCTTTCGTGCCGACGCGTGGCAGACTATTTATGGCACGTTGAAGGGCTATGAAGCGGATGCGTTTCTACGCGATGCCCGTGAAGCAGGGATAGCGCACCCTACGTCTGTGATGTTTGCCGAGATTGACGGCGCTCCTAGGGGGCTTTTGCAGATGGACTTTGAGGCCGCCCTACTGCCAGATAGCGGTCATATCTCGTTTTTCTACCTAGACCCGACAGTTCGCTGCAAGGGGCTTGGTGTGCAGCTACTGGGGCAGGCAGTTTCAACCTATCGCTTGTTAGGGCGTCGCTGGATTGTCCTACGAGTTTCCGAACACAATGCTCATGCGATACATTTCTACCGCAAGTACGGTTTTACGCAATTTGGCACAGAAGAAGGCGCCTTGGGCACACTACTGCTCATGAAACTAGACATTTCCGTGCCACCTATTGCACCATCAAATACATTTGCTTAATATATAGCCAAAAATGCCGTAGATTCCCTTTGGAATCTACGGCATTTTTTGTCATTTTGCGTGACAAAATAATATTTGCTAGGTTTTCATAACAACATATTCCCATAATGACACATTATACTAATATCATTTAACACATTCAATGTTTTTAAGGTGCGCAAAGTGAACGTGGCGGCTACAAGCCGCCGAAATGCCGTCAATACAAATCTTTTGCGGCACTGCCGCAAATTCGGCAACGACCCACACTTGCACCCCGTCTTAAGAGCATAGACAAACGTGCCATATAAATCTGATGCAAAAGTTTTCATTATCTGTAAATATTTGTATATTCACTTCCTGTCCTGTCCATACTATGATTGCTGACTAGCCATCATGGCGATGTGGCAACATTACAGGAGGTGCTAAGATGAATCAGCACGAAAAGAAAAACGGTCGCTTTTTAGAGTTTTTATCGGGCAAAGGTTTTTACATTATTCTAATACTCTGTATCGCGGCAATCGGCGTATCGGGCTATATGCTCATTTTCGCCAACCAATCCAAGGACGATACCTTCGACGAAACCTTTTTAGACCAGCCAGTCAACAATTTGGACAAGGTGCCGTTGCCTAATTGGTCCAGTCCCTCCCCCTCTGCTCGTCCACAGGAACAAGAGATACCCGTCGCGGCGATAACCGTTATCCCCAAGCCGAGCGTGTCGCCTAAGGTAAGCCCAGCCCCCATCCCTGCTGTGAAGCCTGCGTCACCCAGTAGCAAAACCCCCGTTAAAACCGTCTACGTCTGGCCTGTGCAGGGTGAGGCTGTCTCTGTGTTCTCTGCTAAGGACTTGGTCTTTAACAAAACCATGAGCGACTGGCGCGTGCATCTAGGCATTGATATTGAAGTGCCGCTTGGCTCACAAGTGTGTGCTGTGGCAGGTGGCGTTGTCAAGGATATCTATGATGATGTGTTCTTGGGGACAACTGTTGTGATTGAACATGAAAACGGCATCACAAGCCATTATTCTAACCTGATGAAAAAGCCAGTTGTCGTGCGTGACCAGCGTATCAAAAGCGGACAGGTAATCGGCGGTGTCGGGCAAACAGCCGAGGGCGAACGCCGTGAGGTCAATCACCTACACTTTGCCATGCAGAAAAACAATAAACCCATCAACCCCGCTTCCCTCTTGCCCTAATAGCCATTAGCAAGCCACTCAGACAATAAATGCAAAATAAATAACAGGTGAAAGCAGCTGCTTTCACCTGTTATTTCGCTTATTCGTTACAGTTTCGTGACAAATGTCATGCCAAACTGGCTAACCACAGGATTGCCGACAGACTTAAACTCGTTTTCGGAACGAAGTTTCGAGTAGTCCGCTGTTCGTAGGGTTTCCTCGACCTCCACTTGGTACTCAGGACGTCCTTGTGAGACAAAGTACAGGATAACATAGCCAGCATCCGTTTTCACCATGGTATGGTCACCAGCCACGCGTGCAGGGTCGTATAACCACGCATCTGCTTCGTCACTGCCCATCGTGCCGCGCGCCATATCCTTAAAGATACCGCCGTCATTGCGTGAGTACAGTGCGTCACTATGCTCTGTCACGAGTTTGACAAAAGCGTCCTCAGTGACTGCTGTGTTTTCGATTGGCTTATATATCTTTTCTGCTTCTGTTAATAGGTTTGTCCAGTCAGCATCTGTTGCCGCGCTAACACTTGTTTCTGGTTGTAGCAGCAGTTGGCGTACGGTCACAGTCGGGTCAGTCGATTGTCTGCGCTCTAAGAACATTACAGTAGAGAAAGTGCTATCTGTATCCAACACAGTCACATCGCCTGCCTTGCGTGCTGGGTCAAACAGCCAGTTTTTCAGTGCGGAATCACTGTAAGTGCCGCCTGTACGCAATGTGTAATCAGCATTGTCGTAGCTGGCTTTCTGATCTTCTGGCGCTAGTGCCTTGGCTAGTTCGTTAAAGTTATCCGCTGTGAGTTCACTATTTTGTGCTAGCGCATTCACAGTATCAAACGCTTTTTGTTGTTCGAGTGTAATATCGCCGACCACAGAGGTAATCGTGGCGGTCAAGTCAATATTATTGGCGGTAGCAGCTGCTTTGTCTGCCTCGCTCATATCCTTGCTAACATTAAATTCGCGAAAGTCAACCTTGTCGAAGTTCTTTGCGTTCTCTGTGTAATGTGTCTCAATCTGCTCTGGGGTGTAGGTAAATGCTTTGCGCTTTTCTGTTTCATAGCGAGAGGCCAGCACACCGCGCTCTAGGAAGGTACGGATATTGCTGCCGCTAACGCCGCGTCCGTAACGTGTGGTTAGAAACTTACCAAAGGACATTTTAGAGGATTTTGCGGCGCTAACCATGCCGTCATAGCCCATGTCAATCAGTTCGTTGTCTTCTGGTGTGAGCGCTATGCCCTCTGCCTTCGCGAGGTTCCCGTATAGCACCTGACGTTTCAAGTTTTCAATTGACATATTGCGCAAATAGTCGTACCAGGACTGTGTCTCGTCATAGGGTTGCGATGCAAGGGGTTTTGTTAAATCCAAGCCAGACTGGGTAAGGAACGACCCATACTGTGATAAGAAAGAGGAGGTAGACTCCGCAAAGGCGAAATTAAATTCCGCAACACTGATATCTTCATTTTCGATGGTAACGGCGGTAATCATGCGCTGTGGAATATTCGAGCCAAAGGCAGCCAAGGCAAGCACGCCAAGCACGGCGGCGGCCACTAATACACGAACGATAACACGTCCAATAATACTGCCTGCATCACCCTTAACAGGTTTATCGCCAGTGGTTTTTTGGGTTGCTCTGTCTCTTTTTTCACGAGATGCGCTCATAGTCGTTTTCTTCCTCTCATTTGTCTGTAGTAATGCCTAGGGACATGGCAACACCAATCCGAATGGCATCCGATAATTTATCTATCTCTTGGCTTGTGAACACCCTACGTTGGTTGCCTGCCAGTGGTTCATAAAGCAGTCCTTTTTGCTGTTCAATTTGCCGCTGTATGCTCTCTAAAAACTGATTCACAGAAATCGGCTGCGCTGTGCCTGTGCCTTTGCCAAACAGGAGGTAATCTGCCGTTATGTTAAACATGGTGCAAAGCACCTGCAATGTATCCACATCTGGGGTGCGTCGTTCCTGTTCATACATGCCAACGGCGCTGGCTGACACGCCTAAATGATCCGACAATTCTTTTTGTGTCATATGTGCATTCCGCCTTAAATCGCGGATGCGCTTACCCATCATGCTGTACCCATTCCACCGCCGTCGCTGCGGTTTGACGTGACGCTTTGTACAGTTGTCTACTGTAGCAATGCCACCGCCGAAAGGCTGTCCGCGACTGGATTAGGACAGTCCCTGTAGCCTCAAAAAGGCGCGGGTGCAACGCGTCGTTTGCACCATGATACATGTTTCGTACAAAATGGAATGATACCACGCTATGCGTGATTTGTCAATCGTAATTTATGCCATATCAACACGAGCATTTTCGAGCATTTCGTACATTGCACCTGTTGCGATGCCAAAATTCGACGTTTATAGCGGAATTAATCGGCATATTTGTGGTAAAAGGGACAAAATCTGCGGGGGCGCTTGCGACCTGCGCCCTCTACACATAGTGTGTCCATTTGACCATTATACGAGTTCGAGAATATGATACCCATAGGCATTAATCAGCCTAGTATTGCCAAATTGAGTTATTCCTTCGGCAAAATCGTAATTTTTGTGCTGATGTCCAAAAATATGATAGCGTGGCTCATAGGTTTCCAGCAGGCTACGAAAGCACTCAAACCCTTGATGAAACAAATCCTTGCCATCCCCTAACCCAAAAGCAGGGGCATGGGTTAATAGGATGTCAAAGCCCTTCTTACAGCGCAACGTCCCCTTAATACGAGAGACGCGTCGCGCCATATCGTTCTCGAGGTACTCGTACAACGCTCTACGGCCTGAGCGACAGCCGCCAAAGCCCAAAATGCGAAAGCCGCCCGCCACTATTAATTGCCCATCAATACACGTACAGCCCTCTGGCGGGTGCAATTGAAACCGCTTATCATGGTTACCAGGTACATAGTACAGCGGCACGCCCAACATGGTCACTAAAAACTCCAAGTACGAGGCAGGTAAGTCGCCACAGCTCAAAATCATCTCTACGCCTTCAAACGCACGGCGGTCAAAAAAATCCCATATGTAGCGGCTCGCTTGGTCGGATACCAGTAAAACTTTCATAAAAATCGTGTCCTTTTGGAACCATTTTTTTGCTACGGCATACGATAATACAAAGTGCTATGTCACGCATCTGCTCCTAGGTCAACAAGTTACGTGCCTACACTCGTGCTCATACGAATCCTCCATACAAATGAACCGTTCATTTGTGCCACTTGGCTTCGTCAGCATTGCGACAATGCCGCAAACGGCAAGTACTGCTTGCGGCGACCATACGCCGCTTTGTCGTTCTGCGAGGCACTGACAAACAGGGCGTGTGTATAGATGACATTCGTATCACATTATTAAGTAGAAGGGGTGCCATTATGGACGAGAGAGATTTGTTAAGCAGATTACTCCAAAGACGCGAAGATGGAAGGCTCAGTAACGCGCAACGACGTCAGCTGAGAGATTTATTGGGAGATTCAGAAATAGCGCAACGGCGACCTGAATTACAGGAGGAAGCACCAGCGCGTGGTCGTTCCAACCGTAATGGCAATCTGCTCTCCGACGGTAACCCACCTTTTTTAGAGGACCCACTCGCCGTACAGCGCTTGCGCCAAGAACCACGTATGCGTATCCGCAAGCACAACATAACGCAATGCTTCGGGGGCGGTGGCGGCTGTGGGGGTTGCGGCGGCTGTGGCGGCGACGGTGACGACGATTCGGAGGGCGAACGACGAATAGTGCCACCCTCATTTGTACCGTTGCCAGCGACCGTGACAGCCCAAGGCGCGGTCGTGTTTGATAATCCATACGGCGTCTTATCCGCCACCGTGCAATTGCTCAACGCGACTGTATCGCCGCCAGCCCTACTATACATGGACAGAGATGCGTTTCAGTATGACTGTACCCTCAAAGCAGGTGTGCAGGAACTGCGATTTGCGCGACCAGTACCACAGCATATGCCGCTACTCGTTGCAATATTGCCCCGATGATGCAAACACTCCCCCCATAGCAGGGGGGAGATGCTTGTGTCGGATGGGTATCCCTCTATTGCGCGGCACGACGTTGCTGTTCGTTCGGAATATTACCAGATGCCCCAATGGTTCGCAGGCAGGTGGTAATTAGTTCATCTGTGCTTGTCCCGTTATAGGGCGTGACGCCGATTTTCATTTCAATGTCAAAATCAAAGCAGGCCGCTACATCGTGTTTGACGGCTTTCAGAATCCGCCGCGCCGCTAACAGGGCTGTTTTCTTGTCCGTTTCAGCCAATAGCAGTCCAAAACGGTCGTCCTCCAACCATGCGGCGTGGTCAACCATGCGAATCGACTTGTTAATAATATAACCCACATACTTCATGATATGGTCGTGGTGCCCTGCATCTGTAATGCGGTCTGGCAAGCTTACTTGAAACACGGCAATCGAAAACGGGCGGTCATAGCGGCGGTGACGATACGCCTCTGGCGTAACAAATTCCTCAAACCCCTTGCGATTGGGCATCCCCAGTTTCAAATCATGCTGTTCTCGGTACTTGTCCCATTGATTAATTAGCACCGCTTCCTCTTGGGTAGAGGCCATCGTCTTAAACTGGACAAGCAATGGTGTTAAATCACGATAACCAAGGTATACATGCCACACACCGTTTTCGCAGACAGCAAATTTGGTAAAGGAATACTCGGATACCTTCCCTGTGCGGATATCCTTTTCAGCAACGCTTACCTTAAATTCTTCGCCGCGATAGCGCACCTTGTCGTCTATTTTCAAATCGTCATGACGCCGAAACAGTTCAATCTTGAACGTACCAATCTGATAAATAGCCGCCACAGACTCCTGCCACTCGACGTAACTACCATAGCTGAAGCGCTGCTTGTCCAAATCCGAAATAAACGAAAATGCCTCACGAAAGCTCTTAGTCGAAATCTTTGTAAAATAATCCTTGATGACCTGATTTGCCGCTGGTGTACCCTCGTCCTTGGGCGGCGGTTCAGGGCGCGCGGCGGCGGCTGGTGGTGTTTGATTGACATACACGACGCGTTCCCGTACTTCCACGCGCGACGAAGGCACGCGCGCACCCACACGCCTCACCCATTCAGTGTGAAACGTGCGTCGTGCGTTCGTGTCTGACAGCACCTCATATGCGAGGTTAATTTTCTTTATTTTGTCTGACGCCAGCGGCGAGGGGTTGACATCGGGGTGATATTTTTTACAAAGCCGCTTGTATGCGCTCTGAATTACCTCTATTTCGGCATCAGGATGCACTTGTAATATGCTGTAATGGTCTTCCCAGTGTTCCATAAACGACAACCTTTCACCCAACCTATGCTAAGACAGGCTTCCTGAATCTACCCTATATTGTATGTCGTCAACCACATTATGTCAAGCCCAAAAACAGAATTAATTTTCACGACACCGTATGGCAACAATTGGGGCATTCTCCTTAGAATGCCCCAACAAGCTGAAAGTATTACTTCGTTTCTGTTCTCTGTTGCCCAAACTGTGCCAACGCCAAGTCTGTACTCCAATAGAAATTTTCCGCGCCAATGACGTCCGTTAAGCCGCAACGGTCAAAGGAATGTCGCACAGTCTCCTGCATAGCAGCAAACAAAACCGTCACATTGTCGCCCCGCAAGCGTGCCAACAACTCCTCCAAGCCACGCATACCAGATGTGTCAATCATAGACACACCGCGCATGGATAACACCAATATATCGCAGGGATTCTCTTTCACAACAGATTGCAGTTTGTCAATGCTTGCAAAAAATAGTGGTCCCGACAGATAAGCGACCTGCATTTTGCCGATGCTTTCCGACAGCGTCACGCCGCGTTCTTGTAACCGTTTGCGGTCAACCTCCTGTACTGTAATGCCCATGTTACTGCTCTGTGCGACAAACAACAGCATGGAAAACCCGACACCAACAGCAATCGCAATCGTCAGGTCAAACGCAACCGTAATCACCACCGTCACCAAAAACTGTGCCATAGCAGATTTCATACGCTTGCTAAAAATATAACGAATCTCAGACCATTCATTCATGCGCCAAGCCGTAACAAGTAGGACGCTTGCCAGCGTGGCAAGGGGAATCCGTGACATGATAGGCGCGAGCAAAAACATAGAAATGAGCAGCACCACCGCGTGTATAATGCCCATAAGACGTGTTTTGCCACCCGATTTAATGCCGACACTGGTGCGCGCAATCGCGGCAGTGGCTGGAACGCCCCCAAAGAAGGGAATTAACATATTGCCAATCCCTTGCGCCACTAATTCTCGGTCAGCATTAAATGTGCCGCCGCTCATGCGTCCGCCTGCGACGCCGCAAAGCAGGCTCTCAATCATACCCAACGCGGCAATGGAAAAGGCAGGCATAAGCAACCCGCTCAGCTGTGTCCACGGTATCGTGTCTAGGGTTAAACGCACGTCAGGCAACAGTGTGCGTGGAATCGCGCCCACTTGTGTCACGGGCAAATCAAGCCATGTCGTTAGCAGTAGGGTGACGACAACTGCCACGATAGAAGCAGGCAACTTACTGCCCCACTTCTTCGGCCATAGCAGCATTAGGGCAATTGTGAACAGTCCCATCCCAATGGAAATATAGCTGACAGCCGTGGGGCGCACCCACGTGTCGGGTTGTTGCAGGTATGTAAACAGGCTTCCTACCTTTTGCAAGGTATCCTCTCCGTGCAACGGTACATCCAGAAAATTACCAAGCTGCCCCAACGCAATCACGATGGACATGCCTGAGGTAAACCCAGAAATGACAGGCATCGGGATAAAGGAAACAAGCCGCCCCAGTCGGCAAACACCAGCGATTAGCAGGAATACGCCCGACAACAAGCACGCCACGAACATGCCTTGCAGTTTATAATGAGCGATAACAGAAATGAGGATGGCTGTCATAGCACCCGTCGGTCCAGAAATTTGGTAGGCGGCGCCCGATAGCGCGCCAATGATAAAGCCCGCTAAAATAGCTGTAATCAATCCTGCGGCGGCATCCGCCCCCGACCCAACGCCAAACGCCAGTGCCAAGGGTAGTGCGACAGCCGCCACCGTAATTCCTGACATTATATCCGCTTGGGCAATTTTCGCATTGTAACCTCGAAATTCACGGCGCAAATCCTGTAAATAGGTTGTCAGCATCATCATACTCCTTGGATTAGATTGTTGTCACTGTTGCAGTGAAGCGTCGATCACTTGGTAATTATATTTAGACTTTTTTCAAAAAAATAATTATGTAGTGTATCTTCTCACAGAATCGCTCTGATAATACTAATTCCAGATAAAAATGTGCCAGACATTTTTATCATCCGGCTTTGCCGGATTTGCGGCGAAGCCGCAAGGGATTAGTATTGACGACATTTCAGCGACCATTGGTCGCCACACGCGCTGTGCGCGTGATAAAAACATGACATGTTTTTATTTGAAATTAGTATAAGTCATGTTCAAACTCATTTATAATGAAACGTGGCACATCAAATATTGGGTCTCCTACAACACCCTTTGGGTCAATAATTTTATAACCGCCATTGTTGCCCAACAAGATATAATCATTGTGAAAATCACCATGTAACAACATTCGTTTTGGGTATAAGGCGTCCATAGATAAGCATATATCTTCTAAGATTCCCCCATGCTCTATGTCTGAAGCGAAAATATTGCAAAACTATCTGTCAATGTATTCCTGTAGTATGTTGATTTCCGTCATGACCACCTTGTTTATTTTGCATATTTTTAATACAGCATTCCCAGAATTTTCCGAGTGACATAAAAGGATGCAATTTACCGAATAATAACCGACCATTTGCACAACTTACAATTCCCATTTTTTGAGCATATCTCTACATCTTGTAACACTTTTTCATAAAACGCTTTCCCAAAATGGGTTATGATTTTTTCGGTATCATCTTGACTAAAGCAATACATAATTAGCGAACACCTCATTCGGTTTGTTAATAATTTACTTTCAATCATATTTATTATCCACAAAACAAACCCATCGAAATTTGTCACTTACCATCGTCGCCGTCACTTATGGTACGGTTCACCGTACCAGTGAAACTGCGATTTTTAAAAACACTATTATACGCTAGGTATAATAGTGTTTTGTCTTTAAAGAAGCCTCTATATATTATTATTATTATTATTTTCAAATTCTGTAGCCAATTTATGAACTTCATCAATCGTTTTATCTTTCCATAAATCTCGTTGCCACTCTGTATAGTCAAAATTATCTTTTTTTACAATATAGATAAAACGTTCTGCATCGACTTCTCCAAATTTTTGTATTATGGTATCCATAACCGCTACTCTTAATGCAACATCTGTCGTCATTGTTATTACTCCATTTCTCTTATAAAATTGATGGGGTCGATTATTTGTATACCAGAAATCTCTTTCTTTAACAGTTTTACATCTGTTGTAATAAAATAATCACATTTACTCTTTATAGAACACGCAATATGTAAAGCATCTTTTGACATAATTCCATTCATCATAATATTTTTCCCAAGTTCTAAAATTTCATTAGATGAATTGCAAATCGTTTTAGCTCTACTTTTCCAAATTTGTATAGCATTTCGTTTATCATCATATGGATTTTGTTGTTTTTCAAAATCTAATACATATGACCAAACTAAATCATATATACCTTTTTTTATTTGTAATTGAATAAATAATTTTGCTTCAGTTTCTAGCTTGATTTTCATTTGTTCTTATATGTCAAAAGGACGATTGTAACAGCAATTGTCCAAATATATTCTGATTTTAATATCCATTCACTTCCTCACAAAAATAGTTATCAACATTAGAAAATGCCCTTAGAATGGAGGGTTGTTCTTATATTCAGAATCAAGTATTGCATAGAAATATTGGTCATTCCATTTGTCACCCCGTGGTAACTCCTGCCTAAAAATCCCTTCTCTGCTCATACCTAATTTTTCCATAACACGGTATGATGCTTCATTGTGGGCATTGCACATAGCAACTACCCTATGCGCCTCAAAGTCCTCAAATGCTAAACGGAGTATAATGTTTCCAGCTTCAAAACAGTATCCTTGCCGTTGATACTCTGGAAAAATACAGTACCCAATTTCCCAGCTTTTACGTTCTTCAACGTATAAGTGAATGTGAAATTCTCCAATAGGTGTCTTATTGTCATTGTTGAGGTTAATAATGTACTGTTTATACCAACTACTATTTATTCTATCAATTACAGTTTTTCTTACTTTCTCTTTATTTGTTTCAATATCATCTTCGTATGGCCAAAAATCAGGATTTGATTTTATTCGAGTAATAAATTCAACGTCGTCTACTAATGCAATACGTAAAGAAATTTGTGATTCCATTTTACTAACCCCCATTGAACATTATATAAATAATTTGCATTTCTTAATCTCTTATACAGTAAAGTATATCATACTACATACTGTATGCTCAAGAAATTTCAAAAAACTTCATTACTTA
>JAVBKJ010000105.1:0-4856 GCA_031554075.1 Oscillospiraceae bacterium | reverse complement strand
TGGGGTGATTGTCCCAATAGCACAAGGCACGTCGCGTACCTTCAGCAAGGGATACGGCGGCGCAGAAATCGGGTACAAATTCCTTGATTTTTTGGTTGTCGAAAATAGCACTCTCGGCTTTGTCACCTAGCAACGTGCCTTGATACGCAGGCAACGCGGCTTCGATATATTGTGAAGGCAGGTACACTAAATTTGGCGTGACGCGCAGTTGTTGCGAAATGGTTTTAACAATCGTATTCCAGCTCATGGCGTGGTCGGTCGTAATGTGAAAGGCGTGACCCAAAGCGCGGTATTGCCCTAATAGTCCCACAAAACCATTGGCAAAGTCGGTGTGATGTGTTACTGTCCACAGCGATGTACCATCACCTGGCATAATGATGGGTTTACCATCTAACAAACGTTGCAAAGGTGTCCAAGGGTGCTTGGCACTTAACGGGAAGGGTAATTTGCCAAAGCCATAGGTGTGTGAGGGGCGTACAATTGTATACGGTATTGTGGAGGCTTGCAACACTTGTTCGCAGGCCTTTTTGTCGCGCGAATATTGCCAAAATGGGTTATGAAGCGGCGTTGATTCTGTGATCCGATAGTGATTGGCTGGCTTTTGGTATGCTGAGGCACTGCTGATGAATACATATTGTCCGACACGCCCTTCAAAATAACAAATGTCGTTTGCGATGTGTTCGGGCTGATATCCTATCCAGTTGACCACCACATCAAAGTAGGTTTGCCCTAAGGCAGTGGCAAGCTGTTGCGTGTCACGGGCATCTGCTGTCACATAAGTGATGGCAGTGTTTTGAATGGTGGGTGGTGTGCTACCGCGGTGCAATATCGTAAGGTGAATATCGTTTTTTGTCATAAGTTGTTCTACGACGGCTGTTCCAATCAAGCCTGTGCCGCCCAAAAATAATATGTTCATAAGCACCTCGTATTCATTCGTATACTATCATCATAGCATTTTAGAGACAAAGGCGCAAGCGGTCAATGTTTTATTCACAAATTGTCCATGAATAATTCAAAAAACCTACTCGTTTTGTTCATACTTTTGTCAAATCTATCTCGTATACTTAGCACATCAACAAAAACCAAACAATATTGAAAGGGCGTTTTGAATATGAACGAACATAACAACGATTTCCAACACGAGGTTACAGACTATAATGTGAGAGATAACCAACGCTATTCGTACAGCATCGAGTCACAACCCCAAACTGCCTCACGTAAGCAAAAGAAGTCGCATTTGGGGCTTAAAGTAGGGGCGGTCGCGTTAGCAGCGGCGTTGCTGACAACAGGCGGCGGTGCGGCAGGAGCGTTGCTCATGGCAGACCATATGAAAGACACGCAGCTTGCGGTTGCCGCACCTCAGTATACATACACCGGTGTTGTCAAAAATGCGGTGGGCGACTTATCGCTTAAAGCGTTGTTTGCGGCGGCAAATCCTGCCGTTGTGGCGATTGCGACGGAGATGAACGGCGTAAACGTTTTCGGGCAGACGGTGAATATGCCAGCCGCGGGGTCAGGCTTTGTTATTTCAGAGGATGGATACATCGCCACCAATAATCACGTCATCGAAGGTGCTGACAAAATATCTGTCCTCATGAGCGACGGCAAGACACACGAGGCGAAAGTGATCGGGGCGGATACGGTGACCGACCTTGCTGTTTTGAAAATTGAAGCCAAAGGGCTGCCGTACTTGCAGTTTGGAGACTCTGAAAATTTATTCGTAGGCGATTTAGTTGCTGCCATCGGCAATCCATTGGGCGAGCTTGAAAATACATTTACGGTTGGGTATGTCAGCGCCCTTGACCGTGAAATTAACATAGATGGCATCCCCCGTACGATGTTGCAGACAGATGCTGCGATTAATGGCGGTAATTCAGGTGGTCCGTTATTAAACCAAGACGGTCAGGTGATTGGTGTTGTTTCGGCTAAATCTGGCGGTCAAAACGTCGAGGGCTTGGGTTTTGCGATTCCTTCTAATCAGGCGGCACAGGTTATCGAGCAGTTGATTAAAGGCGGCAAAGTGACGGGCAGACCGTACTTAGGTGTGTCGTTGACAATGCGCAATGGCTACGGGATATCTGTTTTGTACGTCGCTGACGTTGAAACAGGCGGCGCGGCGGAAAAAGCAGGCATACAAAAAGGGGATATCATTTTGGCGGCGGATGGCACAGAAACGTCCACCAGAGACATTCTATTAGGGGTGCTGTCTCAGAAAAAAGTAGGCGATTCCATAAAAATTACAATTCAGCGTGACCGCAGTATCATGGATTTGGATGTTGTCCTTGGCGCTTCAAAGTAGCATGAAATCGTAAGTCTGGGATTCGTTACTATATTCAAACGAGTACATGTAAAATCTAGCGAAATCTACGCGACAGATGCGATAGATTTCGCTAGATTTATTTTTTAATGAATTATTCTACATTTTACTTGCTAATGAGGGTCACTCTTTGGTATAATAGTTAAGTATACAAATAGTAGGGAAGTCTTGGCATCAGTATGTGTGCCATTGGGCATAACCTTGGCACGCACAAAGACTAACTTAAACGGTGTATGTAGGGTACGGGTATTTGCAACCATTTCTCCGGCGAGAAGTCGAGTTGCTATGAATTTGTTCGCCGGAGAAACGGTAGCTAACATGACACGCAGAAATGCGCGCGAGTGCGCGATACAAATGGTTTACGCGCTAGGGTTTTGTGATACAACGCCTCAAGGCTTGTTCGACGAACGCCTTAACGCGGAATTTTTTTCACGTTTATCAGGTCAAGACGAACTCTTTGAGTTGCCACCTGATGCCGAACAAGCTGCCTACATACGGAAGCTTGTCAGTGGTGTTCATGAACATCAACCAGAACTAGACGCATATATTGAGAAATACGCAGTTGGATGGCAGTTTGGAAGATTGCCACGCGTTTCGGTTTCGATTATGCGTGTTTGTATGTATGAAGTGTTATATATGCAGGATATTCCACCCAAAGCCGCTATGAATGAATGCGTTGAAATTGCAAAAAAATACGAACCACAAGAAATGGTGTCATTTATCAATGGTATCATCGGTTCGTTCTTTAAGGGTGAAGCCATTCTATGAGCCAAGTGTTTTTAGGCATTGATACGAGCAATTATTCTACCTCTGCCGCGCTATATGACGCCACGTCTGATACAGCCATGTTGCGCGGTCAACTGATTCCAATTCTGCAAGGCAGTATTGGCGTTAGGCAAAGTGAGGTGTTTTTTCACCATACGAAGCAATTACCCAATATACTTGAAGAGCTGCCAATGAAAGATATTTGCGGCATTGGGGTTAGCACGCGACCGCGTTTGCAAGAGGGGTCTTACATGCCTTGCTTTTTAGCAGGGGAAGCATTTGCAAAAGCGCTGTCACATGCGTTGCAAGTACCTCTATTTCGATTTTCACACCAACAGGGACATATTGCAGCAGCGGCGTGGTCTGCCAAACAGATACAGTTGCTGGATCAAGATTTTCTGGCATGGCATGTTTCTGGCGGTACAACAGAACTGTTACAAGTCAACTCCTCACGCGCCTTGCCCTGTAAGGCAACAATCATCGGTGGTACTGCCGATTTGTGCGCGGGTCAGCTGATAGACAGGGTGGGCAACCAGCTTGGGCTGTCGTTTCCTGCGGGTCCTCAGCTTGAGGAACTTGCCAAACAACATCAAAAAGAAATTCCGCTGAATATGCGAAGCAATGAACTACAGTTTAACTTGTCGGGGCTTGAAAACAAGGCGTTGCAGTTGCGTGCCGCAGGGGAACAATCTGCGGATGTGGCAGACTTCATCTTACGCGCTGTGTTGCATTGTATTACAAACGCCACACAATGTGCGCTAGAACAATTCCCAACGTTACCTGTTTTATGTGCTGGCGGTGTCATGTCAAACATGAGACTGCGTGAAGCACTTGAGAAAACCTGTGGCGCCACCTTTGCGCAACCAGAGTTTTCAAAGGATAATGCCTTTGGCGTTGCGTTTTTAGCGCATCGTGTCATGGGCGAAGTGAACGCGTAAGGTCACACAACAAAACCTGTCCAGTAACCGTGAACAAAATGCTGTTGCTGACGAAATGTGTAGGAAATGGTAGAAGATATGGATTGTACCATGACGGTAACACAAGTGAATACGTTTATAAAAAATATGTTAGACGACGAACCAACGCTATCACAGTTAGTGGTGCGCGGTGAAGCGTCTAATTATCGTGTGTATCCCTCGGGACATCATTATTTTACCCTAAAGGACGCTGAAAGCGTTCTCAAATGTGTGATGTTTAAGGGAGACGCTGGTAAACTTAATTTTAAGCCACAGGACGGCATGAAATTGCTTGCCACAGGGCGCGTATCGGTTTTTCCGCGTGATGGGCAGTATCAGCTATACTGCAAAAATCTTGTTCCTGATGGGGCAGGTGCGTTGGCGATTGCCTACGAACAGCTTAAAGAAGCCTTGCAAGCCAAGGGTTATTTTGATGCGGCGCATAAAAAACCGTTGCCGTTGTTTCCCAAAACGGTCGCGCTCATAACCTCACCTGCTGGGGCGGTTGTTCGCGACATGATACGTATCATGGGCGCACGGTGGCCATTGTGCCAGATTCGTGTACTGCCCGTTCGCGTGCAAGGCGTGGAGGCAGCCCCCGAAATTGCCGCCGCCATACAGTTTGCCAACAAACATTCATTAGCAGATGTACTCATCGTTGGGCGTGGCGGCGGTTCGATGGAAGACCTTTGGGCATTTAATGAAGAACGCGTGGCTACTGCCATATTTCAATCACGTATTCCGATTATTTCAGCCGTGGGGCATGAACCAGATGTCACCATTGCGGATTTTGTGGCAGACGTTCGCGCCTCTACACC
>JAVBKJ010000032.1:0-21723 GCA_031554075.1 Oscillospiraceae bacterium | reverse complement strand
TAGCGCAGGGTCGGGCAACAGCGCACAGGCCAAGCCTATGCGCTGTTGCATCCCCTTACTATACGAACCAACTTTGAATTTTTCCTGTCCTTCAAGCCCAACACGCTTCAGCACTCGTTCAATTTGTGCTTGTGGCTTACGCAATCCGTACAAGGTGGCGTGAAAGGCAAGTAAATCCAATCCCGTCATCCATTCTTGATAACGGAACAATTCGGGCAGATAGCCCATTTTAGCACGGGCGGACGCGTCGCCCAACGGTTTCCCCAGCACTGTCCCTGTCCCCGAAGTGGGAAACACCAGCCCTGTCAACATCTTAATGCAGGTACTTTTGCCAGCACCATTGGGGCCTAAGAAACCGTATACCTGCCCGCTATCGACCTGTAACGTTAGTTCATGACAGGCTGTTTTGGTGCCGTAAACCTTCGTCAGCCCCTCAGTTTCTATTACCATTAGTGCACGCTTTTCGCCAAAGCGGTCAATTCGCCGTCTGTTTTATCTGCCACAAGGGTGTACAGTACGCCGTTTTTTGTCCAAATCAGCGCCGAGACATTGTCAGGGTGAGCTTCATTATTCTCTAGCTTGGTTTTCATCTCATAGTTTGCAATCGCTGCATTTTCTTCACCAAAGGCGGCAAAGAAATCCTGTGGCAGTGATGCGCCAAATGCTTTCACATCAGATAAGCTATACAGGTATCCTGTGTTGCCGCCGATATCTACTTCACGACCCACGCCAACAAGCACAGGCAAGTAAACGTCACGTGTGTCAGCGTCTATCGCGGCTAGTTGATTACGAAGGTTTGTTGGCATTTGTGGTAGCGATAGCAGTGCGTCACGCAACGCTTGTTTATCGGCGGAAGCGCCTGTGAGTAGTGGCATTTGCGTTGCGCCAAAGGTGACGTCCTCGTACTCTGCAACAAATGCCGCAGGTATGCTAACGGATAACTCACCCATGTCGCCCAAGCGCACGGATGAACCAAGCTTGGCAAGAATGTCGTTTGACACATCTGTGTTCACAGTAAAGGGTACAGTGGCGGCTTCTGTTGCCATCATACTAACTGTTTTATCCTTCCACGCTTTCGGCAGGTTGACGTTAAAGCCATTGAAATCGTCCTCATCCGTTAGGGTATAGTGGTTCGGTGCCGCCATATCTGGCACATCAATCGGACTTTGATGGTCACCAGTTTCAATTTCATTGGCAAAGGTTGCTTGTAACGCTTGCATGTTTTGCATACCTTCTTGCAAATCCTGCATGGTGATGGTAATAGTTTTCAAGTTGTTTACACGGAAGATTGAGAGAATATCCAATGCCACCGAGCGAACAGGTGCGACAAAGGTCACCAGCGCGACGACACAGGCAATGGATGCAATAGAAATCATTTTACGTTTCAAAATGAGAACCTCCTTTATTGATATATAATATAGTATATGCCTTTTTAACATAAAAGCAAGCCTAACATCATGAACTATTTGTAAATAGTTTTTCAAATAGAGTAGCAACCCTTGAGAATGCTCCCAAGGGTTGCTACTTTCAACATACTTCGCGTATTAAATTCCGTTTTCTGTAAGTGTAACTATCTCGCTAGGACCGTATTGGGCGTCTGCCATAAACCGAATAGACACAACACCAGACTTAACTGTTGCATATTTTGGGACGCCTTTTTTCCACTTTGAGCCATCAAGATATTCCACTTGTCTAGCCCCTGTACGCATGACAACGGTATCTTTGCCCTTGATTTTCATGATATACACATCCGCATTGGTGGGCGGTGTGCTGATGCGCGGCAGAATATTAACCGTCGTGATGAGTGACGCAGGCTTTTTTGCTGTCACCGCGGCACGCACCTTAATAACACTGCCATACAGACCCTCTAGCTTTAGTTCCACTTTGCTAGATTTCGCAACAGTAAGCCATTCCACGCCGTTGAGGGTGTAGGACGTATCGCCCTTAATCGTAATAATTTCTTTTTTATAATCCACCTTAGGCACAGCAGGCTTGGCAGGTGCGGCTACTTTCACTTTCACTTCGGCAGAACCTTGCGCTGTTGCTGTGGGGGCAACACGAAACACATACGTACCTGCCGTGTAACCTACAGGCAGTTCAATGGGGTCTGCGGTGAGCGCGGGCGTACTCCACGTCTCTGAAAATTCCTCGCGGTATTGAATATCCTTATACCCAGTTACCACCGCGACACCAAGCGTTTCATCCTCAGCCTTATAGCTCGTTACAGACAGCTTTGGCTTGGTAGGCGCCGCACCAATGTCAAGTGTGGTGACACTATCGGGGTCGGGACTGCCTGAGGCAGGTGCTTGCGCGATGCCAAGGGCGATTGCTCTGCCCTTTAATAACGTGCCAATTAAAAATGTGGTTTTATCCTCACTCAACAAGGCACCTTCAATTTTTTTCCACGAACTTGCCTTGTACATGTATGTAAGTGCCGGGTTTAGCCCTGTTATCTCACCATTGACGAGGTCAAGTATAACGTCTGGTTTGGGTAAGACAAACGGCACGATAATGGTTTCCACTTTGGTAGGGTCGGCTTTCAATCGAATGGACACTGTTTGGTCGGCTTCTGTGCGCTCAATTTTCAACGGTTCGGCGGTACAGGAAGTCCACGTCAAACTGGTGTCTGAACCGATAATGTATTCCATTTCGGCTGTCAAACCCAAAATCTTGCCGCCCTCGTAGCGCACTGCATTAAAGCGGCTATCAACAGTGGACTGACGCCAGACAGTCAAGCTGGTATGGAACGAGCCATACGCCGTTTCTGTCGGTGCAAAGGACACCTCAACAGTTTGCGTTGCAGACGTTTGAGCCAGCGGCGCTATTGTCGTACCGCTCGCTACCGCATTCCAGTCGTAAACTACCGCGCCTTCTCGTAAGCGCCAGCGCATACGGTCGGTTAGCCCTTCTAGCTTCGCAGCTGTCGCATTATAGGTAATGCCTGCGGGCGCAGCAGGACGCAAAGGCGATTTGATAGCAGTCGCGCTAGAATCACCGATTTTACGAAAATAGTAGGTTTGCCCTGGGATGGCTTGCATTGTATCCGCTGCAATATCATGCAGAAATTCGCCTGTGTAGCTAGGACCAAAGGTGGTGTATTTCCAGCCGCCGCCACCTGACCCAAAGCCTGTAAATTGCTCTGTTGCAAATTTTAGCTTAATGCCAGAACCATCGGACGTTGCACCAACAGGGATCGTAATCGTTGTGACCGCAGAAGCAGAAGCACCGCTTGTGGCGGCTGTTCTAAAATAATACTTTTGCTCTGTATCCCCTGTTGTGACTGTCAACGTGGCGGCGGTACATTTCGTCCATACGGTATGTGTGGCAGAAATTCTATTGTATTCCATCGCGGTCGTCAACCCTGAGATTTTACCGTTAGCGTATGTAATCCCGGCGGGCGTCGTGCCAGCTGCGGGCACCACGATTGTCGCCGCGACCGATGGTTCTAACGATCCCACCGCTTTATAACGGAACTCATAGGTACTGCCCGCGGTTGGCGTAAACTCTGCATTCGACGTCACTGCCGTCCATGCGCCTGTGGTATTGATACGATACTCCATTTGCGTTGTTACACCCGAAATTTTCCCTGTGGTACTGCTGAGCGTGATGCTCGCGGGGGCTGCTGGCACAGTAGCTTGTGCCACGACAACGAGTGAGAGCGCCAACATGAACACAATCGTTAGCGCGATAATGCGTTTTTTCATGAATATAACCTCCTTGTTATTATTCTTCTATAGATATATCGTAAATGGGCGGTGCAACTTTAGTTAAATGGAAAAATTTTGTGACGTAGAGGCACCATAGAAACTTACAGATGTTACCTAGTACAGTCTATCATCTTACGAGCATAAATGCAACATTGTGTCTTGCTTTTATTTGTGCTATACTGGGTATACTTTTAGGAAAACGAGGAGCCTCAACAAATGCTAACCCATAAACCTGAACTTTTAGCCCCAGCGGGCACACCTGAACGATTGATTACCGCCATAACCTATGGGGCAGACGCTGTGTATTTAGGGGGGACTTCGTTTGGAATGCGAACAGCCGCCGCCACCTTTGATACCGCCGCGCTTACCGAAGGTGTGCAGTATGCCCATGCACGCGGCGTGCGTGTTTATGTAACAGTCAACGTCTTTCCCCATAACGGAGAAATTGACCGTTTGCCAGCCTTTTTAAGCGAATTGCAATCCATTGGCGTGGATGGCATTATCGTTGGCGATATTGGCGTTTTGCAACTTGCCAAACAACACGCGCCGCAAATACCGTTGCACATGTCAGTGCAAGCCAATATTACCAATTACGCCGCCGCGAAAGCGTGGGTCGCGCTCGGTGCAACACGCTTGATAATGTCTCGCGAAATTTCACTGTTGGAGATTAAGCGCATTCGTGCGGAACTGCCGCCAGAGATTGAGATAGAGGCTTTTGTGCACGGTGCTATGTGTCTTTCGTATTCTGGACGGTGCTATCTTAGCAGTTATATGACAGGACGAGACGCCAACCATGGTGCCTGTGCCCAACCTTGCCGCTATAAATTCGCCCTGATGGAGGAGCGTCGCCCCGGCGAATACTACCCTGTCTATGAGGATGAGGACGGCGCACACATTCTAAACGCCAAGGATTTACGTATGATTGAACACATTCCCGAGCTGGTAGACGCTGGTGTTACTGCTTTTAAGATTGAGGGACGCGCGAAAACATCTATGTATGTCTCCACCGTTGTACGTGCCTATCGCAGTGCCATTGATACCTATAGCCAACACCCTGAAACATATGAGGTCAATCCTGCTTGGCTTTCCGAGCTTGACAGCATGAGCCACCGCGTTTACAGCACAGGGTTTTACTTAGGCAAACCCTATGAGGGGCAACATGTGGAAACCTCCGCTTACATACAGGAGTGTGTACAGGTGGCGATTGTCACAGCCTCTGCCCCCGTTTTGACCCTAGAACAGCGCAATCGTTTCATGGTGGGTGATACACTCGAAGCCCTCACCCCCGATGGCACGATTACGACTTTTGTGGTAACCAGTATGATTAACGGGCGCGGACAGCCGATCCAATCTGCCCCCCATGCGCAAATGGTCGTACAACTGCCAGATGCCCCCACCCTGCCACCGCAAACCATCCTGCGCCGCAGGGTCACTAGCTAACTGCCGCCTACGCACTACGATGTTGGACAACTGTAATTTGTGTGATACCCCAAAACGATAAAAATGAGGTGAAACGTATGATACCTGCCCACTATCAGTCAGCACTTGATTTGCGTCAAACAGAAGAGGCGATCAAGCTTTGCAAGGATCATTTTGAACGCGTTTTAGCGGATAAACTGGGGCTTTCCCGTGTCTCTGCCCCTTTGTTTGTCCCCTCAAACGTGGGACTAAACGACAACCTAAGTGGTAACGAACGACCTGTAAGCTTTGATATACTTGATTTAGGGTACTCTGCCGAAATTGTACATTCTCTTGCCAAATGGAAACGTTTAGCGTTAGGACGATACGGCTTTACCGCCCATACCGGACTGTATACCGACATGAACGCCATTCGTCGCGACGAAACGCTTGACAATATTCATTCTCTCTATGTCGATCAATGGGATTGGGAAATCGTCATCACACCGCAAGACCGCACCCTCGACATGCTACGCGCCACCGTTACAAACATTTACGCCGCCCTTTTGGACACAGCGGCGCGGATTCAGCAATCCTATCCCGAGTTGCAAACCACACTGCCGTCTGACATCACATTTATCACCGCCCAAGCGTTAGAGGACAAGTACCCCGCATTATCTGGCGCAGAGCGCGAAAATGTTTTTTTGCGTGAGGTCGGCGCCGCCTTTATCATCGGCATTGGCGGAAAGTTGCGTTCAGGCAAGCCGCATGACAGCCGTGCGCCCGATTATGACGATTGGGGCTTAAATGGCGATTTATGCGTGTGGAATCCCTTATTGCAACGTTCCTTTGAGTTGTCGAGCATGGGCATACGCGTTGATGCCGCTTCGATGCAGTCACAATTATCGCTGGCAGGCTGTTTAGACCGCGCCGTGCTGCCCTTTCATTCGATGGTGCTGGGTGACCAGCTGCCGCTCACCATGGGCGGCGGTATCGGTCAAAGCCGACTGTGTATGTTATTGCTACAAAAGGCGCATATCGGGGAAGTACAAGCGTCCCTCTGGCCGCAAGCGCAGCTTGAAGCCTGCGAACAAGCAGGGGTTACGCTACTATAATACGTAACACATGCACACTGATTATCGTGTCATACAAAAAGTATCCCTCGGCTTGACCGAGGGATACTTTTTGTATGACACTTACTAGAGAAATCTACTTACTAGAGAAATCTACGTACTTTTCGGCAATACGCCTCAAAATCTGCCCCATAGATTTTTCGTAACGAGGCTTCTTCTAGTAACAGTTGGCGCACAAACGCTGTGATGCCCAGCGGCACATACAGTAACAGTAGCAAATGCGGCAGTATTAGAGAAATCCCAATGATGACCATGCCAAACGCGGTGTAAATTGGGTTTCGGCTAATGGCAAAAGCACCCGTCGTGACCAGTGGTCCTGGATGCTCCTCATCTAGCCCCACACGAAAGCTTTTCCCAAAGGAAATAAGCCCCCAAAGGAACAGACCAAGCCCCAAGCAACAAATCGCCGCCCCTATCCAACCAATGAGGGGACTTACAAACAGTAGACCGCCCACCATCGGCAGCCCAAATACCATAGCTGTGACTGTATAAAGATAGCAGGCGACAAAAGGCAGTAACAAGAAGTCCTTTTTATCCATCGCACCAAACCGCATGGCACGGATGCCCAAACGCTGCATTTGCCGCGCGCGCCCCAACACAAGTCCCACAAGACATAGTAAGATTAGTATGGCAACGTATCGATACATACAACTCACCTTTTTTAACGATTTATGCTAGCACTGCTTCAATCTCGCTAATTTGTTCTGGCGACAACATCCCGCCTTGCAGTGCGTTGACATTGTCAACAATTTGCTCAGGACGGCTAGCACCAATCAGTGCAGAGGTGACCACTGGGTCACGCAGCACCCATTTTAGTGACATTTGCACCATCGTCTGTCCGTATGCCTTGGCGATGGTATCTAGTTTTTGCAGTTTTGCTAGCAATTCAGGGGTAATGGATTCGGGACGTAGGTAGCGAGGGTCATGCCCTGCTCTGGAATCCTTCGGTATACCCTCTGTATATTTCCCTGTCAGTAATCCGTTTTGTAATGGCGCAAATACAATACAGCCCACGCGTTCTTCTCGAAGCACATTTGTCAACCCGTCCTCAATCCAACGGCTGAGCAATGAATAGTTCGGCTGATGGATTAAGAGCGGTGTCCCCAAACGGCGGAGAATACGAATGGCTTCTGCCGCTTCCGCAGGTCCGTAGTTAGAGATACCTACATAGAGTGCCTTGCCGCTCACCACTGCGTGATGGAGTGCGCCCATGGTTTCTTCCAACGGTGTTTCATGGTCAGGACGATGATGATAGAAAATATCGACATAGTCAAGCTTCATGCGCTGTAAGCTTTGGTCAAGGCTCGACAGCAAATACTTGCGGCTGCCAAAATTACCGTAAGGCCCCTGCCACATATCATAGCCCGCTTTGGTGGATATGACAAGCTCATCTCGAAATGGTCGCCAATCGCGCTCCATGTGAATGCCAAAATTGAACTCCGCTTCGCCGTATGGCGGTCCATAGTTGTTTGCTAAGTCAAAATGCGTGATGCCGTGGTTAAATGCTGTCCGTAGCATACTTTGTTGGGTGGCAAAAGGGGTAATATCCCCAAAATTATGCCACAATCCCAATGAAATCTGGGGCAACAGCAACCCACTATGACCTACACGGTTATAGTGCATACTGCTGTACCGCGTTTCTGACGGTGTAAACATACAATCCCTCCTACATTTGTTGTGTGTAACTATGAAACCTTGCTGATGAAAATGTGTCCCCCTCTAAGAAACACTCAGAGGGGGCATGGGCATTATGCAAGGTTATTTTCCAGTGTAGCCAATTCGTCTAGCAACGCCTTGGGCAAGGTATCGCCAAACTTGGCATAAAATTCCTTAATGCCTTCGACATCCTCTTTCCAAAGTTCTTTATCAACCGATAGCAAGTCCTTGAGTGTGTCTATGGACAAATCCAAGCCTTCCACATTGATATCCTCTGCTTTGGGGAGGTAACCAATAGCAGTATCAACACCTTCTGCTTCGTCAAACGCACGCGCCATAATCCACTCTAGCACACGCATGTTGTCGCCGTAGCCTGGCCAGATAAATTGACCTTGGTCGTCTGTACGGAACCAGTTGACATTAAATACTTTTGGTGGGTTAGGGATTTTATTGCCCATATCCAACCAATGACCAAAGTAGTCGCCCATGTTGTAGCCGCAGAAGGGTAGCATTGCCATGGGGTCACGACGCACGCCAGCTTTTAGCCCTTGGGCGGCGGCTGTCACTTCGCTAGCCATAATTGAGCCGACAAAGACACCATGCTGCCAATTGCGCGCTTGGTACACCAGCGGCGCAGTCTTAGCACGACGACCACCAAACACGATGGCACTAATGGGGACGCCTTCGGGTGCTTCAAATTGATCTGAAATACAGGGGCATTGCGCGGCAGGTGCGGTAAAACGCGAGTTAGGGTGAGCGCCCTTTTCACCAGACGCGGCATCCCAAGCGTTGCCCTTCCAGTCCAATGCGTTCTTTGGTGGGTTCTTATCAAGACCTTCCCACCACACGGTGTTATCCTCAAGATTATGCACCACATTTGTAAAAATGGTGTTTTTCTGGCAGCTGAGCAGGGCGTTGGGGTTGGATTTCATATTCGTACCAGGAGCCACGCCAAAGAAGCCAGCTTCTGGGTTCACTGCCCATAGGCGACCATCCTTGCCAATACGCAGCCAAGCGATATCATCGCCCACGCACCAAACTTTGTAGCCCTTCTTTTGATACACTTCTGGCGGAATGAGCATGGCTAGATTAGTCTTGCCACAAGCAGAGGGGAACGCCGCGGCTAAGTACCGAACTTCGCCTTTGGGATTCTCAATGCCAAGAATAAGCATATGTTCCGCCATCCAGCTCTCATTGCGACCCATGTAAGAGGCAATGCGAAGCGCAAAACACTTCTTGCCAAGCAAGACGTTACCACCATAACCAGAGTTAATGGACCAAATGGCATTTTCCTCTGGGAAATGGACAATGTAGCGTTGTTCTTCGTCAATTTCGGCTTTGGCATGGAGACCCTTTGTGAAGTCAGCGGAGTCACCTAGGCAGTTCAACACACGTGTGCCGATACGGGTCATAATCGCCATATTTAGCACAACGTAGATAGAGTCAGTCAGCTCAATGCCAAACTTGGCAAAGGGTGATTCGGGCACAGACATCGAAAAAGGAATAACGTACATAGTGCGACCTTTGTACACACCTTCGTACATCTTAATCAATTTAGCTTTCATTTCCGCTGGGTCCATCCAATTATTTGTAGGCCCTGCATTCGCGGCATCCTTAGAACAAATAAAGGTGCGATGTTCCACACGGGCAACGTCATTCACAGCCGTGCGGTGGATGTAACAGCCGGGGAGTTTGTCTTGGTTAAGAGGTAAAATTTCCTTCGCCTCGATAGATTGGCGGCGCAGGTCATCGAGCTGGGCATCTGAGCCATCGACCCAGACAATGGCGTCTGGCTGGCACAGGGTTTTCATTTCATCAACCCACGTGTTGACAGCTTTGTTAGTGGTAAGAGACATGTGCAGTTCCCCTTTCAAATTGACAAGAGAATAAATCTCAATAAATAATACCAGTTTTATTGTACCTTGATTAATCACAAAATGCAATCGAATTTTTTGATGAATGTGTTAACTTTTCGTGTACGATGGATATAGTGCCAGGGTTAGCGACGCAAACTGTGGTAGGGATAGTGTCTCGCCGCGGCATGTGGGCGAAATACCACAGGATACGAGACTTGCCTCGATGTCCCCGCGCGGTATGCCCAGCCCTGCCGTTAGCGAATTGAGTATCGTCTTGCGCCGTTGGGCAAACGACGCGCGCACCACACGCTCAAATTTTGGATGGTCACAGCGCATAGGGACACGTGTAAACGTCACCACCGCTGAATCCACCTTTGGGCGTGGCTCAAAACAGTCAGACGGCACTTGCAACACAATCTCCGCATCACAACGATTCTGCACATACAGCGAAAATGCCCCGTATGCCGCTGTATCCGCCGCCGCTGTGAGCCGCTCGGCAACCTCTTTTTGCACCATGACGGTGACCTGCTCAAAACAAGCGGGCGTGAGCAGTGTTGTTAAGAGTGGTGTTGTAATATGATAGGGTAGGTTCGCACAAACAAGGGGGCGTAGCGACGGATACGACTCTTGCAAAATGGCGGCAAAATCTACCTTTAGTGCGTCTTGTAATTGCACTTCCACATTCGGGCAGTCGGCAAGCGTGTGCTTGAGCACAGGCAACAACCGCTTGTCGATTTCAAAACTGAGCACTGCCCCCGCTCGTGCTGCCAGTGCCGCTGTCAACACGCCAAGCCCTGGTCCTATCTCAATGACCACCGCTTGCTTGTCTGCACCCGAAAGACGCGCAATCTCCTGCACCACGTCCATATCCATTAGAAAATTTTGCCCCATTGCCTTCATAGCGCGCAGATCAAACTGCTTCAAAACGCCGTGAAGCGTCGGTTTATCCCATTTCATGAGTGTCTCCTGTCCTGTTTGTTTGTTTTATACTAATTTAAATAAAACATGTCATGTTTTTATCATACTCGTAATTTGTGTGAAATGCAAGCCATACAATACATATGACAATTCGCGCCATCTAAAAGTTATCCTATTGAATAAAGCGAAGAATTGTTGTATACTTTAGGAAAGGGGTTGATGCCTATGAAAAACAAACAGATGCCGCAGCAAGGGCTAACCCTAATCGAATTGGTCATTGCTGTTACCATTCTTGCCATCGTCGCAGGTCCTGTATTGCTACTCACCACGCAAATGGCGACCAATACACGCATTGCCAGCGATATTACTGTGGCAACGTACACAGCACAGTTACAAATGGAATCCCTTAAGGGCTTATCTCGCGCCGAGTTAACCGCTGCGAATGCCGCCCCTGTGCAAACAAAGAATGATTTCCAAGTGGATGAAATTGTGAAACCCATCCCCGTGTCCGCCACCGACTCGACACCCTCCGACTTGGTGAATGTCACCATACGGGTATGGACTAAAAATGAAACGAATCCTAGACCTGATAATGTGCTGTACACCGTAACTGGTGTTCTCCATGTCACCACATGAGCGCACGCAAGCCTAACCAACGGGGGATGACGTTGGTTGAACTCCTCATTGCTATCACCATCTTGGTTGTCGTTGCCACCACCGCCATGGCGCTTATGACCGCCGTGTCCACCTCGTATCGCGTCAGTATGGACAGACTTGAAGCAGAGCGCAGTACTCGCAGTGCCCTACTACATATCACAAAAGCGCTTCATCAATTTAATCCCGCGACAGACGGGCAAATCTCCATTAGCGCAAATGCCACCAGTAGTATTTTAACGCTAGGCACAAAGCATACCTACACATTATCCGAAGGGACACTAACCGATACGATGGCAGGCGTCACCAGTACGCTGGCGACAAAGGTTACCGTGTTTGACTGCGTCTTAACGGATAGCAACAGACGGATACAGCTGACGATTGATACCGATCATTCGTCAGAAATTACAACAGTGATAAGATTGGTTAATGGGAGTGTGTAGAAAGCAGGTATAACAGTGGGACATCAAAAAGGTTCCGCACTTATGATTGTACTGATTGTAATGGCCATTACCCTCACGATGTTAATGGCTGCATTGCTCATGTCAGATGCCGAACTAGCCATCTCGAAAGCCGTCGAATTGTATGAGACTACCTATTACTCCGCCGAATCAGCGGCGCAGATTGCCATGTCTGAAATGGAAACCATACTTCCGCAGTATGCAGGACCATATGAGGGCTACCTCACAGCCGACGCGGCGGAAATTTATGCCCAAACACAAATTAGCACATTACAAACCCTTGTGTCATCGCTAAAAGCAAGGATTGAACGCGATGACTACAATGGCGACGCTGTCACTGTCGCCATTGAGCTTCACCCCACCGTGACCACAACCGCCTCGTATCAACAGCTTGAAGGTACGCTGGACATCAGCGGTCAACCGCTCCCGCCCACGATTGCACCGGGTTCTACCAGATTTGCTAGTTATGTTAATTACGAAGTTGTTGTTACCAGCCAAGCAGGTAGTCGCACGGTGTCTGTGCAAAACGGCACAGCTTACACCGTTACCGTAACTACGAATGAAGGTAACATTGCCACAAGCACCTCCGCAGTTGGCGGCGGCACGACCGAACCTGCTGACTCAGGAACAATGTTTACAGGCGTAGGCGTCGTAACACCGCCTAGCGGCGGCTATACGCTAAATGGGCAGCCAATCCCCTTTACACCTCCTAGCAATACAGTCAAGCCCCCTGTCCTAAACCTGTCGAACTATCGTGCTACTGTGTTGCAAATGGCACAGGACGCCCTTAGCGCCTCTGGCGCGAATGTCGTGACCATGTCGCAAACGAATCCCATTCTAATTAATGGGAATGACCTGCAAGCACAGCACCGCACAGGCTTGGTGATTAACCGTGGCGACGCCACCTTAGTGGGCGATTTTACGGGCATTACAATTTTCACACGGGGTAATCTTACCTTAGGCACAGACAGTGTTGGCTTTACCCAAGCTAACCCGACCGACAAGCAAACGTATATGTATGCCGCTGGGTGGATTACTGCGAATGCCAACACGAGCTTTGTCCAAACTAATGCCATGGTCGGTTGTCTTGATTTTGGTTTGAACAACACCGCTGGCACACCCCTAGTACGAACCGACAGCCTGTACTATATCACAAACATATTACACCTAGATATGCATAACGCGGCGTGGGACAGTTCGTTTATGCCGCAATTCTACTCGATGCATATGAATGGGTATCTTATCCCCGAAATTGCTGCCAGTGGTGTTTTTTACGCTACAGACTACTTGCAAGGTGTATTTGGTGCAAACTTACCCAGTTCTTCTACGGTGTTTAGCGGTTTTATGATTTCGCCTGCCCAGTTCCAATTTTTTAACAACACCAAAATGGATATTAACCCTGCTGTGCCGCCAAATCTCAACCCTGAAATTGCCGCCTATTTGAACCTTGTCTATAATGCGGGCGGCTCTGGTGTTATCACCTATACGCAGGATGTCACCTACACGATTACACTAACCCCCAGTGGTACAGCACGCACCAATTACGAACTATAATATTGTTCCCCAGAAAGGAATTTCCGCCACATGATATTACAAAAACTGACGCCGACCGCCGCTTGTGCCAAGGACAATGCCCCACGGTCGGCAACTTTTCTTGCGACAAATCAACAAGGTTCTGCCTTGATGATTGTGCTTGTTATCATGACAATAACACTCACAATGCTAATGGCAGGGCTTATCCTGTCTGATGCCGAGATTGGCACATCTAAGGCCATTGAAGCGCACGAAACCAGCTACTATTCCGCTGAATCCGCGGCACAGGAGGCAATGACAAAATTAGAAGCCGAATTGCCAAAGCACAAAGGACCATTCTCAGCCAATTACACAACGCAAGAAGATGCCATAACAGTTGCACAAACGTCTGTAACGGCATATAGACAATTCGCCAATAACATTGAAACCAGTATTAACGCTACTAAAGTGAATGGTCATCCTGTTAAGGTTTCTATACAATTAGGCCAAAATATTGGTGTAACATCTTCTTTTAGGAAACTTAATGGAACTTGTGATGCATTGGGAAATCCTATTCTTACCACAGGCGTGCTACAAGAGCAGCAATTTTTATCGTATGTAAACTATTCTTTGGTGGTAACCGCTACCTCCGGTTCACGCACTGTTATCATATCCAATGGTGAAGCCTATACACCTGTAGTCACCGATACAGACGATGTGGAGGCTCAACAACTACCTGGTTCCGCTGGTGTCATAACAAATGCCGCAGTGGGTTCTGGCGTTATGTTTTCAGGAAGTGGGACACCCCGTTCGCCACACTCCTATTTGTTAAATAGTTCGCGTTTCGATGGTGTCCCCCCTGCTACCACAATCGTACCACCAAGCATTGATATAAACGGCCAAAGAACTCGTATAAAAGCTGAGATTACGGCCATAGCGAATGCAAATCCCTCCCAAGTAATTACTAGTAATGCTACCACAATCGATGGTGGTGTTTTCACAAGTCTCAATCCTAATTGCAAGGTGCTAAAGTTAACCAAACCAAATGTCACGCTGCACGGTAACTTTACGGGCGTTTCCATTATATCTACAGGAAACGTAACGTTAGGAAATTCATCTGCTAATTTTGTGCAAGACAACGTTGCCACAGCGCCGACATTGATGTCCATTTCGGGCGCATTAACCGTTAATGCCAATCGCGGTTTTGTGCAACGAAATGTACAAGTAGCCAGCAATAGCATGGGACTGAATCGCTCTGGCCTCTTCAGTTTATTTGAGACGTTGCCTATTAGCACAAACAGTATGTACTATGTCGAAAATACTCTGAATTTTTACGTTGAACTTGGTAGATGGGTTAGCTCGCAAATGCCTCAGTTTTATGCTAATGAAATAGGTGGCCTCTTGACAACAATTACTTCGTGCTCCGGCATTTTTTATGCAAACAGCAACATATCTGCGCATTTTGGATCACGGCTTGGTGTATATTGGCCAAATTTTAAGGGGCTTTTGATTTCACACAACACAATTAATAGTACAAATAACATTAACATGGAACTAAACCCCACATTCCCCCAAGATTTAGACCCCACCCTGAACGGTTATCTTACACAAGTCTACCGCGTGTCTGAGGGAACGCAACCAATCCCAGAAACCTATACACAAACAATTGACACGACTGTCACGCTTACACGCAACCAAAACCCCCGTACTGTGACCGAAAAATAGCGCTATACGTAACAACCCCCTTACCACCCTGAAAGGAGATTTGGCGCATGATTATCCGCACACAAAAAATAGTCGGCATTGATTTTAGTGAAAATGCGATCCGTATTGTCAAAACGAATGCCAAGGGGCGTATCCTGCGTGCAGGGCTTGCAGAACTGCCAGTTCATCTGCACGGAGAAATTTTACCCGAGCAAGCAGAAGAATACGAAACGGTTCTGTTAAGCACCATGCGCCGCGCGGCTCATAACAGTAAAGTGGGGGGTGGCAAATGCGCCATCTGTATTGGAGGACCTGACATAATACTGCGGCAATTTGTGCTACCCTATATGGATACTGCCGCACTTTCCCTAAACGTCATTCACGAAATCCAAGCCTATATCGCACTCTCGCCAGACATGTACTATATCGACCATAAAGTGCATTCGTTTATCGAGTCGCCTGATGGCTCGTTACAGCTTAAAGTGCTTGTGGCGGCTGTTCAAAAGGACAAGGTGGATAGGATACTGAACCTTGTGAAGCAGTGTGGTTTTACACCTCTCTATGTGGATGTGTTGGAGAATGCTCGCGAAAAGCTTATCAATCTGCTCACCAACGGTGTAGACTTGCGCCAGTTTGACCCCCTGCCTGTTGTGCTTGCGAAGGGTCGCCAGTCTGATGAAAACGCCAAACTGGCAAAAAAAATGAAGCGTCAGAGCAAAAAGCACGTCAAACCTGCGCTAACACTAGCGCCCAGCAAGGACGCCCCCGCACAAAAAGGGAAAAAGAAAGAACCCATTGTTGTGGCTAATCCAGATATTATTAACGCCGCTGTCATATCGTTTGGCACACATTCCACCAATGTCACTATCATATTGGGGCGGCGGTATTACGTTTCACGCTACTTTAATACAGGTACATTCGCGCTGGATGAGGTAATTGGCAGCATTGAGGGTGTCAACACAGCTCATGCCGCCAGTCTGCGCCGTAACGCGCACTATTTCGACGAAAACACAACAGATGCCGCCGCACCGCAGGTGCATACGCTAATCGAATCGCTTGCCAGCGAGATAATCAGTGTTATCGACTACTCTTTCTACCGAGAGCGCACACACAAAGTGGACAGAGTGTTTATTTCGGGTAACATTGCGCAAATGAACGGTATTGTGCCGTTTTTTAGCGAACTGTTTAGTATGCCTGTGTATCAATTAGATGCCTCTGTGTCACCGCTGTTTTCGAAACGCCTTACCCAAAAGTCTGAAGTCTCCGTCTACACCAATGCTTTGGGTGCTACACTGCGGGAGGTGTCCGTTTGAGACGCGATACGCATGACTTAAATCTGATGCCGCCACGCAAGCCCTCCACCTTTGTGCATGTGGTGTTGCCAGTATTGCTTATATTCATACCTATTGTAGCGTTTCTGGCGGCGGCAATTTTTTATCCAACATTGGAGATTCGTTCCTATCGTCAACAGCTTGCCAGTTTACAGGAGCAATTGGGCACGTCTGCTGTTCTTGTCCAAGAATACGACCAACTAAATGCCACAATTGCCCAAACAAAAGTGCAGGATGATACCATTTCAGCGTATCTTTCGGCATTGCCTTCTGTCCCCACCATGCTAGGCTACTTAGACGCGGCGCGCCCGAAAGGGATTACCTTTCAATCTGTGTCTATTTTGAATGGTGTCATATCACTGCAATGCACCGCCGACAACACGTTGCTTGTGTCACAGTTTACCACACGCTTGCGGCAGAACCCTTCGCTTATGAATCTTGACCTAACAACCATAGCCGCCACAACGTTGAGTACAGCCACCTCAATGACAGAAATTGACCCTGTGTCATTTGCAGTGACAGCCTACTATATCGATGTCCCTGTGGAGGTAGTGCCATGAAGATTTCTAAGCGCGAAGGGATTATGCTCATGGTTGTCGCTGTGATGTTGCTGTCTATGGCCTACTATGTTTTGTATTTCAAGGATTATCTGGTGGAACGTGTATCGCTTAAAGCCGAGGTGCAAAACCAGATTACGGCGATGGGTATCAATTCAACCAAAATTACCGCCTTACCGAATTTGCGCAAACAGGCCTCCCAACGCCCCGAGGCAGAAAGCCTACAGGTTTTAGAGGATGTAGATACGTCGGAAATAAGCTACCATTTGTTCCAAGCAGTCGGTAGTATGGCAGACAGCATGTCCCTTAACCTTTCGCCCTCTGCACCGATTGCCGGCACGGCGTTTGTGACACTGCCTGTTAGTGTCATGGCGACAATCGACAAAGCAGAGCTATCTGCATTTGTGGCAAAGATAGACGGTATTGCCGTCTCGCATCGGTTTACGAACATGAATGTGCAGGTGCAGCAAGGCGAACTATCACTGTTGGAAAACGAAGCAGCCGAGCCTAAACTATCTGTTAGCTTGGAGCTTGCATTTGTATGTTCACCGTCGTTACCGCTGCCCGACAAAAAACTACCCTATCCAACGAAACTACCCACAGACACGATTCCTTTCGGATGAGTGTTGTCAATTTTTTTGCAAAAACACCCCCACGCCCTCTTGTCAAATGTATTGCCATCTGCTATACTAAATGACGATGCGGGAGTAGTTCAGCGGTAGAGCGTCGGCTTCCCAAGCCGAAAGTCGAGGGTTCGAATCCCTTTTCCCGCTCCAATAATAAGCCTTGTAGTTTCAACGACTACAAGGCTTTTTTGTATGTGCTATTTAGTTCTTACGCCACACCTACACTTACTTACCATCATACAGCCCAAATTGTGCGCAAGATTGCGCAAAAATGCCCATTTCATCGTTAAAATGACCATGGACAGCATCTAACCCTAGCAATAATGCGCCTGCGATAGGCTCACGTAAGGCGCGTACCGTCTCAGCGCACGGTAACCGTTGCAGTACACCATCACGAAATCGAGAGACTAATTGTTCCGCGCCAGATTTCCACATACTACCTGCCAACACCACCTGTAAAGCGGTCGCTTCGACCCCTAGTTTGCGCGCCCCTGCCGCCACATAGGCGCTTAAACTGTCCGCCAATGTGTGAATGAGCATCAGGGCAACGGCATCCCCTTCTGCCGCACAACGCAATACCTGTGGCGCGCAGTATTGAAGTCGCGGCTGCAGTGTGCCGCCTGTTTGATGGAGTAGTAACGAGGGGACATCTGCCAAACTAAAAAAATTCAACAGTGCCTCTGTTAAGGTCGTGGCTGGGGCAACCCCCATGTACGCATCACACACCGCGGTCACAGCAACGCGACCCAACGCAAGTCCCCCTTGATACTCGTCTGGGATAAAGTACCCGAGTGTGTACGCCTCGCCTTGCGGATTTTTAACGAGAATATTAACGCCTGTTCCCATATTAATGCAAATGCCATAGGCGCAATCCGTACCGCCGCGAAACGCGATAGCGGAATCGTTGGTAATACAGGCACTTTGAAATCCAGTGGCGGCTTCTAACTCCGCTTGACGCAAGGGGTACTCATAGTCCCAATCTGCCGAATTAAGCCCCGCAACTGCTATGGACACATCCGAAACTGTCGCCTGTGCCTCGTGCAAAGCCTTTGCACACGCCTGCCCCAATAAATGCCCGCCATTTTTATTGGGTAGAATGGCATAATCCACGCCAGAATAGCTCACAAGGGATAGAATACGCCCCTCCAAGTCGCAAACACTGACAATTGTTTTCGTCCCCCCTTGGTCTATGCCCACAACGACCGACCTATTCATACTGACCTACATACGCGGCGTTGGCGGCCAAAAGTTCGGGTAGCACGCGGCGAATCACGTCGATGTCGCCAACAAGGGGATGCATTAGCAACGCTTGTTCCGCAGCGCGTCGGGAACGCGTCACGGCGGCTTCTATAGTTTTGGATTCGTACAGTTTGACGCTATGAACCAAGCCGCAGAACATTTCTGGAATTTGGGGCAGTGCCATCGGGTGCAACCCCGAACCGTTGACAATGCAGGCGGTTTCGATAAAGGCATCCTGCGCTAAAAAAGGAATCAAGCCACGAGACGGTACGTTGGCAATCATCCACGCATCTTGATTGGTTTCCAGCGCGGTAATGACGCCAACCGCCACTTCCGAGTAGCCGCCGCCACCGCGTTTTTTAACCAACTCTGGCTTTGTGCATTGTGTCGGGTCAGCAAACGAGGCAATCAACGCCTCTTGCAGGTCAAGTATATACTCCCCTCTGGATTGAGGGGAGTTTGCCAGTTCTGCTATCTTTTGGGATGTATGAAAAAAGTATTGCAAGTATGGGCTTGCTATCAGACATAGGTCATTAAGCAGTGCATTGTCAACGGTGGTGCATTCAGCAATCGCCGCTTGTAGTTCAAGTTGTGTGATAGGGCGGCCGTCTATCGTTATGTTGTAGGCAAAATTAAGATGGTTCAACCCAAAGTAATCGTAGCGAACTTGCGCTGTTGGGTTTTTAATGGCGTTACGGACGTTGTCGCGCGGAAACAGCCCACCTGAGCAAAGCCCGACAACCTTGATTGATGTGTGGCGATGCACCGCTTCCGCCACAATCCCCGATGGATTCGTATAGCCCACCATCCACGCATCAGGGCAATACCGTTCCATGTCCTTGGCAATGTCTAGCGCAACAGGTATTGTGCGTAGTGCTTTCATAAAGCCACCAATGCCCGTTGTTTCTTGACCAATCAAGCCGTGGCGCAGTGGGATTTTTTCGTCATTGACGCGTGCCTGATTACCACCCACACGAAACTGTGTGATGACATACTGTGCGCCGATTAGGGCTTGCGCGCGATCTGTTGTATGCGTGATACACAACGAAAAGCCGAGATGCGCGGCGTAACGACGGCAAAAATCACTCATAATACCAAGACGCGTCTCGTCAATATCGTATAGCGCCAATTCGCCGACAGACAGCTTGTCGCAAGCGCCCAGCAGTTCGTCGATAAAGTCTGGTGAGTAAGGGCTACCTGCACCGATGATCGTAATTTTTATTTGTCTCATGCTTTAACTCCTTTATGGGCGGTTTTTGCAGATTGTTGGGAATTTTGCACTGTCGTAACGTCATTAAACATGACGAATTACGTCGTGTTTTTGCCAGTTACGCGGTATAAAACCCCCTATTCGCTGACAGCACCCACAAAACAGACACGGTCATCTGCATGGTGGGTGCTGCCAAACTTGGTAAAAATAACGCGCTACTTTGCCAAAGCGGTCTCGATATCTGCGGCAAGCTTTTCAGGGGCATAGGAGGGCGAGTATCTGCCGAGTATCGTGCCGTCCTTACCAATTAAGAATTTGCCGAAATTCCATTTAATATCTGTCGCTTGGTTGTCGGGGGTGTATTGCTTTACCAATTCTACAAACGCCGCGGTGGTGTCGTCCCCAATGTCGTCTGGGGCTTGTTGTTTTAGCCAGACAAACAAGGGCGCGGCGTCCGCACCGTTGACATCGACTTTAGCAAATCGTGGGAATGTTGTGCCATAGTTCAGGGTGCAAAATTCAGTGATTTCTGCATCTGTGCCTGGTGCTTGGCTTAAAAACTGGTTGCACGGGAAATCAAGAATTTCCAAGCCTTTGTCATGAAACTGTTTATACAGGGCTTCGAGGGCTTCGTACTGTGGGGTTAATCCACATTTCGTTGCCGTATTCACAATGAGCATAACTCTGCCTTTGAACACGGCAAGGGAGACATCCTCCCCCTTTTGGTTTTTGGCACTAAAATCGTAGATATTCATGTGATTCACTCCTTCTCATAACGATGGAAATGACGGAGGCATCCGTATCAGGCGATACGGGGGCAATATGCTCCGCTATTTTCTTAGTATTGCCCAATGTGAAGTAACCAACGCGTCCAAACGC
The DNA here is from genome assembly GCA_031554075.1 of Oscillospiraceae bacterium. Classification (GTDB taxonomy): domain Bacteria; phylum Bacillota; class Clostridia; order Oscillospirales; family UBA929; genus WRMG01. The sequence goes on along the minus strand of JAVBKJ010000032.1, from coordinate 882 downwards.
GCCTCCTACTACCTAACTACAGTATATATGATTTACGGCAAATTTTCAAACTGTTTTTCTAGGATAGCGCACACTTCATCTGGATAATAGTGATACAGATAGTGTTCACTTTCAAAGGGAATTAGCTCGCCCTTGTTCGATTGTGCTACCCATGCCTGTTGTCGCTTGAGATCCGCTTCATATGTCTCGCTTTTGGGGAGTGCAAAAATAGAGACGAGTGGCACACTAGCGGGGAAACCTGCATCCTTTACACTTTGTGCATTCTGAAACATCAACTGGTTTTCGTTTGCTATCATCGTATCCAAGTAATGATGTAATACGTGGACAGAGTCAATATCTCTTAGAGCAGGGTCAACCATTGCAAAATGATTGCGGAAAGAGGTGGATTGGTCTTTGATGTAGTCGGGCGCCACTGTTCCAATCAAGCGCAATGCACCAATCGTGCGCGCCAACGGCATAAGACTTGGCCTGTGCCCATGATGCGGTGACTGTAACGCAAAATCGGGGGCGTAAGAATCTAGTAACACCACACTTGCCACTTCTTCTGGGTAGGTGCTGGCATACAAATTGGCTTCATAGCCACCCATGGAATGTGCCGCCAAGATATAGGGAGGTTTGATGCCTGCCATTGAAAGTGCGGCACGATCCTCCTCCACAATATTGGCGGTTGTGCGCTCACGCTTGGTGGATTCGCTCCAACCATAGCCAGGGCGTTCCAGCACGACAACATTGTGATTTTTTTCAAGTCGCGACCATATTGGATTAAAATCGACAACAGGCGACGGCGTCCCCAAGCCTGAAATAAGCACCAGTGTTGGCTCGTGCTCCTTCTTTTCGCCCACAGAAAAAACATGTATATTGCTGTCAAATGGTTTTACCATT
>JAVBKJ010000074.1:0-24770 GCA_031554075.1 Oscillospiraceae bacterium | reverse complement strand
GTATTTTTTAGCGAATTTGAGATTTCAAACAACGGCTACATCGATAATACTATGTGCTATAACATTGCAACAAATAAAATATTACCATTGTTTAAGAATAAAAATATGACCTCGGTAGGTATCCCTGCCTTTATCAAGGATAAAATGTACTATCGCATTACAACACTAAATTTTCCAGATAACTCTCTGAGTAAACAAGATGCCTTTATCTCGGATCTAGATGGACAAAATTCGACGCAGGCTTTTGATATTGGCTTTCCCGTGGTCGGAAGGTCCGATGGTAGAAATATTTATGCTCATGATATTCCTTGGAGTCCCTATAGCAAAGAAAAAGAAACGCAAGCACTTACGATATACTCAATAGATGGAAACACGATAAACAGTGTGCCAACCGGAAATTTTGGGAGATTTCAGGATGTACTCCCCGGTGGAGAGTATCACATTTTTCTACAACAACGTGATGGCGAAATATTTAGGCTTTACAGCTTAGACAAACACAAAATGATTGCTGGTGAGGCAGTTCAATGGCAATTGCTTTTTGAGTCTACGTTTGAAAAAATGTACCCGGTAATAAGTACAAGGACTGATTGATTCGTATACAGTAAGGGTTAATCACCCGAAATGGGGGCAACAATGATTCTATCTATTCAACGCATATCAAAGTCATATAACACCAACACTACCAAGGCACTCGATAACGTTAGCATAGACTTAACGGCAGGTGTACATGCTTTGTTATGTTTGAAATATGTTAAGAAAACCGTTGCGCTAATATTTATTGTACTCCTCGTAGGATGCACCTCTACCGATATTAGAGAAGATTCATATATTGAGGGCAAAGACTTCCAATTTATGTATGATTCGCAGCAAGACACTTTGATGGCAGAAAGCAAGGATGGATATTACTTTTTTAGTGGTCTCTTTCTTTACTATGTTAATAAAGCGAGTATGTCACCAATCATTTTATGTAATAGACCCAACTGTATGCACGAAGAAGAAGTCGACTCTGAAAAAATCCCCTATTGTAATGCGTTTGTGCCAAGACCTAATTATCTAACAGTCTATGAAGAAAATATTTACATGCTATCCCAACTTAGCCCTAGAGATCTTGAACTCATAAAAATGTCTCTGGATGGCACAAATCGTAAATCCATTTTTTCTTACGTAACAGGTGTTTCAACGGGGATCTTACATAGAGGTATTTACTATTACGCTACTTTGAGTTGGGATAGCAACCAGAAATCTGTCTACAGCCTCAATTCTGTTAATATAAACAAGTTGCATGTAAAACCCAAAGTGTTGCATACAGGAACGTTTAATAATGGAACGTTTAATGCGCTCAATTGTCGCGGCAATAATCTCTTTTTTGATGAGGTCGAGTTAAATGAAACAGGTTTAATCCAAAAAAACTATAGACTAGATTTACTTGAAAATAAGCTCCATAGCATTATTGAAGACAAGAAGGATATGCTTTTGGGGGGAAAAGTAATTTTCAAAGATAAGATTCATTATAGTTTATGGGAAGTGTATTCAAACGGCGCGCCTATTCGAAGTGAATTTTGGGTTTCGGATTTGAATGGAAACAATATATCTTCCGACAAAGATACGAAGCTGAAGTCGCCGTTAGTGGATTTGGAATATTTTTATCTTAACGATTTAGATGCCGCGTATTCTGGTATCCCACAAAGCGCAATGGGCTTAACTATTTTGGATAGTAATTTTAATGAACTTGATTTTGTAAAATTGGGACAGTTCAAATCCAGCACTGTACTTCCTGGAGGTTCAAAGCATCTGTTTGTTCAAGTAGAAGTCGAGGATAAATTTCAGGTATATTACGTTAATAAGGATGAGTTTGGGTCACACAACGTTCAGCTCAAACTGCTGTTTGAAATAGATGCCGACAAGCGATTTCCTGCGGTTATAATGGATATTCCTAAAAAATAGTTAGGGGATAGAAACAGGTTGTGTATGTTTGAAATATGATTTGTTGATGTGCCAAGCTTGAAAAAATATGTATTGAACAATTTTAGTGAGGAATATTATGACTTTATCCATTAAAAACATATCAAAGTCATACGGTAGAGACGGTGCTAAAGCACTAAGTAGCTTTAGCATTGATCTAACGGAAGGTGTTTACGCGTTGTTAGGTCCAAATGGGGCAGGCAAATCTACTTTGATGAACATAATTGCAGGCAACTTGCGTACTGATAGCGGCAATGTGTTTTGGAATGGGCAGAATATTCAAGTTTTAGGCAAAGAATATTTAAGTATTCTTGGCTATATGCCACAGCAGCAAAATGTATATCCCGACTTTACAGCCAGTCGCTTTTTATGGTATATGGCTGCCTTAAAAGGTCTGACACGTAAACAGGCTAAGGTAAAAATAGAGGAACTACTTCATCTATTACATTTGGAGGATAGTGCCCACAAAAAGCTAGGTGCTTTCTCGGGCGGTATGCGGCAACGGATTCTTATTGCTCAAGCATTACTAAATGATCCGAAAATACTTATTCTTGATGAGCCAACCGCAGGGCTAGATCCCATGGAAAGGGTAAGCTTACGGAATCTAATTAGTGAAATATCGTTAAGCAAGATAGTCATATTTGCAACACATGTTGTAAGCGATGTTGAACATATTGCCAAAGAAATATTTTTTTTAAAGAAAGGACATGTTCTGTTGCAGGACACCCCTGCCAATATTATGAAAACTATGTCGGCAAAGTGTTGGCAAGTCGTTATTACCGTTGACGAGCTTGCACACTTGCAGCAAAACTATGTTATCTGTAGTATCGCGGTTCAAAATGATGGTAGGTTACTTGTTACATTTATGTCAGAAGCAAGTGCCATGGGCTTCGACTGCACGGCAACTTTGCCCGCGCTTGAGGGTGTCTATCTGTATTTATTTAATGGGGCGTAAAAGATGAGAATATTTACAGGGGAACTACATAAGCTACTGTCCCAAAAGATAATTTGGATGTTGGGTGGCGTTTTACTGCTCTTGAATGCTTTTCTTTTTTTTCAAGATGTTGAAGCGACGAAAACAATGTCAAGTTTGCCATTTAACGCTACTTTTGCTGAGTATTCGGAGTTGCCGATTGATGCGGCAATAGCGACCGCACAAGAGCGATTGGACACTTACAATCTCATTATTATGCTGAAAAATATACAATCGATTTATCAGGACGACACGCTGGCAAAAGAGGCATTTATTGTCTACGCAGAACCGTTACAAATTGATTCAGAAAAATTCTGGACGATCCATGCAAAAAACGTAGCAGATATTGGACAACTTCAAAATGACAGTAGTTATTTATACGACATCATTGCACAATTACAGTATATCAATACGTATCCAAAATTCATTTCAAATATGCAACATCGCGTAGATGAAATGCGAAATTCACCTATATTTAAGCACCCAAACACATTTTCATATCGAAATATCCTAAAAACGGGAAATGATTTTAAGATGCTTGAGGGCATTACGCTTTCAGCAGGAAATCAAACAGGCATTACGGCAGTTTCCAGCTTTGCATATGCAGATATACTTATGATGTGCTTTTCATTTATGCTTTGCTACTACTTGTTTTCATTTGAACGGGAACAGGGATTGCTAAAGCTGATTAAAGCTACAGCAAATGGTCGATATCCCGTCATCGTCTCTAAACTTTTAGTACTCATAACACTAACGATTTTTGGCGCAGGGCTCTTTTACGTCTGTGTATTAACGTTGGGGCAAAAAATGCTTGGTTTTGGCGATATGTCTAGGTATATTCAATCCATTAGCGCATTCAGGGATTGCCCGGTTTTACTAAGTGTTGGGCAATATTTAACGTTTTTTTTCTGCCTGAAAATTGTTGTTGCTGTCCTAGTGGCATTACTCATAGCTGTATTTTTTCAGCTGAGCGAGTTCCCGCCGCTTACATATATTCTGATAGCGGGCGCTTCAGTTTTGGAGTATTTACTATATGTGTTGATACATCCTGCATCTGTCATAAACCTGTTAAAGTTTGTTAATATTTTTTCTTTTTTTGATGTGTGTGGAATTTTTAGAATCTATGCCAATATTAATATTGTTGGATATCCCTTTAATAGGATTACGCTATCCATCGTATCAATAGTTTTCCTTGTAATACTGCTATTATTTCTTACTATTGGGCTGTTCGGATGGCAATGGTCGGGGCTAAAACCGCCTCAATTTATGCAGTCTGTATCGTCTTGCAAGGTGAGGCGTGCAGGCTCGGTCAACCTGTTTTTCCATGAGGTTTTTAAGTGCTTAATCACAAGCAAGCGTTATCTGGTGCTACTAGCGGCACTGCTGATTGCATATCGCTTTGTAGATATAACCCCACTGTATGTTGACCGTCAAACCTCTAGCTATCTCATGTATGTAAATAAGTATGGTGGATTTTTAACGCCTGAAAAGCATGTTGAAATTGCAAGGGAAAAGCAGACTATAGAAAATACACCTAATGAATTACTGGCGCTAACCCAAGACATGTCCTCAGGGGCGCTAACGAAGGAGTCTTTTCAAAAACAGTTTTATAATCTACAATTTTCGATGGAGCAAGCTATTGGCTTTCCGATGTTTGAGCAACAATTTGAATATCTATGCTCGCTTAAATTGGCATCAGAGCCAAGTATTATCTCCACAGTATCATCAGACTATATCTTTGACAATCCCCAAAAGGATCTAATGCAAACGGCAATATTAATCCTGTTAATCATTACGGGAATTAGTTGTATATTTCCCATAGATACACAATCTGACATGCAAAATATATTGCGGAGTACAGTACGGGGGAGAAGGAAGCTATTGTATATAAAAACACTCACGGCACTTTGCTTTTCAACGGTATTATGTATGCTGATGTCCCTACCCAATCTTCTTAATATGTTGTTAAAATATAAAATAACAGCTTGGAATGCACCGATACAAAGTATTGAATTGTTTTCAGAGGTCGATATTAATGTCACCGTCGCACAGTTTATAATTGGAGTCGCGGCATTACGATTTTTCACAATAATATGTATGACCGTCTTTATCATTATGATATCTCAATTAATAAAAAGACAGGCATTGGTCATATTGGGCAGTACAGTTGTTTTTATTTTGCCGATTATGCTTAAAAGTTTTGGATTTAATAGCGTTGATTTTTTTAGCGTTAATAACGCTTTTGGGCTATATCAATCGCTTGCTGACCCAGCATTGCAGTGGAAAAACTGCTTGTATTTTGTATCAATGGCATTTATAAGTGGTGGTACCCTTTGGATAAATGACAGCTTATATACGGGGAAGCTTTTTTACATCAAACAAAAGGGTCGCCATAAAACGAGCAAGACGAAGAGTTGGCGGTAACTTCGATGGTGTTTTCAAGACAATAACCGCTGACAACGGCAGTGAGTTTTTGGACAGCGCAGCCATCAAAAAAGCAGCAAAATGCTATGAAGTTTATTACGCGCATCCATACAGCAGTTGGGAGCGCGGCAGCAATGAAAATGGCAATCGTATACTTCGGCGATTTGTTCCCAAAGGAACAGACATTTCCAAACTGTCCACAAAAGAACTACAACGGATTGAAGACTGGGTAAACAATTACCCGCGCAAGATTTTAGGCTATAAGACAGCCAATGAAATGGCAGCTTAACTAACTGGTGATTTATGGTGGGCAATTAAACTTGCAATTTGCAGGCTGATATAAGATTAACTATAGCCCGCCGTGTCAATCGACATTGGCGGGCTATGCTATTACGCCAAGTCATCAAGGTTTTGCTTGCATATACCGCGTATTCTTTCCATTCCCCATCACCCGAACCTTGCTCTTATCCACAAGCCCTTTTAGTACCCTCGATGCCTGTACTTGTGAACACGCCAATGTAATGCAGAGAAAGATTGGAATCTTTACTATGATATATTCTTTAATTCCGAAGTATGTTTGATTTGATAAATGCAGGTCTTGCCCGCAGACATGTGAGATGATATGCTAAGCTGGAAGTCTATAGATAAGCGGTGATACGGTATGGCAAAGACAAAAAAGCTTAAAGAACCTAAAGCGCCTAAAAAACCAAAAACTTATGCGGAGTACGGCTTAAGGAAATCGTCGGTCGTGGTCGGCAAAAAGCCTGACGGCACACCTGACCGTAAGTACGTCTATTACTCGACGAATAAAGAGCGCGAAGAAAAGCTTGTTGAAATCAGACGGAAGTACGCACTCGGTATTACCCTTGAAGAAATGACCGTGCAGGAATGGTCTGAGCGATGGCTTGATGTCTGGAAGGCAAACGCCTCCGACACGCAGAAAGCTCACTACAAGGCCAAACTGACCCACGACATCCTACCGACCATCGGGTCTGCGCGAATAAAAGACATTCGGTATACAGATTTGCAGAAGCTAATGAACAGCTACGTGGGTGGTAAAAAGGCACAGTAGAGAAGGTGCGCCAAGCAATTGTCCAACGTTTCGATGACGCAGAACTTGAGGGCATCATTGAACGTAACCCCGCTGCTCGGCTTGAACTTCCACCGATGGAAGAAGAACCTAGGCGCCCACTGACTGCTGCAGAGCGGAGTGCAGTTTTGGAAGTAGCGAAAACACACGCCCAAGGTGCGTATGTCTTGATTATGTTATATTGCGGATTACGTCGTGGTGAGTGTCTTGCATTGCAACCATCAGATATTGATTTGACGCTAAAGCAAATAAGTGTAACCAAATCACTTACGCTAAATGCCAACGTGGGCGAAATAACCGGCACTAAGGCAGTAAAGATGAGGAGAAAGGTCAAGCGCGGCGAGGACGTTGGTGCACGTATCGTGCCAATACCCGACGTTCTGCTTCCTGTACTAGTTGAGCTATGCGCGGATAAAAGCCCTAACGCTATATTATTTGCCAAAAAGACTGACGGAAAACACGCGACACAGCAAACCGTTACATGGTGGTGGCGGTCCTTTGTCCGGCAATGTCATATTGCAACTGGTGCAAAGCTGCATCGAAACGCAATACAGTATGAAACATCACACTTCGGAACAGAAGTAACACCACATTACCTTCGACATACATACGCCACAGACATATACGCTGCCGGCGCGGACGAAAAGGCTCGTAAAATATTTTTAGGACATGCCTCAAACGATGTAACCGATACATATACGGCCATGTCTGAGGATGCGTTCGAGCGAGCAGCGGCGCTTATAAACGAGTATTACAATAAAAATGAGCAATCCAAAACAATTTAAAGTAGGATATACTATAATCTGATAGATTACTAGGCTGATGGAAAAAAATTTTTGACTCCACAAATAGAAAAAAATTATCTATAATAGTTGTAAAAATATTACAGTTTGTTTTAAGCAAGTTTTGTTGACGTTGTGCTCTGTTTGTGCTAATATGTAATAAAGGAGATGATTAGACAATGGCGAAGAATACGACAGTAAACATTCGGGTGGACGCCGAGGTCAAGGAACAGGCAGGGAAAATTCTTGATGCGATGGGACTATCGTTTAGTGACGCATTTAATCTGATGCTCCACCAAGTTAGAATCCAGCATGCATTGCCGTTTGATGTCGTTGCGTACGGTCATACGCCAAAGACCGAAACCCGTATGCTTATAGACAGAATCGAAAGCGGTGAGGAAGCACTTGTCGGCCCATTTTCATCAAAAGAGGAATTGTGGCGGTCCCTCGGGATATGACGTACACGCCTTATTATACAAACCTTTTTAAAAAGCAACTGAAGCTTCTTGAAAAACGCGGTTATGATATGTCAATATTCAAGGAAGTTGTCGACATGCTTCTTGACGGCGTTCCTCTTCCCCCAAAATACCGCGACCACCCCCTCCACGGCGACAGGCGAGGGTACCGCGACTGTCACATACAAAGTGACTGGGTACTAATCTACAAGATTAACAAGGACATCCTTACACTCATATTCTCCGTAACAGGGACACACGCCGACTTATTGGAGTAAATGGGGTAATAGATGGGGTAATGAAAAGCGGCGACATGGTTTAAACCCTGTCTCCCATAACAACAGCAAGCACCTGTGAATCGTTACACAGGTGCTTGCTGTTGTGCGTACTTATTCTTACTGGCTTGATAACCTGCTAATCTGGGATACGTGGTGGCGGTAGCATTGGTAACGAATCGGTCGAATCGCCAAAGGACAACATGTTGTACTCAATAAGACCACTGTCCACCAAGGCCTGCATACGCTCTTTGGTGGCAATACGGTGCGTTAAGGTGAAACGTCCGATAATCGCCGTTAGCGCGCCTGCCTGCTGCGATAGTTGTTGCGACGCGGCGGCACTTTCCTCGCTAGTGGCAGAGTTTGTTTGCACCACATGCGATACCTGCTCGATACCCTTATTTATTTTTTTAATGGAATCACTTTGATGTGTGCTGGCTTTGGCAATATCAGCAACGACACGACTGCTTTCATTGATGCCCGTGACGATGTCGCCGAGTGAGGTTGCGGTTTCGACCGCAATACGTTCGCCCAAGGCCGCTTTTTCCATAGAATCAGCAATCAAGCCGCTGGTATCCTTTGCGGCATTGGCACTTTTTGTGGCTAAATTGCGTACTTCTTCTGCCACAACTGCAAAACCCTTGCCATGCTGTCCGGCGCGTGCGGCTTCGACAGCGGCATTTAACGCTAAAATATTTGTCTGGAACGCAATATCGTCAATGACCTTGATAACCTTGCCGATACTCTGCGACGCATCGCGGATTTCTTTGACAGCCGTCATCATTTGGTTCATTTGCATACTGCTGCGTTCGGCGTTTGCCTTAATGCGAATCGCTAAGTCGTTGGCAGCTAGTGCTAAGCTAGCATTGCTATCGGTTTGGGCGGCGACTTCCGAAATGCTCGAGCTGAGCTGTTCCACTGCGGAGGATTGCTGTTGCGACCCTCTGGCGAGCGACTGGCTACCGATTGCCATTTGCGCAGATTCCGTATTAACATTATCGCAAGTGTCACGAATATCTGCAAACACATGGTTCATTTTGTAGATTAACGTCACAAGGCTCTTGCCCATGACATCCGAGTCTGAGCGCACGTTTGCAGTGACAGAAAAGTCACCATCTGACAGGTGCTTTAGTAGGATGGACTGCTCTTTAATGGAATCAATCATCTGCTGTAGGTGGTGCGACAGCTTGCCGATTTCGTCTCGTGCGCTCGTATCTAGCGTAAGTTCCACATCGCCAAGAGACAGCCTATCTGCGACTTTTACAATCTGGTTAATCGGGCGCGTAATACCGCGTGTTAGGTAAAGCGCCAGTATCAGGCCTGTGATGATGGCCGCCAATGCACCAAAAATCATAATCCAGAACGTGGCTAGCGAATTTCTGGTTGAAACGGCCGCAAGTTGTTGAGAAACGGCATCCAAGGTGGTGGTTAATTCCAACGTGTTGTGCAGCACAACGCCTTGTGAATTGTTAGCGTTTTCAATGGATTGCGCGCTACTAACCGTGGCATCATGGTACGCTATCAGCGCTTCTTTATAGTTGGCGATGATGTCCGTAGCGTTTTTCATGATAATACGCAGGGTCACATTCGGTTCAGTTTTCACGCGCGCCGCCAAATCGGCTTCATAGGAGGTGATATTGTTAATAATGGCATCGTACGTGCTGAGGTCGTTTATGTACAACAACGCTTGAGTGGATTTATCAATGGCAATAAATTGGTTATCTAGCGTACGCAAAGTATTGATGGGCGAAAGCGACTCGACCAAGCTATACAGTTGCCCTGCTTGCTTGCCGAGAATGATATCCTCCTGCCACTTGGCGTTATCAAAAAGGCGTTCGTAGACAATGCGATAGTTTTCAACATACAAAGAGCGACTTGATTCACTGTTCCCATTCAACAATTGGAGCATTTCCACCTGTGTTTCGCGCTTTTGATTGACGTCTGCTAACATGGCGTGGTAGTTGTTAACGCTCTGTTCAATGGCATCGACACCTGCCGCAAACGAGCCAAGTTCCTTGGGATAGGCGGCGATCAGTTCTTTTTGTTCAGCAATGTATTCCTGCGCTTTTGTGATGGAGGCGTTGGCTTCTTGGTACTTTGTGGGGTTGCTCAAGGTGAAGAACACATTGGCGGCGGCACGTGCCTCGTTAAAACTATTGAGCATGTTATTGCTGGCAATGCTAAACATATTGTTTGCGGCGACGGCGTTGGCGTTTCTGACCACATTAAAGCTTGCTAGACCCACGACAACTGTTAAAATGACCACCAAAAATAGTACGATTGCAAAGGAAAAGAGTATTCTGAGCCCGATTTTCAAGTTCCGCATCGTATTGCCCCCCAAAAAGTTCTGTTGCCAATACTCATTCGCATCTGTGTTCGTGTGCGCAGTCATCTTGCAGCAAATGAACATAGTAATGTTTTAATTATACGCCTTGCATCGCCGTTATTCAACAGGGGAATGTTGCGGTTAGCAGACAAGTTTTGTGCATATCTTTGTATATTGTATACAAAGATATGCGTGCAAGCGTGCCGTACTTTATGGGGCTTAATTAAAAGATGGAAATAAATGTTTATCATGTTCGATTTCACGGTCGCGTTCGGGGTTAATCCGTGTCAAACGTTTGTCGAGCAGGACACTGCCGCGGCGCACGCAAAAATAGCCGTACCGCGCCCGCAAGCTATCGATGGTTTCCTCTAATATTTCGCGTTTGAAGTGGTGGGCATTATCCTCAAAGAAGGAAAGTTGTTGGGGTTTGTCATCTGCCACTAACCCTGTGACGCGCACCCCCACGCTTCGTATTGGTTTCTCCCACGAATAGGAGTCCACAAAAAGCGCCATTGCGGCGCGTAAAATATCATCGGACAAGCTTGTCGTCATGGGGAGCGCCATTTGCCGCTCATAGGTATGCAAATCCTTATCTCTAACGTAAATTTGCACTGTTTTACCGCGCAATTGTTGTTCGCGTAAACGCATGGCAACGCTGTCGGATAGGGCGCGCATGGTCAGGTGCACATCGTCATTGGTGGTTAAATCTCGTGGCGTTGTGGTGCTGTTGCCAACGGACTTTACCTCAGATTCGTACCCCTGTACATGCACCAGTGACGTATCTAGCCCATTGGCAAACTGCCAAAGCATCGTCCCCTGTGACCCTAACCACCCTTTAAGTGCAGCTGTGCTAGTTTGCGCCAGCTGACCAATGGTGTAAATGCCATAACGACGTAGTTTACGCTGGGTAGCAGGCCCTACATATAATAAATCACCTGCGGGCAACGGCCACACTTTATGGCGGTAATCCGCTAGGGTAATGACGGTGGTGGCGTCTGGCTTTTTCATATCAGAGCCTAATTTGGCAAACACTTTATTATAGCTAACCCCCACCGACACGGTAATCCCCATTTCCTTGCGACAACGCTCCCGTATCTCATTGGCAACCTTGGGTCCCTGCCCAAATAAGTTGACACTGCCTGTCACATCTAACCACGCCTCGTCGATGCCAAAGGATTGTATTTGGTCTGTATATTTGCTGTAAATGGCGCGCGCGCATTTTGAAAATGCGATGTAGCGGTCAAAATTGGGTGGCACGGTCACAAGGTCGGGGCATTTTTGACGCGCCTGCCAGAGGGCTTCTCCCGTTTGGACACCGAATTGCTTGGCAAGTTGATTCTTTGCCAACACAATCCCATGCCGAGCCTCCTCATTCCCCCCCACCGCCATCGGTCGGAGTTGTAGCTCAGGGCGATACAGGCATTCCACACTGGCATAAAAATTATTCAAATCGGAATGTAATATAATCTGGCTCACAGTACGCACCTCGCATATTTACAAATGTATGTTCTGTATGAATTATACACACAGAACATACATTTGTAAATATAATAATTTTGTGCTATTGCGAGTGCGTTATTTTTTGTTGTGGTCTACCCAATCCTTCGCTTCAGCAACCTGAGCATCGGAGGGTATGGCAACATTGGTTTTTGGTTGGTGTTTACTAGGTTGTGTGATGGCTAAGGTGTCAAACGCACCTGTCAGCCCGTGATTGCCTTTGCCGATTTCTTTGCTATTCATTGTGTTCGCTCCTGTCAAAATATTACCATAACGGCTTATTTAGTATGTCCCAAAATGAATTATTTAACGGACATATTTTAGGTATCTTCGCATAAGATAACTCTTGTTCACATTAACAAGAAAACACCTCATGTTCACAAATAACATTAATATAGGCGTCTCTTACGAAAGGATTATAACCATGAAACACGTTAAATTTGCAATTTTCAGTGTAATATTAGCGCTGAGTATGGGTGTTACAGCCTTTGCTCAAAGCGGTACACATACTGTAAAAGCGGGCGAAAGCTTCTGGTCAATCGCCAGTAAGTATCAAATCGGTATGACAGAATTGCGGCAGGCAAATCCACAGGTGACAAATCCTGCCATGATTATGGCGGGGCAGAAGCTAAACGTACCCAATATAGATGATGTAAAGAAGTTAGAGGCTGAAGTTGCCCGTTTGGTGAATGTAGAACGCTCCAAAAAGGGCTTACCACCACTGACGCTAAATTGGGAAGTATCCCGTGTTGCCCGTATGAAATCACAAGACTTTATTAACAAACACTACTTTGACCATCAGTCACCCACCTATGGCAGTCCCTTTGAAATGATGAAGAAGTTTGGCATCCGATACACGGCGGCAGGGGAGAATATTGCCAAAGGGCAGGCTACACCCCAAGCCGTTATGACCTCTTGGATGAACTCCCCAGGGCATCGCGGCAATATTTTGAGTTCGGCGTATAATCAAATTGGTGTCGGTGCGGCAAAAGACAGCAAGGGCAACCTTCATTGGACACAGATGTTCATCAAAGCAGGCTAACACCCCACGCACCTAACACAAATAGGACGATGGTACACATTGATACCATCGTCCTATTTACGTGCTGCAAACAAAATGTAGAATCTGTCGTTAACAATGTGACGCTTGTCCTACAATACAGCCCCTTGGGGGCGGGTGAAAAACGTTTCTGCATGAATGGCGCGTAGCGTCGCAAATGTTCGCATGGCACGCGCTTCGTCCTCAAACACGCCAAACATCGCCGAGCCTGTGCCGCTCATAGCAGCCCCAATGGCACCCCCGTCAATGAGTGCGGCATGGATTTCTTGTAGCTCCTTTAGACGTGGTGTGACGACATCCTCCAGCACATTGTAAACACGGCAGCCAACATCCCGTAATCGGTGCTGCTGCAAGGCTGTCACAAGACCTTGCGTATCGGGGCGGTGTTTGATTTTAGGCGTATCCAGCCAAGAAAACACCTTGGGCGTGGATAGGGAAGCCAACGGTTTACAGACAACAATGTAACAGTCGGGCAGGGGCGGTAGAGGGGTGAGAATCTCGCCGCGACCCTCCATAAGCTGTGTACCGCCCGCAATACAGAATGGCACGTCCGACCCCAGTGGCAAGCTCATTTCACACAATTGCTTGACGGAAAGCTTGCCGTCAAGCAACGAATGCAAGGCACGCAACACCGCCGCCGCGTCAGCACTACCGCCGCCCATCCCTGCACACACGGGTATTCGTTTCTCTAAATGCACCATTACACCGCCCTGCCACAACCCTGTTTGCTTGCAAAACAGCTTAGCCGCAGATACTGCTAAATTACGGTCATCAGAGGGCAGATAGGAACGGTTGCTTTTGGCGGTGAAAATCGGTTCCTCTGTCAACGTTAAGGTAATATCGTCGCATAGATTAATCGTCTGGGTGAGCATACGCAAATTATGAAAACCGTCTTCCCTGCGGTTGAGGACATCTAAGGATAAATTTAGCTTGGCATATGCTTTTACGGTGACTGTCATCATCGGAGGCTGCCCACAAAACGATCCATGCGTGCTAATGCCTCTTGCAATTCCGCGGTGGAAGTGGCATAGCAACACCGCACGTACCCCTCGCCACTCGCACCAAAAGCACCACCAGGAATCACAGCCACACGTTCCGCTTGCAGTAAACCCTCTGCAAACGCATTGGAACTCAAGCCTGTGGCAGTAATATTGGGAAACGCATAAAAAGCTCCTTCAGGCTCGAAGCAGGTCAGCCCAATCTTGCGGAGACCCTCGACAAAAAGACGGCGGCGCATGTTATAATCCTCGCGCATCCGTACGACATCATCATCGCCCATGTCCAAGGCTTCGATGGCGGCGTACTGGCTCGTTGTGGGGGCGCACATAATGGCAAATTGGTGAATCTTTGTCATCTCTTTGGCAATCGTTTTGGGCGCGCAGGCATAGCCCATACGCCAGCCTGTCATGGCATGTGATTTAGATAAACCACCTACAAAAATCGTGCGCTCGCGCATCCCCGGCAAGGACGCAATGGACACATGTGTGCCGCCATACGTCTGCTCGGCGTAAATTTCATCTGTAATTATCATAATATTTGTTTCACGGATGACAGCGGCAATTTCCTCAAGATTCTGTTTGGGCAAAATGCCGCCTGTGGGGTTGCAGGGATAGGGGAGGACCAAGACACGTGTTTTGGGTGTTATAGCGGCGCGTACCTGTGCCGCCGTCAAACGAAAGAGTGTATCCTCTGTTGTTTCTAACATAACGGGGGTAGCGCCTGCTAATGTCGCAATAGGTGTATAGCATACAAACGACGGCTGGGGGACAAGCACCTCATCCCCTGGCTCAACAATGGCACGCATGGCAAGGTCAATCGCCTCGCTGCCGCCCACAGTGACCAGTATTTCAGTCAGTGGGTCATAGCTCAAATTCATGCGGCGTTCTAAGTAACGGGCAATCGCGCGGCGTAAAGTCGTTAGCCCTGCATTGGGGGAGTATTTTGTGTGACCGCGCTCAAGAGAATAGATGGCGGCGTCGCGCACATGCCACGGCGTCTGGAAATCTGGTTCGCCAACGCCAAGAGAGATGCAATCCTTCATTCCTTCCATGAGGTCAAAAAAACGACGAATCATAGAGGGTTGTAAGGCTTGTACGCGGCTGCTAATATGTGGCGTAAACTCACTCATACAAGCTGAATCCTCTCTTGTTCTTCTGTTGTTTGTTCGTAAATGAGACCGCTTTCCTTGTATTTCTTCAATATAAAGTTGGTGGCTGTGCCTGTGACGCCATCAATCGTTGAGAGCTTTTGCGCCACAAATAACGCAACCTCTTTCATGGTGTGTCCTGTAATCAACACAGATAAATCGTAGCCGCCTGAAAGTAAATACAGCGACTGAACTTCGTCAAACTGATAAATGCGCTGCGCCACGCGGTCAAAACCACGATCGCGCTGCGGCATTACTTTGACATCAATGAGGGCAGTAACGACTTCTTTATCTGTTTTGTCCCAATCGATGACAGCACGATAGCCTACGATAGCGCCATTTTCTTCTAGTGCTTTTATCTCGGCAGTCACTTGGGCTTCCGTAATATTAAGCATAGCGGCCATTTGAGCGTGGGAAAGACGGGCATCTTTTTCAAGTAATTTCAACAACTTCGTCATGTGGCATCCCCCTTGTATATTCGTCGCACTTGTTGCAAAGAATGCAATACATGCAGTGTTGTGCCTGCATATTACATTATCACAAAGATGCGACCAAAACATGTGTATATTTATAGTAGTATGTTGGTATTATAGCAACCGAATTTCGGGGTGTCAATCGGCAGATTGAATTTAGCACAGAAATATTCACGCAAACTGTTCACGATTTGTTAAAATTTTTACCAAAAAGCACTAGCCAAATCGAAACAGTGGTGTTATAATAACGCTATTGAAAAAATGTAGATTTTGGTCACACGCAAATAATGACTTAAAATATCAGAGGGGTGGTTTGGTGTGGAACACATTACCTTAATTAACAAAATTATTGAGGCTGAGCAGGAAGCCCAACGGCTTGCAGCGGAAGCACTAAAAAAAAGAGAGAGTATGCACTCTGAACTAAAGGTAGCACGGTCTACCTTGCGTGACTCTTACTTTGGCCGCGCCAAGCTGCGTATTGATAAAATACGTGAGCGTGAAGCGGCGCTTGCAGTCGAGCAATTAGCAGAGTTAGACTCGACCTATACCAAAAACTTGGCAAGTATTGAATCTGCCTTTAAGCAAAATGAGGCGCAGTGGGTCGATACTCTTTTTGGCATGATTGTCAAACCCAGCAATTCTTAGCGAAATTTGTAGGACGACAGCCGCTTTTTGTTTATCGAATTGCGGTAACGCTATAAGCGAGGTGAGGCAATGGCCACACAGTATTATGCCTTAGGCGCCAAGGTGCGTGCCATGTATGGCAATCATATGACGCGTGACGATTACACACGTCTGGCAGGTATGCAAAACCTGACTGAGATGACAGCGTTCTTAAAAGGTCATCCCAGCTATGTTGAGTCGATGGGTACGTTGCCGTCACAGGATGTGACACGTAAGGATTTAGAAGACGCCATTTATTTGGATTTAACCAACGACTATTTTCGTGTGTTGAGCTTTGTGACCCCGAATGATGTCACGGTAATGCGTTTTTTAGTACTCAGTATGGAACTGCGTGAGATTATGCGTTTTATGCGTCTGGCTGAAAACGGCAAGGCCAGCGAATACTCGTTTACAATGCCGCAGTACTTTGACCGCTACAGCAAAATTCACTACGCACAACTCTCCTCTGCGGTCACGTACTCGGATATGTTAGACGCGGTGCGCCAAACACATTATTATCAGCACTTGGTACAATTGCCGCTACGTTCCTCTGGTTTCCCTGCTTACACAGCGGTGGAATCGGCGATACGCAACGCCTACTATCGTTGGGTGTTAGGGGTTATTCAAAAAAATTACTCGGGTACGGATAAGCAATCGCTGTTGAAAGCGGTTGGTATCCATATCGATATCATCAACGTGACCAACATTATTCGGGTGCGTCGTCACTTTCCAGCGGCGATAGAAAATATCTATGGGTACTTGTTGCCCATGAGCTATAAACTAAAAGCACCTGTTGTCAAAGCGTTGTTGTCGGCAGCGGACGAGACTGCCATGCTTGGTGTGTTGCGTAGCGCGGGGTATGCAAGCCTGTTCACAGGAGAACCCCGTGACAATATTGATCACTATTTCTACGATGCCATGACGGCGTTCAGTTTGCGCGAGCTGCGTCGGGGCAAGCCCTACGTGGGCACTGCGATGGCGTATATATTCTTAAAGGAACTGGAAATTAGCAACTTAACCAGTCTGATTGAATGTGTTCGTTATAGCGTGCCGATTGATAAAGCCCTATCCTATCTATATATAGTCTAGCATTCTTTGTGCCGTTGCGGGAGGTTGTCCCGTCGGTGCGACTGTGCCGCTGTTGCGGCAAATCACAATCTCCCCCTTGCGCGGAATACTGTTTGGAAGGGACGTGGCCGCATGGCAGTTACCCCCATGAAGTTAGTAACCATTGTCGGGCCGATCGCTGATTTTGATGATGTTATTTTACGATGTGTCATCAATCAGGAGTTTCACCCCGAGCCAGCTTCGGCTGTGTCGCGGCATGTGAAACACCTCAATGCGTTTGAACTGGAAAACCCGTACGCAGATATACTACGGCAGACAGAAATTGTGGCCGACCGTATGTCGATTTCCTTAGATTTCAAGGACACACAATTGGTGCAAGAGGATGTAGACGAGCTACTGTCCTATGTACGGTCACTTGAGAAAAAACATACAGCCTTCCTAGACCAGCGACAGGAGCTGCAAAAGCTGATAGACGAGAGCGATGTTATCGTCAGTCACCTGCAGCATCTTGCGGGCTTGAATGTGGAACTGTCTGAGTTTTTTGGTATGAAGTACGTAAAATTGCGCTTTGGGCATATGCCACGCGACACCTATCAGAGCATATTGCCACTGGTTGATGACCGTGAGGACGTTTTCTTTTTTCCCGCAAGTATTGGGAAAAATGTTGTTTACGGCGTGTACATGACGACGCGTGCAGCATATGAAAAAGTGGATAGTTTCTTTGCATCATTGCATTTTACCCGTGTTCGCATTGCTAGACGTGTTCAAGGTAATTCAGTCGAAGCGATTGAACAAGTAAAACGTGAAGCCGAAGATGCCAAAAAACGATTGGCGGCAGTGGAGGAAGCGTTGGCTTCATTCCTGCAAGCCGAAAAGGATAAGGTACTAGCCACCTACACTTATGCACGATTGCAAAATGACTCGTATAATATACGGCGTTTTGCCGCTCACACGCTAGAGAGTTTCTACATCCTAGGGTGGGTACCAGAGCACCGAGTGGAAGCCTTTATGGAACTTGTTTCACAAGCTGGTCCGAAATGTGTAGCGGTACAGGATACGCCCGAACAAGTGGAGGAATACAAACCGCCTGTTAAGCTGAAGAACAACTGGCTTTTCAAGCCGTTTGAACCATTTTTGGGTATGTACGGACTTCCTGCGTATAATGAAATGGATCCCACGCCGTTTATGGCTATCTCCTATACGATTTTATTCGGCATTATGTTTGGCGATATCGGGCAAGGTGCCGTCTTAGCCATCCTTGGTTTCCTATCTTGGAAATTCATGCACATTTGGTTGGGACGCATCATCGCTTACGCAGGACTTTCCTCAGTTTGCTTTGGCTTTGTGTATGGTAGCGTGTTTGGTAACGAACATATATTGCCTGGCTTTAAGGTACTTGAGGGCGCGAACAGCCAGTCGTTGTTCCAATGGACGATAAACGGCGGCGTTGTCATGATTTGTCTTGTGATGCTCTTTAATGTCATCAACGGCATACGACAAAAAAACTTTGAACGTATGCTTTTCAGCCCAAGCGCCCTAGCAGGTCTTGTATTTTATCTTGCATTTATGGGACTTGCGCTACCGTTTATCGGCTTTGGCGAACAGCTTGTGTCAGCCCCGATTCTCGTGGGTATCTTAGTCCTGCCCTTTATCCTCATTTTCTTACGCGAACCGCTTTCGAAATTATGTGCAAAGCGTAAGGATTGGCAGCCTCATAGTTGGGGTGACTTTATAGTGGAAAACCTGTTTGAAATGGTAGAGGTTCTTATCTCCTATGTAACCAATACTCTTTCTTTTATTCGTATCGGTGCCTACGCGGTAAGTCATGCGTCCATGATGGGTGTTGTGTACATGTTAGCCCAACAATCTGACGGCAGTCATAATATTGTCGGTTTGATTTTTGGCAACATTGTTATCATTGCTCTGGAGGGATTGCTCGCCGGTATACAGGTTTTGCGTCTCGAGTTTTACGAACTCTTCTCTCGCTTCTATGTGGGCAACGGTCGCCCCTTCGCACCAGTTATCATCAACTACAAAAAACGCGATTAACACTTGTTTGCATCCCTATTTTGATTCTTGAAAGGTTGGTTATTATGGAATTTTTACTCTCAACTCTCATTGTGGCGGCTCTCGTTGGCTCACTGTTCTTGGTGTACCGCATGAAAGTCAAAGGCAAATCTCCCAAAACAATGCTTCTCACACAAATTGCTGTTTTCTTTGGTTTAATGGTTGCATCCTCTGCCATTGGCATCGGCGGCACTGCGGCATTTGCGGCTGAGGCAACAACGACAGCGGCAGCGGGCGGCATGGATTTCGGTCTTGGTCTTATCGCAGCTGCTTTGGCAACTGGCTTATCTGGTATCGGCGGCGGTATCGCGGTGTCATCCACAGCGGCAGCAGCGTTGGGTGCAATTTCAGAAAACGACAGCATGTTCGGTAAATCCTTGATTTTCGTTGCGTTGGCAGAAGGTGTCGCGTTGTACGGTCTGCTAATTTCCTTCCAAATTCTTGGCAAACTGTAAGCCATTTCGCAAAATCTATACACCACAGCGCATTGTCAATAACCGCGTCCATTCGCATACAAACCCGTGGCCAGTCATTGGCATAGGAGGGTACACATGCAATTCTTTGTAATTTCTGACAATTCAGACACCCTAACAGGGTTGCGTCTGGCAGGCATGGAAGGCGTACTAGTCAGCGAAAAACGGGATGTACAAGATGCTATTAGCAAAGCGATTTCCAACCCCAAAGTAGGCATCGTTTTGATAACCGAAAAGCTGGCGGCGTTATGCCCCGAACTTATTTACGATCTCAAGCTCAAACACACCATGACCCTGGTGGTAGAAATACCTGACCGATTTGGTACCGGCCGTTCGCCGGACTCCATTACCCGGTATATCCGCGAGGCCATCGGTATCAAGGTTTAGGGGGGATTACGATGCTCGATCCAGTCAAAAAGCTAGCACAATTTACAGCTGCCATTCAGGCGGATGCCATGGCAGAAAGCGAAAAGATTTTGAGCGAAGTGCGGCAGGAAGTAGACACAGCTATGTCTGCTGCCGAGGACGAAGTGCTCAACGAGACGTTTCGTTACATTAAGAATGAGGTAGCGCATGAGCGAACTGAAACAGGTCGCCGCGTGTCGCGCCGCATGATGGATAATAAAAATGCCTTAAATAACCGCCGCGAAGAAATGGCAAATGCGGTTATGGATAAGGTTCGCGCGCGCTTGGTTAGCTATGTCCAGTCGGATGCCTATGCCGTACAAATGACGACATTGGCAAAAGAAATTATCACCGCCTTTGGAAACAAGGAAACGGTCTTTTATCTGCGTCCTGCGGATAAAGCCATTGCGGACGTATTCAAGCGTGAGTTAAAGGACTACAAGTTTCAAATTGCAGAGGGTATTTTTGAGTTGGGCGGTCTTATGGCCTCCTGTCCTGAAACACATATGCAAATTGACGAGTCCTTTGACACGAAGTATTCAGAGTTGCGCGGTCATTTTTCCGAGCTGTTTGGGCTTCAGCTTGCACAGTAACGGTAGTAATGACAATCGCGCAGAGATACACCAATATTTGATATTTACATTTTTCCAACTGAATTGCCAAAGGGGGTCATTACCCAGTGTCCTATGTAGTATATAGCGTAAACGGTCCTGTTGTCGTTGTGCAAGGCGGACGTGGTCTTGCCATGCAGGAAATGGTGCATGTTGGTCATGAAAATTTAGTCGGCGAGGTAGTCGGCTTGAAGGATGGTAATACTGTCGTTCAAGTGTATGAGGATACCCAAGGCTTAGCACCGGGGGATCCCGTCAACGGGCTTGAATCCCCTATGTCAATTATGCTGGGACCTGGTCTGCTGAATAATATTTTTGACGGCATTGCGCGTCCTTTGCGTGCCATTGAAAAAGCCACGGGTGCCTTTATCGGTCGTGGTATTAATATCCCTTCGTTGGATACCGATCGCAAATGGGCTGTTACCGTGAACGTGAAGGCTGGGGACACACTCGCCCCCGGTGCCATTTATGCCCAGTGTCCCGAAACTGATCTGATTACACACCGTTGTATGGTACCACCAACACTATCGGGTACTGTTAAAACGGCAAAACCTAACGGAGATTACACCGTTACAGATTGCATTATAACCCTCGAAGATGCCAAAGGCAAGGTGCATGAGTTGAGCTTATGTCAGCTCTGGCCGATTCGTCGTCCACGCCCTGTGTCGAGGCGCCTGCCGATTGACCGTCCTCTGGTAACGGGGCAACGTATTATTGATACGCTGTTCCCCATTGCAAAAGGTGGCTGTGCGGCTGTGCCTGGTCCTTTCGGTGCAGGCAAGACGATTACGCAGCATCAGCTTGCGAAATGGTCTGACGCGGATATCATCGTGTATCTAGGTTGCGGCGAACGCGGCAACGAGATGACACAGGTGCTCGAAGAATTTGAGGAACTCCTTGACCCACGGACAGGGAAACCATTGCTGTCTCGTACAATGCTTATTGCCAACACCTCAAATATGCCTGTTGCGGCGCGTGAAGCGTCAGTTTACACTGGCATGACTGTTGCTGAGTACTTTAGAGATATGGGGTACCATGTCGCCTTGATGGCAGACTCAACGTCCCGTTGGGCGGAAGCCTTGCGCGAAATCTCAGGACGTTTGGAAGAAATGCCAGCAGAAGAAGGCTATCCCGCGTACTTGCCCTCACGTCTCGCTGAGTTCTATGAACGTGCAGGTTACATGGTCAATCTGAATGAATCCGAAGGTTCTGTCACAGTTATCGGCGCAGTTTCCCCTCAGGGCGGCGACTTCTCTGAACCTGTCACGCAGAATACAAAGCGTTTCATTCGTTGCTTCTGGGCGCTTGACCGCTCTCTTGCGTATGCCCGCCACTTTCCTGCCATTAATTGGATAACGAGTTACTCAGAGTACACCGATATCTGTCAACCATGGTTTGAGGAACGGTTAGGGGCAGGATTTGCCCCGTTGCGGATGCGTTTGGCGCGTTTGCTACAGGAAGAATCCAAGCTTATGGAAATCGTTAAATTGATTGGTGCTGATATTCTACCGGAAGATCAGAAGCTAGTCATTGAGGCGGCGCGCGTTGTGCGCTTAGGCTTCTTGCAACAGAATGCCTACCATGCCACCGATACGTACGTGCCTCTGGAAAAACAGCAGTTGATGATGGAAGTTATGTTGCAGCTATACGATGCCTCTAAGCAACTTATAGAGCGCAGCATTCCCCTTAGCCAATTGAAGGCTACTGGCATTTTCGACCGACTGATTCGTATTAAGTATGACATTCCCAACGATAAGTTGGAGATGTTCGACGATTACCGCAAGGATATTGACGATTGTGTTGCGCGTGTGTTGCAAGACAACGCGGGTTAGGACGGGGTGAACAATATGCGTATGGAATATGTTGGCCTCAAGGAGATAGCCGGTCCTCTAGTTGTGCTTGAGGGCGTCAGCGGTGTTGCTTACGAGGAGCTTGCGCAAATTACGCTAAGCTCTGGCGAAAAGCGCACTGGTCGTGTTATAAAGGTTGAGGGAGACAAGGCCGTTGTGCAGATTTTTGAAGGCACACGCGGCATTTCTCTTGAGAATACAAGCACTCGTTTTGTGGGTCGCCCCATGGAACTATCGTTGTCTCGTGAGATGCTCGGGCGCGTCTTTAATGGTGCAGGTGCTCCCATCGACGGTCTAGGCGAGTTGTACCCAGATGAACGGCGCAATATTAACGGTTCGTCTATCAACCCTGTCTCTCGTAAGTATCCACGTTCCTGTATTTATACAGGTATTTCCGCCATTGACGGCATGTCTACCTTGATTCGTGGTCAGAAATTGCCAATTTTTTCTGGTTCAGGTATGAAACATAACGAAGTTGGTGCCCAAATCGTTCGTCAAGCGCGTGTTGCGGATGATGATGCAGGCTTTGCTGTCGTTTTTGCGGCCATGGGCGTTAAGAATGACACTGCGGATTTCTTTAAGCGTGACTTTGAGGAATCTGGCGCGTTGCAACGCGTTGTTATGTTTATGAATCTAGCGTCTGACCCGATTATTGAGCGTATTTTGACCCCTCGTTGCGCGTTGACAGCCGCTGAATACTTGGCCTTTAATCACGGTATGCACGTGTTGGTTATCATGACTGATATGACCTCGTATTGTGAGGCGTTGCGTGAGTTTTCTAGTTCTAAAGGTGAAATTCCAAGTCGTAAGGGCTATCCTAGCTATCTATACTCTGACTTAGCGTCCTTGTATGAACGTGCTGGTATGCTACATGGCAAGACAGGTTCTGTCACACAGGTGCCCATTTTGACCATGCCTAACGACGATATTACCCATCCAATTCCTGACTTGACAGGCTATATCACAGAGGGGCAAATCGTGCTTGACCGTGGTCTTGACCAAGGCGGCGTGTTCCCCCCCATTACGGTGTTGCCGTCACTATCTCGTTTGATGAAAGACGGTATTGGTAAAGGCTACACTCGTGAGGATCACCCTTCGCTGTCCAATCAGCTGTTCGCATCGTATGCTAAAGTGCAGGATGCGCGTGCGTTGGCCTCTGTCATTGGTGAAGATGAACTATCTGATTTAGATAAGAAGTACTTGGAGTTTGGGCGTCAGTTTGAAAAACTATTTGTACAGCAAGGGCCAGAGGAGAATCGCTCCATTGACCAGACGCTTGAAATTGGCTGGCAAACTTTGGCTGTCCTACCAAAGGAAGAGCTTGACCGCGTAGATGCTGCACTGCTGAAAAAGTATTATGTACAGGACGGCGCAGCCACAACGGCGGGTGACGTGTAATGCCAAATGTGATACCAACCAAGGGTAACTTGATGACAATTAGACGCTCTTTGTCCTTGGCACATTTGGGTTTTGACCTCATGGATCGCAAACGCAATATTCTAATTCGCGAAATGATGTCACTCATTGATACCGCCGCGGAGTTACAGGGGCGTATTGACGGCACTTTTACGAAGGCTTACGCCACGTTGCGTGATGCCAACATTAGTTTGGGTATTTGTGACGAGATTGCACAGTCGGTGGATACCGACAGCTCAGTTGTGATTCGATACCGCTCTGTTATGGGTGTCGAAATCCCGATTGTGTCTCTGAATGAAAACGACCCAGAAACAGTGCCGTATGGTTTTGCGTTTACTGACGCCAACTTGGATAAGACGCTTCTTGAGTTTTTGAAGGTTAAAAAATTCGTATGTCAGCTGGCGGAGATCGAAACGTGTATTTATCGGCTGGCGTATGCTATTAAGAAAACACAAAAACGTGCGAACGCCTTACAGAATATTATCATACCCAATTTTTCTGCTGATGTGAAGTTTATTGTGGAAGCATTGGAAGAAAAAGAACGTGAAGAGTTTGTGCGTCTCAAGGTAATTAAAGCCAAAGCATAGCTTGTATATCGAGGGCTATACGCCCTCGTAAATTCCCAAAGTAAGTTCCGCTAGCGATGGAAGTTGCGTTTAGTATGAAAAATCAATGGAAGTTAGTCTTGGAAAAAAGAATAAACCTGCAAATAATAGCTCTATCTATCAAAAATATGTGTCATGCAAATGGATAA
>JAVBKJ010000038.1:0-3299 GCA_031554075.1 Oscillospiraceae bacterium | reverse complement strand
AGATGAAGGGTTCTTTTTGGAGGATTTATTCGCGTTAATTCAGGGTCGCAAAAGCCAAAAAGTCGAGGGGTCATACACGACGTATCTTTTTGATAAAGGGCAAGATAAAATTCTTAAAAAAGTTGGCGAGGAATGTACCGAAGTGATTATCGCGGCTAAAAATGACGATAACGCCGAATTAGTCTATGAATTGGCGGATCTCGCCTATCATGCGTTGGTGTTAATGGTGGAAAAAGGGCTAACGCCGGCGCAGATTAAAGCTGAGTTAGCGTCGCGTCATATTGTTGATACAAAAGTTAAGCAAGAAAAAATGACATGATCTTCATTTCGTACTTGCGGAAATTTTTATGTAAGCGTATAATATGAGCAATATGAAAAAAACACGGAGGTTATATGAGAAATCTTAAAGTCGGCGCAAAAATTATGCTAGGGTACGGGCTAATTATTTTCCTGATACTACTTATCGCAGCCACAGTCACCATCGCAAACACCGATACATCCAACGCTGTGGAAAATATGCGTAAGACCTCCGAGTTGCAAACGCGCAGCAAAGAAATTACCAATGTATTTCTATCGGCACGTTCTGAAGCCCGAGAGCTTTACATATCGCAGAATTATAAAATTTACGAAACCCTTATTAGTGTGATTGCGCAGGAAAAACAGTTATTAATGACACTATTGGGAGACCTAAAGGCTGACCCACTTTTGTCCGATTATGTCGCCGATGTGTCAACATCTGCCACTGGGGTCAAAGTGTGGAAAGAAAATATTGAAGCCGTAAACGAGACAGGGATGCGATTAAATTCGCTTGTTGCCAGTTCTGTGGATACCACAGCAGCGCTAACGAACGCGGCAAATTCAGCATACGAAAATCAATTGCAATTGCTACGTACTGAGGCTGAGACAGAGACCACGACAGAGAATAAGATTCGTCGGTCAGACCGGTTGGACGCCACTGTTAACTTTACTGAAGGTATCTATGCTATCGTTCTCGACTCTCGTTACATGTTTGATACGCATGATGTGTCGCGTTATGACAAAAACTTGGCAGATATTGACCAAATGATTGTAGACCTACAAGCCTACATAGATGGCGCTAAAAACCAATCCACAAAGGATGCCGCGCAAAGAACGGTTGACAAGCTGTTGCCGTTTCGCGAGGCCATTGTCACATATCAGTCCGTTCGTCAAGAAAATTTAGCGGCGATAGAAACGGCAAAAGTGCAAGGGGATACTACGTTTACTGTGATGGAGTCGATGTCGAAAAAGCTTGACGTCGCGCTTCATGCGGTTATTGCTAACACTGAGGCCGCTGCCAAAAAGTCCTTGTACATATCGCTTAGTATTACGGCGATGGCCATTGTGTTTGCTGTGATTATTGGCATCGTAGTTATGAATATGATTACAAAACCGATTAATCGTATGCGTGCGAGCTTGGTGCAAATCGGTACGACAGGCAATGTGACACTGCCGCCCGACATGCTATCACAGGCCCGACTTGACGCCACCGCGCGTGATGAAATTGGCAATTGCGTCGCGGCATACTTACAGGTAACGGATCATCTAAATCAGATATCACAGGAAATTAACCGTGTCGCAAATGGCGATTTGAATTTGACTGTGACACAATTATCCCCAGATGACAGTATCGGTTGCGCTGTGGGTAAGATGGTGGATAGCTTAAATGATATGTTTGGCGAAATATCGACCGCCACAGTGCAAGTGTCCCAAAGTTCCAGCCAAATTGCAGGTGGTGCGCAGGCGCTAGCACAGGGTTCGACCCAACAAGCCGCGGCGGTGGAAGAGTTGTCTAGTTCCATTCACCAAGTTGCGGATGCCACAAAAGAGAATGCAAATATGGCTGGCAAGGCCGCTGTTCTAGCCAAGAACATTAAGAACAGTGCCGAACAGGGTTCAAAACAAATGGCAAGTATGATGCAGGCTGTAAAAGAAATCAACGATGCCAGCAAGAGCATTAATAATGTGATTAAAGTGATTGACGATATTGCGTTCCAAACGAATATTCTGGCGTTAAATGCCGCGGTAGAAGCGGCACGTGCGGGACAGCACGGCAAGGGGTTTGCTGTTGTTGCCGAAGAAGTTCGCAATTTGGCGGCAAAGTCTGCCGATGCCGCGAAAAGCACAGGGACACTCATTGCAAATTCTATGGAAAAGGCTGAACTAGGGGCAAAGATAGCAGGGGAGACCTCTGTGTCACTTGAACAAATCGTGAAGGGCATTAACGAAAGCAGTATTATTGTTAGTCAAATTGCTGATTCGTCGATACAACAGTCGGAATCTGTTAGTCAGATTAACAAGGGTATAGGGCAGGTAGCGCAGGTGGTTCAACAAAACTCTGCCACTGCGGAAGAATCTGCCGCATCCGCAGAAGAAATGAGTAGTCAATCTGCCCTGCTAGAGGAACTAATGAGACGCTTCCAATTAAAGCCCCCAGATCATACACCGATGTTGAACGCCACAATTGACATGCCATTGCTCGACGGCGAGTTTGACCAACGGTAAACTCAACTATGTACAATACGTACCTCCCTTGGGGGGGGGGTACACAAAGGGGCTGTATTGACGAAACGTCAATACAGCCCCTTTGGCGTGTCTTGATTCAGTGGCTACGAGGGTAACTTCATGTCCCCGTCTTTAATCCATCCAATCCGTTTTAGCAACAGGTAGAAGGCAATACTCAACACCGCTGGCGCGACAAAGAACATGCCGAGGACAATGAAGCCATTTTGGATGGTGTAGCCCATTTTATCA
This sequence comes from Oscillospiraceae bacterium, assembly GCA_031554075.1. Lineage (GTDB taxonomy): Bacteria > Bacillota > Clostridia > Oscillospirales > UBA929 > WRMG01. The sequence goes on along the minus strand of JAVBKJ010000038.1, from coordinate 527 downwards.
AAAAGTGACAAGGGACCCACCAAGCCACAGGTACCCATGCCCGCCGCCGCTGATGTGTTGACTTCCAATTTGAAAATACATGTGGCGATAGGACCTAAGATTGCGCCTGCCAGAGAGGGCGGAATCCATATGATAGGATGGCGTATCACGTTGGGCAGTTGCAGTTTGGACGTTCCAAAGGCTTGCGCGATCACGCCGCCAATGTTGTTATCGCGATAACTAATCACAGCAAACCCCACCATTTGTGCCGCACAGCCAACCAACGCCGCACCAGAAGCGATACCCGTAATGCCAATGGAGGCACATAGACCAGCCGAGCTGAGTGGTGAGGTTAACGTCATACCCACGACAAGGGCGATTAGCACGCCAGCGTAAAAGGGTTGCAATGTCGCCCACGCATTGATTGCGGTTCCTAATAGTGTCGTGAGCTTCCCTAGATAGGGTGCGAGCCAAAGGGCGGTTAGTCCGCCAGTTAAGATGGTTGCAAACGGGCTGAGGATAATGTCAAACGTGGTTTTACCAGCCAC
>JAVBKJ010000055.1:0-17329 GCA_031554075.1 Oscillospiraceae bacterium | reverse complement strand
GTTTTTATCACGCGCTGTGCGCGTGTGGCGACCTTTGGTCGCCGAAATGCCGTCAATACTGATTCCTTGCGGCTTCTCCGCAAATCCGGCAAAGCCGGATGATAAAAATGTCTGGCACATTTTTATCTGGAATTAGTATTACGCTACGGACGCTTCAAGCCATTGCTGCCTAATGCCACATCGGCATCCAAGCCAATAAACTTTCCGCTTTGCTGCCACAGGGCGGGTTTCACAAAAGCGTACTTCTTTGCATCCCATGTCGTAAAGTCGTCCAGTAGTAAGCCGCCCGTATCGCCTGAGTTAGGATTCAAGCACCAGAAGGTGTGGTGTAGTTTATGTGTCGTAATGAGTGTGCGCAGATGTGTCATCCATGTGAGGTTTGGTTCTGTCATGTGACCACCCCATTCGCCAATTAATAGGGGGGCGGTATTGTTCTCATAAATGAAAAACCAACTGTCGCGCCAGTAGTCGCGCAGGAGGGTTTGATATGTATACCCCTTTTGAAACCATGGTTGCTGGTACACAGACGGGCCGTAATCATGTGGCGAGTAGACGAGTTTATCTTGATACACGCCTAACTTCACAGGGAAGTCGCGCACCCCGCGCAAGTTACCGCCCCACCAACTAAAGTAGTAGTCGCCCGCATTGCGTGATACAGTACTTTGCTTGGGGTTTTTGGGGTAAATCTCGACACCCTCCACCACAATCAGAATATTAGGGTGCGCCGCTAGAACGCGGCTGGCGGCTGTCTCTGCCACGTACTTCCAATTCATAGGGTCTTTTGACCCATTCCACAGGGCGCGTTGCGCTTCGTCTGGCTTGCCGTGGGGTTCATTTTTCAAATCAAGGGCAATGATTGTATCATTGTTTTGATATCGCTTTGCCACCCACACTAAGGCGCTGTAGTAATCCTCCGCTGTGATATTGCCGTCGTACCAAAGTGGTTTCATATGCCCCATGGGGTCTGTTTGGGCGGAATGGATATCCAACATCACCTTGACACCGTTTTGTTCGCAAGCGGCTAAGAAAACATCAAATATCTGAAGGGACGTTTTATCCTGTAGTGTGGGATTCACCCACAAATTTACATTAGCCTTGGGATACGTACCCTTTGACCACTGCTGTAACAACGCCACAGAGATAGGCACGCGAATAAGATTAAAGCCGTGGTTTGCCACTGCACTCACCGTTGTTTGGAGATTCACTGACCATAGCCCGTCAAACGTGTTTGTGCCTGTGTTATAGCCAAACCAGTTTAGCCCCGTTATCCACACTTCATCGCCCTGTGCGTCTACAATTTTGTTGCCCTTGGCAAATAGCCAATCCTGCTTGGTCGTTGCTGGCAGTTTCGGGGATGTGGTGGGCGTGGGGGATTTAACGGCGCAATACGTATTGGTCACCGTTTCGGTTTGCGCCGCAACTGCGGGGGCGACAACCCCCACACAGAGCACTAGCGACAGCAGCACCGCGATACTCGCTTGTTTCATGATAGCCCTCCTATGAGATAATATTAATCCCAGATAAAAATATACCATTATTTTTTCTCCGGCTCGCCGGATTTGCGGCGAAGCCGCAAGGGATTAGTATTGACGACATTTCAGCGACCATTGGTCGCCACACGCGCTGTGCGCGTGATAAAAACATGACATGTTTTTATTTGAAATTAGTATAAGCACACAGTGCCATTACGCCACTTGTGTGCTTGTTGTCATACTTATTTACACTATGTCACAGTTCCATCCGCGCGCAACGCGGGTAATTGATGCAAACATAGAATGTCGTCGCGATACGCCGCGTCACCCGCCGCCACAATGCACATCTTGCAACAGACAGTGCCGCCCACGATTTTAACAAGCTTCTCAACAGCGCGCACAGTATAGCCATCTGAAATCAAATCATCTATAATCATGACACGCTTATAGCGCATCAGTTCGGCATCAAATGGGTCCAGATATAGCGCTGTATAGCGCTGCTTGGTAATGTCGCTCACATCGACGCTGATGGGTGTATTGATAAAATTATGACAGGTTTTCCGCGCAACAATGTATTGCATTAGCCCCATTTGCCGCGCTATTTCATGCACCAACGGCAGTGGCTTTGGTTCTGCGGCAATAATTAGGTCAAACGGCGGCATTTTGGCAATCAATGCCGTCGCGCAAGCAACTGTAAATTCGACATCGCCATATAAGTCCAGAGAACCCATATACGTATCGTCATGCGTGTGATAAATAGGCAACATTCGATGAAGCCCCGCTATTGTAACAGAAACATAGTCCGACATTACATCACCATCCTGCCCTGTAGTGTATCACAATGCACAGCACGTTACAAGAGGGGCTTTTACATCGAATGAAGATACGGTCTTCTAACCGTTAGAAATGTTCAAGCACGTCTACTGTACCTCTAGTAATGTCAGAATTTCATCGCGCGACATGCTGGCAAGCCCACCGCTTTCGGCAAGGACAATTTGGTCAGCAAGGTTTGCCTTGTCGGCTTGTAGACGCAAAATACGCTCCTCGAGTGTGCCTTTTACGATAAGCTTGAACACCTGCACCGCGTTCTTTTGTCCGATTCGGTGGGCGCGGTCGGTGGCTTGGTTCTGCGCACTGAGATTCCACCAAGGGTCGTAATGAATGACCACATCTGCCCCCGTTAGGTTCAGCCCTGTGCCACCTGCTTTCAGCGAAATGAGGAAAATCGGCACAGCGCCTGCGTTAAAGTCGTTCACAAGCTGCATACGGTCAGTGGGCGAAACCGTACCGTCAATACGGTACCACGTCAGCCCTAGCCCTGTCAGACGTGTCTCCATTCTATCGAGCATGGAGGTAAACTGTGAAAACACTAAGATACGGTGGTTCGATTCCAAGCAGTTTTCAATCAGTTCCATGCAGGCATCTAGCTTTGTCGAGCCGCCTGTGTAGTTTTCAAACAGCAGGGCGGGGTCACAGCAGATCTGCCGCAAGCGCGTCAATGCCGCCAGAATGAGTAGCTTTTCATCGGTTTGTAATAGGTCTTGTTTCACTTGAGCCAGCGTTGCCAGATACACCTTGCGTTGCGCCTCCTCCATTTCGACATGGAGTATGGTTTCTGTTTTCGGCGGCAGTTCGGATAATACGTCTTGCTTGAGACGTCTTAGCATAAAGGGGCGCACCAGTTGCTTTAGCTTTTCGAGCGTTATTTTGTCGCTCTGCTTCACAATTAGTGTTTCGTACTTAACGCGAAAATGATGATAGTTCCATAGGTACCCAGGCATAATAAAGTCAAAAATCGACCACAGTTCTGCCAGATTGTTTTCTATCGGCGTGCCTGTTAGCGCAAATTTCGTTTGCCCCTGTAATAGCTTTACAGACTTAGCACTTTGGGTATTATGATTCTTGATAAACTGTGCTTCATCCACAATTATGTAGGCAAATTGAATGTTTTCGTAATGGGCAATATCGCGGCTGACCTGATGATAGGATGTGATTAACAAGTCTAGCGTGTCCAACTGTTGCAGTGTGGCAGCGCGTTCTGCCGCTGACCCTGTGAGTGCCTTTATCGACAAATGGGGGGTAAATTTGTTCGCTTCACTTTCCCAATTAAGCAGCAGTGACGCAGGACACACAACAATGGAGGGCTTTTTTGACCCTCCCTCTGCATAGTTTGACAATAACGCCAACACTTGTAGTGTCTTACCAAGCCCCATGTCGTCTGCCAAAATGCCGCCAAACTTGTAGTAATCAATGGTGCGCAACCAACGATAGCCTGTTTTTTGATAGCTACGCAAGGTTTTACGCAACGCAGACGGCACAGCAAAGTCGGAGTCTGCCACATCCTGCATATCCCGTATCATACTTTTGAACGCCGTATCACGGTCAAAGATAATATCCTCTGCCTTTTTGAGCATGTTATCGACGTATAACGCACGGTGCAAGGGCAATGTGACATGCCCAGAGGCAAGTTGCTTGGCGTTTAAGTCTAGCCCGTCTGCCAAGGCAGATAGTCCGTTTAGCGCACCTTCTTCTAGGGTGAGAAACGAACCGTTGCGCAGTAGGTAGTAGCGTTTGGCACGACGGTAGGCCTCTAGCACACCTGCCAGTTCTGTGAGGTCTAATCCCTCTACTTCAAAATCTAACTGCAAAAGATTTGACGCCACACGCACGCCTACGCTGACCGCCGTGGGGGGCTGTATGCGGATTTCCTTAAAATCTTCGCTGGTGTACACTTCTGCCACCGCGGCTAGGCGCGAAATCCCCTGTGCCATTAGATTGTATAGTAAGTCGTCGTCATTTTCGATGATACACTGCCCTGTGCTGTCTGGCGCGGTGCGAAAATAGTCCGCAAAAATTTGTTCGGCGCGCAGTTCCCCTGCGATATCGTAGGATTCACTCACTTGCTTCGGGGTCATCGCCGTATGTGACTTGTCGCCATAGTGAAATGTCATGCGTCCTGCCACACAGCCGGGCTGTGGGGTGTCCAGATACACACGCGTGACAAGTGGCGGCGGTACAAACTGCGCCGCCACATTTGTCACCGTCAGATACAGAAAGGGTTTGGCTTGTGCCAGCACGGTTGTAAACAAAGAGGGTAAATCCCCCTCAACAAAACGAAGCCTTTGTTTGTTTGCTTGCAAGGTCTGCAACAGCGGCTCACAGTGCTTCCGCCATGCCGCCGAGCAGCTGTGAAGCTTGCCATCAAACGTGATGACGTAGCTTCGTTTCTGCCCTCTTACAAGCTGCATTTTGTCTAACAGCGTTAACACGTAGTGGTCTCCGTTTTTTTTAAGCGTTAGGGAAGGTTTGTAATCCTCTGTGGTTAGTGTCAAGAGTTGTTCAGTTTCGCCAAGCTCGCAAGCGATCCCCTTATCGGTAAAACGCGCCATGAAATCATCTATCATATGCGGTGCTAAAAATAAATACTTTTTGGGGGTTGGGTAGAAATGCTTCCCATATAGATAGTTGTTATTATCATAATGTTCCATAAAAAACTCAACCATGTCCTGTGACGACGTATCAAAGGACGCGATTCTGTGTCGCAACATACAGGTTTTGCCGTAAGCAAAGTCCGCACTTTGCACCATGCGATGGTGAAACAAGGTCACATCTTGCAATATGTACAGACGTGTTTCGCCCAGCTTAAACGACAAGCGCACATCTTGGTCACAGTGCAAGGTTGCCACCATCATCGCTTTGCCGTTTTCCAGCGCACTGTCCGCCAGTTCCTGCGCGACCCGATTCATCAACCGCAACGCCAACAGGTCACTTGTGGGCTTAGGGATATACGCTGGCTTATGCTGTGACTGATACACCCAAATTGCCGCTATAACATGCTTGCAAACCCCACTGTACTCACGAAACGCAGGGCAGTTGCAGGAGGCTTTTTTCACATCATCTTCGTCACTGTTTAGTAAGAAAGAAACAATATGCACCGTGTGGTTGCTACCATCCACACGAGCCAGTACAAGCCCCTGTGTCGTCTCTTGCAGTAAAACGCGACCGCTGACCGCGTAATCTATTCCACGCGCTACTGTTTTTTCTGACTCTGCTAGTTGGATGAGTCGTTCTTTGCTAATCGGCATAACGATATCCTCGCTTTTGTAACATAATAAAAATCCGCGACACAACGAAGCCATACATTTGTATCATCCGCAAGCGATATCGTTTTGACAAGATTCGTTTCCCTAGTTGATGCGTTTCCAGCCGCCAAACAGCCCCTTTTTGTAGTGCGTAAGCTGTTTTTTAGCCCAATCATCGCCCTTGTCGGCCGCCTGCTGCAACAGTGTCACGCCACGCGCTATATCCTGAGGCACACCATAGCCCTGCAAATAAATGCTGGCAAGCCCCGATAATACATCCTTGGTCTGCTTTGCGTTTTCGAGCAAGTTACGGGCGGCTTCATAGTTTTTAGCCACACCATCGCCGCGCAAGAACAGTAGCCCCAGCGTTTCGTAGGCACCTGTTTCCTCTTCCTTAGCGGCTAAATCGAGCCAATAAAAGGCTTCCTCATTGTTCTCTGGTGTACCGCGACCGTAGTAGTGGCAGCGTCCCACCATTGTCTTGGCTTTATCATGGCCTGCCTTCGCCGCCTTTTCATAGCAGAGAAACGCATAGTTTTGATCCTTTTCCACCCCTTGCCCATAGGTGTAAAGCCAACCAACATCGTACCAAGCACCAAGATGTCCCATGTCTATCGCACGCTTGTACTCCACCAATGCCCGCTCGTAATCGTTTTGATCATAGTATCTGTCGCCTTTACGCAATACCATCTCTGGGTTGCCCAAGTCGGCAAGTTTATCCACTAATGCGGTGTATTTGTCTGGTTGCGCCTTATAGCCATATCTGCCAGACTGATAGATATTGAGTAGGTTGCCAGAACACCACAGGTAGCCGCTTTCCGTAACACGTTCATACCAAGCTATCGCTTGTGGAATCACCCGTATGCTAAAATCCTCACTTAGTGGTACGCCGTCAATATCCACCACGTCGCCCCAAAAGTATGTATTGCCAATCATAAACTGGCAAAAGGGGTGCCCTGCTTCGGCTTTGGCAAGGACAATGTCGCGTGCTTCCTTTAGCGATGAAAAAGGCATGGTGGCTTCGAGTTGGGTATCCATAAGCCCACGGCGCATCGCGCCCAACACGCCGCACGCACTACCAAACTCGATGCTTTTTAACAAAATTTCGTCTGATTTTTCAATATCCTGCCCAAAACCCGAATACTTCCATATGTACTGTTCTCCCATGTAGCAACGGGACAAAAAGTATAGGGCATCGGCATCCTGTTCCTGCTCTGCCGCTTCGACAAGCAATGCAAAGCCGCGCTGAAAGTTCTCGCGTTTCGTAGTCCCGTACAGTAGGTCGATGGCTAGTTCCGTTTTGTCCGAAAAAAACTTTCCCATATATGGCAACCTCCACAAAAAAGATACAATAAGTGTATAGAGCCATATATTGTATGTCAAGGGACGAACTTGCCAAAAGCAACCGCTTTTTGGCAGTAGTGGCTAAAAACACGTCGGGAACATAAATTCTTTTATGAATACTGCCAACGCCGTCACGGAGAAGTCCATTTTATTTCGCTTTATTCTATCACAGCGCCTAAGACTATTCAACAGTGTCTTTGCATCGAATCAAGCGCGCATATGGCACAATGTGTTGCCTATGACAACTCATACACTCACAGTTTGTGCCATACATCAATATGAATGTGCCATAATCCTAAATGCCCGCATCCTCCGTAGGGTTGTACGGGAGCAGGCTCACACCAGCGTCGCTAATGTCTATCTCTTGTGGAATGCTGGCAGCGGTCGTTTTTGTTGCCTTCACGCGAACCAACGCGCCGTCACCAAACGTCTTGTTTATCGTACCCCATTTTGTGCTATTGGGTGACAAAAACTCCAACGTTCTATCTGTGCATTTCCATTTGCCCTTTGTGTCCTTGGTTAGACTGGTCATCGTGGCAGGTGCGACGGCGCGTGGCAAAAGCTGTTGCCCCTTTTGGTTATCACCGCTGTAATCGTCTGAAATGGTGTACAAGTCCGTCCCTGCTTTACTACCCGCGGATACCACAAACACCTCTAACGTGCCGCCATTGGTAATCATATCTGACACATCAAACGGTATTTTCGCCTCGTCTTTGGTCACAGGGTCTGATATTTCACCGCCGTTAACGCGGTAAACCATGTTTTCTTTCAGTTTAAGCGTTTCTTTTTTATAATCTATTTTCAGTTTGGGCGATTTCCCTTTGATAAGCTTAAACGCTTTGATGGCACTGCGCGGTGTGACAACGTCACCTGCCATGGTGGGCGCGGATACCACTTTTATCTCCATTTTCTCGCTCGAAATGGGTATGCCGTCCTCTGGAACCGGCATGAAGTCTGCCACTGTTAGGTTTCGCTCTTTACTGGTGGTGTAGAAAAAGCCGGGTAGCGCCGCACCTTTTTTATCCTTCACATAGAATATATTCTGCCCTTTACTGTCGAAATCCGCCACAAGCATAACCTTGTCGCGCGCCGCGACTTGCCCAAAATACACTTCTGTGCCTGCTGTTGGCTTTTTGCCGTCCGATGACTTCGCTAACACAATCTCGATGGCTTTGCTGCCAATCGCGCTACTGATAGAGGGTGTTTTAAGCTTCGACCACTTTTTGCCGCCATCTTTGCTAATCAGATAGCCTGTGACATCCCCCTCGGTTGAAACGACCGTCTCACTGACGAAATCAATTTGCAAGCTAGAGGCAGAGCCGTCCTTATATTTGCCTGTGACAAGTACGCCGCTCGAGGTGTCAGGCAATTCAGGTACACCACCACCGCCTGCCGCGCCGTTGCCGCCTTTATGTAGATAGTCCACAAACAAATCCTGCGCGCTATCCCATGTGCGCCCGAAATTTGTATCGCCATTGGTTGTTAGGTACTCGGCTTTTGATTTCATGTAGTAGTTGTAGATAACGGAGCTTTGGTCATCCCATGTCGCGTCAACAATTCTGCCCTCGTCTGAGCCGATGTAGACCATGTTCCAACGGTGGGCTTCTCCCGCCTGTCCGCTAAAGCCTGCCACACGAATGCCCGCATACTGGCACACGAGGGCATACGCGTTTGCGTAGGCGGCACATACGCCTTTTTTCTCAACAAGCGCGCAGTAAGCAAACTGCCCTTTATGGGCGGTATCTTGGTAATAGGTCACCATATTGACAATATCATCATGCGCCGCTTTCAGGATTTGTGTTTCTGTCAGCCCCTGTGATCGATACTTGTCTGCCAGTGTTTTAGCGGCTTGCCGCTCTGCGGTTAGCAATCCTTGGTTGACACTAAAATGCAATATGTAGTCGTTGCCAGCGTAGGACGCGCCTAAGCTGTACCAATGCGGAAAGTACGTGTACGCCAGTGTGTAAATTTGATTAAACTGTGTGTTATTTAGCTTAAGTGTGGTCGTGAAATGTACTTCTGTCGCGCCTGTTAGCAGCCTATACAGTGCGTACTCGCTGATGGTAAAGACTGAGTCGAGCTGTGGCACGGTGGCATAGGTTTTCTGGGTGATATTGAGCACATCGTAGTCCCCTGCGCCATAAGTAATTGGTGCAATAACGCGCCCATTCTCAATCGGCGTAATGCGTGCCAACGCTTCTTCGTACTTTGCTTTCGCTTCGTCACCTGTAATGGTGACGGGTGGTGTATCTGAGTCAACATACGTGTATCCGTAGTCCGTGCCTGTGTCGTTTGTTGCTAAGGATAGTGGCACTACCCCAAAAAGAAAACATAGCGCGAGCAATAGACTAAAAATTCGCTTTAACATGGTAGTACCTTCCTTTATCTGCACGGTTTCAACATTTTTAGGTCAGCAGTCATATATCGTTTTGATGTTGACCCTACTTAACACAATCAACACGCTTCGTTAGAATAAACGTATTTTCAGCCCCGACGCGGTCAGCACCGCAAGATACACAAAAAAGCCCGCCGCCATACAGCAAAATAGCAGTGTCACCGCAACTCTTGCTTTGCGTTCCTCTTTCCAAATCGAATAGGCAATTTTATAGATAGCAACGCCCACCATGCCGCCAATGGTGTTTAAGATGATATCATCAATATCCCCTGCGCCAATCCCTAGCCCAAACTGCACGACTTCGATGCAGGCGCTAATAGCTGCCACAACGGCGGTGGTTCTGAAAAATCCTTTATGTCTTGTAAACATCGGTAAATACGCGCCTAGCGGCACAAATATGGCAATATTGCCAAGGACATTCATAGCCGATATCCAACTATTACCGCCCTGTAGATACAACCCTATGGTATGAAAGGGCGTCAAATTGACATTCCTGCTCCAGGTTCTGTCGGCGCTGAATACGTCCACGGGTGATACATACTTGAATAACACAATATGCGCTAATAACGCAAGGTACACAATAATAATAGCATAAAAGATAATTTTCGCCGCTATGGATGCAAATTTCGCCATTCAACTTCTCCTGTTTCTCTTGTCACCATGGTTACGCCGTTGGCAATTGCAATAGCATAACTGATAATGACCTCATATGTTTGTCACTTTTATTATACGCCATGGTCACTAGACTTGCAATATTTACTTGTCATATGCGGCAGTTTTTTTGATTGTCGTAGCAACACAGGTTACGCCTGAGGCGGCGTGCTGCCGACTGTTTGGCACTGTTGCATATGCAGCACAAACGCTTTCGCTTCTTTGAGCGCATTCGCGCCAGACGGCAATCGGACGGTCAACGCAGGGTCACTACCAGCAGAAAACAGGATACGTCCTTTGTACGCTGGCAAGGCACATAGCGCAGAAATGCAGGCGAAGTCTGGTTTCTCTAATTTGAGAATGAGCCTACCTGCCTTTTGCGCCAATTCTAACACGCCCAAGGCGCCAGCACTGGCGCGTAACAACGCCACCTGCACGAGTGAATCCACTTGCCGCGGCACATCGCCAAAACGGTCGATAAGTTCCTCCAGCAAGTCGGACGCATCTTCTTCGTCGCGAATGGCCGCAATACGGCGGTAAAAATCCATCCGCAATCCCGACGAGGCAATGTACCCCTCTGGAATCCCCGCGGCAATCGTTAGTTCGACCGTGCAATCTGCTGTGTGCGGCACAGCTTCGCCACGTTCCTCAAGCACCGCTTCTTCGAGTAGCCGCAAGTACATATCGTACCCGACGCTCAGCATTTGACCTGATTGCTCTGACCCTAACACATTGCCAGCACCGCGAATTTCCAAGTCACGCATCGCAATTTTGAACCCCGAACCAAACTCGGCAAATTCGCGGATGGCACTCAGCCGCTTTGTTGCAATCTCGGTGAGCACCTTGCCCTGCTTATACGTCAAGTATGCATAGGCGTGGCGCGGACTGCGCCCCACACGTCCCCGTATCTGGTGCAACTGTGACAGTCCTAGACGGTCTGCGTCTGTTACAATTAAGGTGTTTACATTGGGGATGTCGATGCCTGTTTCGATAATCGTTGTACACACGAGGACATGCAGTTCGCCCTCTGTCATCTCGCGCATGACCTCGCTGAGCGCTTCCTCTGTCATTTTTCCATGGGCGGCGGCCACCTGCACATCGGGCAAGGACGCGCGTATATTCGCCACCACACGTTCAATCGACTCCACGCGATTATACAGATAGTATACTTGTCCCCCGCGACTGACCTCACGACGAATCGCATCCATTAATATCTCCCAATTATGTTCCAGTACAAAGGTTTGGACAGGGGAACGGTCGCGCGGTGCTTCTTCAATCGTTGACATATCCCGTATGCCTGATAACGCCATGTTGAGGGTACGAGGTATGGGTGTGGCGGTCAAGGTCAGCACGTCTACTTGCTTGGCAATTTCCTTGAGGCGTTCCTTATGCGTTACGCCAAACCGCTGTTCCTCGTCTATGACCAAAAGCCCTAATTCCTTAAATTGGACATCTTTTTGCAACAAACGGTGCGTACCAATGATTAAATCGAGTGCGCCAGATTGCAAGCGTTTGAGGCTTTCTTTGACTTGTTTGGGCGTGCGAAAGCGTGACAGTACATCCACGCGAACAGGGTAATGGTCAAAACGGCGCACCGCTGTGACATAATGCTGTTGCGCTAACACCGTGGTGGGTACTAATATTGCCGCTTGTTTGCCGCCCAGCACACATTTCATGACAGCACGTAGCGCGACTTCTGTTTTGCCAAAGCCCACATCGCCGCAGAGCAGTCTGTCCATCGGAAACTGCCGCTCCATATCCACTTTGATTTCTGCTGTGCAACGCAGTTGGTCGTCTGTTTCTGTGTAGGGAAACGCGTCCTCAAAGCCCGATTGCCACGCATCGTCCTTGGGGAAGGCAAACCCCGGGCGGCGTGTTCGTTCCGCATAGAGGGCAATTAGCCCTTTCGCCAAGTCCTTTGCCGCGGCTTTCGCTCGAACTTTCGTCCGCGCCCATTCTGCTGTGTGCAGTTTATTCAGCTTGGCGGGGGCGTCTTCCCCTGCGCCAATGTATTTGGAAACGAGGTTCAGTTTTGTCACTGGGACATATAGCACGTCTGTGCCTGCATAACTCAGCTTAACATAGTCGCGCTTCACGCCGTCTGTCTCCATGGGCACAACGCCCACAAAGCGACCGATACCGTGATGGTCATGCACAACAAGGTCGCCCGGTTTCAAATCTGCATACGAATGAATGCGCGCGCGGCTATCACGCTTGACGGGCTTCTCACGCTTACGCTGTGCAGATGCCACAAATTGCCCCTCGGAGATAATGGCCAGACGTAACGAGGGATATTCCATCCCCGCTGACAGTTGCCCAGGTGCCAGACAAATCTGCCCCGATGTGGGCAGATTTGAGAGAATATCGCCTGCGTAGGCGGCATGATCGCGGTCTTTTAGTATATCCAACAAACGCTGTGTGCGTTCGGCGTCAGGACACAGCACAACAGTGGCAAAGCCCATGCCTTGATAGTGCGCAATGTCCTCCAGTGCCGTATCCAAGCTGCCGCCGTAAGAGGGCAATTGTTTGGCGGTGAGACTAAACATAGCGCGCGGACGAATTTTGTGGCTAGACGGGGTAAACGCATCCAGCTGTAACGTTTGACGTTCTGTGAGCATATGCCAAAACGCAACTTCTTCAATCAACCACTGCGTTTGCGAGCTGTGCAAAAAACCGCCTGTTAGTAGGGATTCGACATCCTGCCCGTACTGCCAGTAACAGTTTTCGATCCGTTGCAGTAGGCGTGATTGCTCACTCAGCACAATAATTGTATCACTATCAAAATAGTCAAGGGCGGTGGCAAACGTAGGGTGAACCAGCGACATATAGCGGTCGAAGGACGGCAGCGTGCCGTTTTGCTGTAGACGTTCTCTGTCTGTCTCTAAATGTCCGACAAGCGTTTCATTTTTTTTCGTGCCTTGGATGAGTGCCGCCAAACGGGATAACACACCTTCTAGCCCATCTACAGCCTGCGCTGGGGCAAACTCTGCCACAGGCAACACGGTGGCGGTTTGGACAGGCGTAAGGCGGCGTTGGGTATCGGGATGAAACGTAAACAGCGTATCGACTTCATCGCCAAAAAACTCTAGTCGGTAGGGATGCGCCGCCCCCGGGGGAAAGAAATCGACAATACCGCCGCGCTGTGAAAACTGTGCGGTAGCCTCCACCGCATGAACACGTACATATCCTGCCGCATGTAACAACTTCAGTAGGTCGTCCTGTTTAAGAATTTGCCCAATTTTAATATGACAGGCGGCGTTTGCAAGCGCAGACGGTGGCAGTGTCCGTTGCAGCAGGGCATCCACCGTGGCACAGCAAAGACGCCCGTGACCTTGCTGAATTTGGGCAAGTGCAGACAGGCGTGCGTGTTCCCATTCATGAGAAGATGCCTCTATTTGGTGAAAATTAAACTCACGCGCGGGCAGCTGTAGTACCTCTTCTTGCGCTAGGGATGCCATATCGGCGGCAAGCCGCACGCATTCACTTTCGTCGGGGGTAATCACTAACACTGATTTGCCCGTTAAACGATGAATAGACGCAATCACATGCGCCTTATGGGCGTGAGAAAGTCCGCTAACTGCGGCAGGGAGACCCCCCTGCGCAACTAGCGGAAATAATTTCTCAATTTCGGGAATTTGAGTCAGTGCCTGACATAAAGCAAGCAATAGCGTCCCCCATTTATACTAATTTGGTGTGATACTCTGGTGGGTAATAACCCAAACATTACGGTTGTTTTGTACTCGCATTGTACGTGTTCATCGCGTCCGCAATCCCTTGTTGCAAAATACGCTCTGTCGCCTCTCCTGCCAATGTAACAGCAGGAACGATAAGCTTCGCCTCTGCACTCGAGAAGGTGCTTAACACCCAGTCTGCTAATGGGAATTGCGACGGCGGCGCACCTACCCCAATTTTGACACGCGGAAACTGGTCAGTGCGTAGGTGAAACAAGATATCTTTGATACCATTGTGACCACCGTCACTGCCCTGTGCGCGAACACGAATTTTACCCGCAGGCAACGCAACATCATCATACAGTACAATCAGCTTGGCAGGTGTCAGCTTATAAAAATCCAAACATGCGCGCACCGATTGCCCCGATAGATTCATAAAGGTTTGCGGTTTTAGCAGTAACACGCGTGTGTCCCCGATTGTCCCATCGCCTGTTATCGCTTGAAATTTCAGCTTTTTCAGGGCGATACTGTGGCGCGTTGCCAGATGGTCAATCGCGTGGAACCCGACATTATGGCGCGTGCCATCAAAACGAGGGCCGGGATTCCCCAGCCCTACAATAGCATATGCAATACCACTTTCCATTATTTAGACATTAAACAAATCAGAAATGGAAATTTCATCATATATGCGCTCAATCGCTTCAGCAAACACAGGAGCGACAGGCAACACCGTAATCATAGAAGGCTTTGGTTGGGGCTGTGGTATGGTGTCCAACACAACAAGTTCTGTGATAACACTTTCTTGCAAGCGTTTCACGGCAGGACCTGACATAACGGCGTGAGAAGCACAGGCGTACACCTCGGTCGCACCGCCGACTTCTTTGAGCGCGCGTGCGGCATTTACCATACTGCCTGCTGTGTCCACCATGTCATCAAACAGAATCACGCGCTTGTCGCGCACGTCGCCGATGATATTCATGACCTCACTGGAGTTCGCGCGCTCGCGGCGCTTATCCACAATCGCCAAAGGCATGGACATTTTTTCAGCAAACGCGCGAGCGCGTCCCACAGAGCCAATGTCAGGCGACACCGCCACCATGTTATGTCTGTCCTCGCCAAACTTCTCCAAAAAGTAACGAACAAAGATAGGACCACCAATCAGGTTATCCACAGGAATGTTAAAAAATCCTTGCAACTGAGGGCAGTGCAAATCCATGGTTAGCACGCGGTCAGCGCCCGCGGCAGAGATAAGGTCGGCCACCAATTTACCCGAAATTGGGTCACGCGGCTTCGTCTTGCGGTCTTGGCGTGCATAGCCAAAGTATGGCATGACGACCGTAATGCGACCTGCGGAAGCGCGTTTGCACGCATCGACCATGATGAGCAGTTCCATCAAGTTGTTGTTTACTGGTGCGCAAGTGGAGTTGCAAAGAAACACATCCGCGCCGCGGCATGTTTCAAATAAGGAGACTGAGATTTCACCATCTGAAAACGTACCAATTTGGCATTCGCCAAGCTTCAGCCCTAAACAGTCGCAAATGGATTGTGCCAACGCTGGATTTGCGTTACCTGCAAACACTTTTATCATTTTGCTATGCGGAATCATAAGAAAACCCCCCCAAAATGTTTTTACTACCAGTTTCTATCTCTGTCTCGCGCCCAATCTGCTTTGACACTTTGCCGCTCTCTGGCAACAGCCAACGCATAGGGCGGTACATCCTGCGTTATCGTAGAGCCTGCGCCAATCACCGCACCTTCGCCAACCGTCACAGGTGCCACTAACGCCACATTACACCCCACAAAGGCGTGATCGTCTATGACAGTTTTGTGCTTGCTAACGCCGTTAAAATTAGCCGTGACAGTGCCGCACCCGAGATTGACATGGGCGCCCACTTGCGCATCTCCGACATACGAAAGGTGTGCTACATTTGAACTTTCTCCGATTTGAGAATTTTTTAGTTCCACAAAACTGCCGATATGCGCCTCTTTTTCTATGTGACAGCCAGGGCGCACATATGCGTAAGGACCTAAGGAAACGTGTGAGGCAACCGTGGAATGATATAACTGGGAGGCATTAATGGTGCAATGATGACCGATTTGACAGTTATCAATCAGCGTAAAGGGACCAATGCGGCATCCCTCACCCACGACTGTATGACCGCGCAGCACAACACCTGCCTCTAAAACACATCCAGCGCCCAACGTCACATGTTGGTCAATGGTGACAGACTCAGGTGCGAGCATGACAACGCCTGCTTCGATATGGCGCGCAATAATGGTGGTGCGTATAAACTCACGAAACGCATGAAACTCGACAACGGTGGAAATAGAACGAACCGATGAAATAGTGAGCGCTCGAGCCTTTTTAATCTGAAATTCGTGGGCATACGTGCCCATGAGTGCGTAGGCCGGTAGTCGGCGACCCTCCGCCGTGACCATTTGGAAAAAGCGTGTTGGATGTTCCTGTAGCGCGTCTAAAACTGTCACTATTGCCGCCTCGTCCCAGTAGGTGGGGGCGTCAATCATAAGCACTTTGTCCGAAGGCAACACCTTGTCAAAGGGTGCATCCTCCTGCAATATCGTAGAATCGACTGCTATGCCTAAATTTGTGGCAATATGTTGCATTAGTTCAGCAGGATGACCGCAAACAGAGACTCGCACTGAACCAAATTTCGATAGCGTATTAATCTGCATCCCAAAACCAGAATCTCCTCAAATAGGATCGCCGAGGTTTACAAATTTTGGCCAGGCAGGTGTTAAACGGATTACTAGGTGAAATTCCACGAGTAGCCCCCTTTCCAGACAGTGCCATACATCAGTATATCACAGGGCGCGGCATTTTTCCAGTAGATAGCCTGCTAAGATTTAGACGCACAACAGAACCTGTTTTGGAGATTATGACAGTGTCAAAAAGATATCCAATTCGTTATCATTCTCGCATATTATTACAGTATGTTTAGCAAAACTGCACTTTATGCAAATCTCACGCACCGCCATATAAAAAAATGACACACCAGTTGACTAGGGATACGTATTATCGTAGGTAGTCCACGGCTTCCTCAATCTGTTCAATCGCCAACTGGCGTCCCTCGACTGCTTCACGATTACGCGCTGTAAACCATCGTAACAACGAGTCGCATAAGCTTGCATCGCCCACATACACACCCGACGGCTGTGAGGCGACGCTATCTGCCATAAATAGCGTTCCTGCGTTTGCCTTTACTGTCACGTTCAGCATGGGGCAATCCTCTAAAAACAGTATCGTTAGCAACGGGTACCGCTCGAGCAGGCGCAGTAGCTCCTCGAGGTAGCCTAACAAGGCACTGTCAGACAGGGTCACGTCCCGAGGCGTTAGCAGTTCAATCCCCGATAGGCGGCACGTGCCGTTGAGTAATATCGCCTCGATGACACTGGTGGGCAGTAGCATCGTCCATGGCTGTGATTCCAGTAATGAATAGAGCGATTCGCGGCGTCTGGCTAGAAAATCCAAGTACACATCCACTTTGTCGGGCGGCAATTGCTCCGATAGGTATTCATACGCAATTTGTTCTGGTAGAAAAATCGCGTCAAGTGTGTTTTTAACGGAGTACAAATCGCCGCGCTGGTCTTCTAGTTGTATTAATCTTTCGGTCAGCCCTGTAGGGGTTTCACGCAGGCACGCCGCCGCCAGCGGGTGACAACTCTTGACTTGGGCGTGAACCATTTGCTCAAAGG